>CAZZYS010000143.1:9440-10868 GCA_964658285.1 uncultured Verrucomicrobiota bacterium
GACGCGACCACCCGCGAGGTCATCGCGGCGGTGGCGCGCGAGTTTGCCGATCATCCCGGCCGCGCGGGGGATTTTTGGTTCCCCGTGGACCGTGCCGGGGCGCTCCGCTGGCTGGACCGCTTCGTGGCCGACCGGCTAGAAAACTTTGGCCCCTACGAGGACGTGAGCGCGCAGGATCAGCCGGTGCTCTACCACTCCGTGCTCTCGCCGATGCTCAACCTCGGGTTGCTCACCCCGCGCGAATGCATCGAGCGCGTGCTCGCGGCGTTCGAGGCCGGCCGCGCCCCGATCCAGTCGGTGGAGGGTTACGTGCGGCAGGTGCTCGGGTGGCGCGAATTCATCAACGGCGCGTACTGGCATCGCGGCCCCGGCTACCGCGACCTGAATTTCCTCGATGCCCGGCGTCCCCTGCCCGCGTGGTTTTACACCGGTGAAACCGAGATGAATTGCCTGCGACAGTCGATCACGCAAGCCATCGACCTCGGCTGGATGCACCACATCCAGCGGCTGATGATCGTGGGGAATTTCCTGCTCATCGCGGGCATCTCGCCGCTGGCCGCGCTCGACTGGTATCTGGAAATGACCGTGGACGCGTATGATTGGGTGATGGTGCCGAACGTCCTGGGCATCATCCTCTACGCGGACGGCGGCTTCGTCGGGACCAAGCCGTACGCGGCCGGTTCGGGCTACATCCACAAGATGAGCAACTATTGCGAGGGCTGCCGGTATTCGCCGGACAAGAAAACCGGCCCCGACGCGTGTCCGTTCAATGCGCTGTACTGGGATTTCCACGGCCGGCACGCGGACACGTTGCGCCGCAATCCGCGCGTCCGCCGCGTGGTGGAAACGTGGGAGAAACGCCCCGAGTCGGACCGCCGCATGGTGCAAAGGTCGGCGGAACGGTTTCTGGACGGCCTCTGAGCAGGCCGTTGCGGCTGGTCGTCCTTGTAAGGTAGGGGTGGCTCTCCGAGCCAGTCCCTAGATTACTCTGGCTGACTGTTGCCAAGACAACAGGCTTTCCGGAAACAATAGGGATTGGCTCGGAGAGCCATCCCTACCTTAAAGGACGACCGCCTGCGGCGGGCCTTCCCGCACGTTCTCCAAGAGACTGGTCGTTCAGATTTGCAACCCGCCCAGACGCCGCCCCGGTTGCCAGCCCTGGAGCGGCTCGCCGTGATCGACCTTCCAGTCGCCGTCCTCGAACACCAGGACGTAATTCCACGCCACCGCCTCGCCGCCGTGCCCGATGAAAAACACGTCCACCGTCGCTTTTTTCGGATCGTTGCGCCAGCGGTGGACCTCGCCGTACTCGACGTGGTGCGTCCCGGCCATCGGCTGGTAGGCGCGCCGCATCTCCGTCGCGTACTGCACGAGGCTGTACTGTTCCTGCACCCGGCTGGCCGCCGCGTGGTACGCCTGCGGGAAATC
>CAZZYS010000144.1:0-10860 GCA_964658285.1 uncultured Verrucomicrobiota bacterium
GTGGACTCGCAGGTGTTCCCCGGCATCCAGGGCGGGCCGCTGATGCACGTCATCGCCGCCAAGGCGGTCTGTCTGCTCGAAGCGCTCCGGCCGGAATTCAAGGATTACCAGCGTCAGGTCGTGCTCAACGCCAAGGCGCTCGCCGCCCGGCTGGCGCACAACGGCTACCGGCTCGTCAGCGGCGGCACCGATAACCACCTCATGCTCGTGGACCTGCGCCCGATGAATCTGACCGGCAAGGACGCCCAGGAAACGCTCGACCACGCGGCCATCACCGTGAACAAGAACGCGATTCCCTTCGACACGGTCAGCGTGTTCAAGGCGGGCGGCATCCGCATCGGCACCCCGGCGGTGACGACGCGCGGCATGAAGGAAGAGGAGATGATGGAAATCGCCGACCTCATCCACGAAGGGTTGCAAGCGCGTGGCGACGAGGCGGCATTGAGGAAAGTGCGCGGGTCGGTCGGTGCGCTGACGCGGCAGTATCCGCTTCCCTGAATTCCTGTGTACAAAGCGATCCTTTTCGCGCTGGTCGCGCTCTGCGGCGTACTTTCATCGGTCCGCGCCGACGACGAGGCTGATGCGCGCAAAGCGTTCGACACGTTCGTCCTGTATGCAAAAACCCATGATAAGCGGCTGATCGACCTGTTTGCGCCGGATGTTTCCGCCTCGCTCACCCTTGATACGGGCAAGGAGAAAATGGATCAGGTCATGTCGGCGGACGAGTTCCGCGAGTTCGTCAAACAGGGTGTTAACGAAAAAGAAGACGGCAAGGACACGTACGAGAACGTGAAATGCGAGCAGGACGGCAATTTGGTAAAACTGACCTGCACGTGTCTGGACGCAGAGTCAGGGAGACGGGTGCCGCTTGTGCTGATCTACAAAAAGGACGACTCCGCCCACCTCCAGATTTCGGTGATAAAGATCACTGCACCTGTCGATAGGCTGCCGCTGCCTGCGGGGGGATGAGTGCGGCTCCGGCCGTGACTCACCAGAGGGTCGTCACGCCGTAGTTTGCGATCAGCGGGTCGCGGCTGACGAGCGGGAAGCCTGTTCTGCGTGCCTGCGAGACGAGCAGCCGGTCGAAGGGATCGCGGTGGATCATCGGCAGGGCAGCGAGGCCGAGGATGTCCGTGACTTCCAGGCTGACGATCAGCAGACCCTTGCGGCGGTGGTCGTCAAGCACATCCGACAACGGCAGTCGCAAGTCGAGCTTGCCGATTTGCAATTTGATTTGTAGTTCCCAAACGCTGACGACGCTCAGGAAAAGGGTGTTTTGCGGATCGAAACACGCGTTCAATACATTTCTGGACAGCTTCGCCGGTTCGTTATCCCACCAAAGAAACGTATGGGTGTCCAGCAGGAGCTTCATGCGTCTTCCCCGAGCCAGAATTCGTCGGGCAAGGGGTCGTCGAAATCATCCGCGATGATCCAGGCTCCCTCGTGCAGCCCTGCCGTGCGCTGTTTGGAGACCCCCGGAAGAGGCGAGGCTGGCTGATTCGCTTCCAAATCGCGCAACGTTCGGGCGATCAACTCCCGATCTTCGGCCGGCAGGCGCGGCAGTTCCGCGAGGATTTCCTGTGTGCTCATAGGTACGTCAGGATAGTCACCGGCCAGGCGCGGTGCAAGGGTTCGCTCCGACCGCCAGCCCTCAAACCTGGTCCTTGCGCCGCAGTCCCCAGATCGCCGCGTAGCCGAAGCCCACCAACATCACGAGGATCGCAAACAGGTCCACGACCGTTGGCTGCATCGGCTCGGTGACGGTGCCTGCCGGCGCGAGGTGGCACATCGTGTCGAACGCCCAGAACGCGATCATCGTCAGCCGCGCCAGCAGCAGCGACACGCCGCTCAGCTTGATGATCGCCCCCGCCAGCACCACCTGCGGAATGAGCAACAACGGCGTGATGGCGTTGGCCTTATCCGTATTGTCCACCAGCGAGGAAACTACCAGTCCCATCATCATGGCGGCCAGCGACGTGAGATAGATGATGAAAAACGACCCAAAAATGCCCACGCCCACCCCGGTCATCGGGATGATGAAGAGCACCAGCAGCAGACACTGCATGGCGCAAAGCACGCTCAGGATCGTGACCTTGGAAAGCAGGTAGGTGAGGATTTCCAGGTTGATGGCACGCTCGCGTTTATAGATGGCGAGTTCCTTGACGATCTCCTTGGTGGCATTCGAACAACCGAACCACACCGCCGAAACGACCATCAGGAAAATCACCGTCTGGTTCTGCGCCGGGCAGGATTTCCAGAGTACGAGTCCGATCAGAAACGCAATGATCGGCGCTTGCGCGAGCAGGATGAGCAGGTTTTTTTGATCCTGGAGCGTGATGAGCGCGTAACGCTGCCGCAACACCGTGTATTGGCGCAGGAAATCCGTCTTGGCCTGGCGCGGGTCGCGTCCGGCGCGCAGTTCCGCCGTCGCGCTGCCGCCACCGCCGGGCGGCAGGGAAGACGCCGCGCCGACCGGCACCGGCGGGGGGCGGTTCATCGGGATCGGCGGCATCCCCGGAATGGGCGGCGGCACGTTCGCCGGGGCGGGGGGTGGTACGTGGTTGGGCGAGCTTCCAGCCGATGCCGGCACGCCTCGCGTCGGCATCCGGCCGACGACGAATTTCTGGTACAACTTCGAACTCTCGTACTGCCGCGACCAGTCCTCCGCCGGCCGGGTGTCCAGCACGTCGTACACCTCGCTGATTTTTTGCACGCCGAAGTACCCCGGCATCAGCGACGGCGGTCCGTAGTACGTCAGCCGCCCGCGCACCAGCACGACGGCCATGTTGCAGATGGCGACGTTTTCGACGTTGTGCGTGATGCACACCACCGTCGTGCCGTCGTCGGCGATCTGGCGGAAAAGCGTCATCATCTTGCCCTCCGTGCCCGCGTCCAACCCGCTCGTGGCTTCGTCGAGGAACAGGAGGCTCGGGTCCGAGATGAGTTCCACGCCCAGGCTCACGCGCTTGAGCTGTCCGCCGGACAGGTTGGAAATGCGCGTGTTCGCCCGCTCGGCCAGTCCGAGCTTGCGGATCACCCCGCCGATGATGTGCTCGACCTCGCTGTCCGTGGTGTCGGCCGGCAGGCGCATCTTCGCGGAGAAACGGAGCGCCTGTTTGACCGTCAGGCTCGTGTGCACGATGTCCTGCTGCGGCACGTAGCCGATGGCGCGGCGGTAGTATTGGTAAGACTGGTAAAAATCGTCGTCGTTGACCATCACGCGCCCGCTGGACGCGCGGCGGCGGCCGTTGATGGCGTCCATGAACGTGCTCTTGCCCGAACCGGACGGTCCGAGCAGCGCGACGAACTCCTTCGGCTCGATGACGAGGTTGACGTTATCCAGGAGGTTGAGCGGCTGCTTGGTGTCGAGGGAAATCACCGTTTTGGTGAGGCTCTGGACGGTGATGCGGGTGTTGTTTTTTTCCGAGGACGGCAGGAGCGCGCCGTCGTGCAGCGCGAAAGTCACCGCGCCGACGCGCAGATGGTCGCCTTCGCGGATCGGGGTCGGGGCGGAAATGCGCTGACCGTTGAGGAAGGTGCCGGAGGTCGAAACCAGGTCGCGCAGGACGAAGTCGCTGCCCTGGCGGGTGATTTCGAGGTGGGCCTGGGAAACGTCGCGGCCGGGCAGAACCACGTCGCATTGCGGGTCGCGCCCGAGGGTGAGGCGGTCCATGAGCGGCACGCGGTCGGGCAGGGCGGGGCCGGCGGAGGCTATCGTCGCGTCGCCGGGCAGCCCGCTGACCATCCCGGCGAACGAGGTGCCCGCGTGACGGAGACCCTCGCTGGTGTCGTGACGGAGCGCGCCGAGCAGGTCGGAGAGTTCCGCGCGCGAGGTGGCGTCGGCGGCGATGATGCCGTGCTGTTGTTCGAGGGTGGCGAGGGCGGATTCGACCGGTTGGAGGACCTGGAAAAGATCGGGCGGCAGCGATGCCCGGTTGACGCTCGCGGCGGCGTATCCCAACGTGGTGAAAGCGTGCCGGAGATGGTCTTCGAGCACCGTGACCTCGCCCTGACCGCGCGCGGTGCCGCCTTGCGCGTTGGCGAGCACCTGCTGGCGGGCGGCGATGAGTCGGCCCTCGAGATCGGCGATCCCGGCGTAGTGCGCGCCGAAGGTTTCCGGGGCGACCTGCGCACGGTACGCGATGGACCCGACGTGGAAGTACGCCTTGGGCAATTCCACGTCGCGCGCGGCGTGGATGCGCGATTGCAGGCTGGACAACTGCGCGCGGCGTTTCGCCTCTCGCACGGCCGCGCGGAAAAGCCCCGCGATCTTGCCAAAATAAGAGGTCGGTTTCACGCGCGCGGCGGCCTCGACGGCCTCGATGGGCAAGGGCGCGATGTTTTGCAGGATTGGCAACCCCATCGGTGGCAAGGCGGCGTTGACCTGCGGGAACGGCGCGGGCGGCGCGGACGGATAGCTCGGCGGCACCGCGGAATAGGCCGGAACGGGCGGCGGTGCAGGCGGCGTGAGAGGCACCGGCAGCGGTGGTGGCGCGGACGGCACCGGCGGAACCGGCGGCATGGAGAGCGGCACCGGCGGCGGCGTGAAAGCGTGCACGTCGGGCACGGGGGGCGGCGTCGCAGGTCCGGGCACGGGGGGCGCGGCATACGCCGTCACTTCCGGCACGGGTGGGGGAACGGCTGCGGCGGGCGGCGGTTCGGTGGTCGCAGGCGAGCGAAACACGCACTCCACGTTGCCGAACCGCAACGTGTCCCCGTCGTTCAGTGTGCCCTGGGTGACCGCGAGTTCGTTGAGCGTCACCGTGCCGTGGGGACCGAGGTTGCGGAAATGGTATTCGCCGCCTTCCAGGATGATCTCCGCCTTGGAACCGGCCGGTGCGGTCGGCAGGACCACCGAGTTCACCATCCCGCTGCCGAGCGTGATGTGTTCGCTGGCGATTTCCCGCGTGGAAGAGGTGCCGTCGCCGGCGCGGATGACCAATTGGGGCATGGATCGGGAGAGTGTCGGAGGCTCGTCCAGCTTGGCGACTGCCGCGCGCGACGGTCAAGAAAGAAGCGTCGGGTTGAACATCGATCCCGCCGCGCATGTCGTACGCGGACAATGAAAACGCTCCGCCGGGTGATGTTTGCCGCCGTGTCGCTGACCCTCGCGGTGGTTTTCCTGTCGCCGTCGGCGTTGCGTGCGCAGGAAGGGGGCGCATCAACCGACCAGATCAGGACCGTGCTCGCCGAGCAGGCCGCCGCCTGGAACCGCGGTGACATCGACGCCTTCATGGAAGGCTATGCCAAAACCGCGGAGTTGCGCTTCGCCTCCGGCGCGGTCGTCACCACCGGCTGGCAGGAGACGCTTGCACGTTACAAGAAACGCTACTCCGACCGCGCGGCGATGGGGACGCTGACGTTTTCTGACCTGGACGTGACGATCCTCGCGCCCGACGCCGCGCTCGCGTTCGGCCGCTGGCGGCTCAAAAATGACAAGGGCGAGCCAAACGGCCTGTTCACCCTGCTCTTCCGCAAGACCGACGTCGGTTGGCGCATCGTGGCCGATCACACCTCGGCGGCGGGTGGGTAGGTCGCTTTGCAAAAAGCCCGCCAATCGAAGAAACGGAATGGCCGCAAAAAGCGCAAAAGACGCAATCATCGAACCCATCCGGGATCATTTCGTCTTTCGCCTTTTTTGCGTCTTCTGTGCTTTTTGTGGCCAAAAAAATCTGCTTTGTCACCTCGGTAGCGGCACTTCCAGATTCGCCAGGGCGTACGCGGTCACGGCGACGACGGCCGCGTTTTCCGCGAGGTGGCGTGGATCGATCTTGTCGAGGGTATCCGCCGCCGTGTGGTGATAGTCGAAATACGTCCGGCTGTCCTGGATCGGCGCGAACGTCGGCACATGCAGCGCTGCCAATGGCCCCACGTCTGCGCCGGCTTCCTCGGACAGTTGCAGCAAGCCCGCGCCGCTGGCCGCCAGGATATCAGCGACCGGGGCCAGCAGTTCACGCGCTTCCGGTTTGGCGGCCACGACGATGCCCGACGGATGGTCCGCGCCGAGATCGGTCTCCATCGCCGCGAAATGGTTCGCCGCTTCCGCCTCGTGATCCTTGGCGTAGGTCTTTGCCCCCATCAGGCCGTTCTCTTCGTTCATCCACGCGATGAAGCGGATCGTGCGTTTCGGATGCAACCCGAGGCTTTTGACGAGATGGACGACTTCCATCGAGACGGCCACGCCCGCGCCGTCGTCAATCGCGCCCGTTCCCAGGTCCCACGAATCCAGATGGCCGGAGACGATCACGACCTGCTCGGGATGTTCGCTGCCCTTGAGATCGGCGATGACGTTGAAGCTCGGCGCGTCGGGCAGCGTCTGCGGGGTGAGTAATAGATGCATCCGCACGGTGCCCTGCGTGGCGAGGGACGCGAGCAGGTCGGCGTCCTCGGCGGTCACGGCGGCGGCCGGGACTTTCGGGGCATCGGGCGCGTAGCGGGTCGCGCCCGTGTGCGGCAATCGGAAATTAGCCCCGCCGACCGAACGCACCAGCACCGCGACGGCTCCCATCCGCGCGGCGGTGCTCGGGCCGGTGGAGCGGTAGATGACGGCGCGCGAGTACGCGTCGAGTCCCTTGCCGACCGTGGCCATCTGCTGGTCGAAGGGATGATTGAACACGACGATCTTCCCCGTCACCTTGTCCCGGCCGAGGGCGTGGAGTTCGTTGAAGTCCTTCACGACGACCAAGGGCGCCGTGAGACCCTCCGGCGGCGTGGCGACACTGGGACCCAGGGCGGTCAGGACGATCTTTTGCGTGGTGCCCTCGGCCTGCCCGGGGAACTCGACGAGGGCCGCCGTTTCCTCGCCCCGCACCCAATGCGGGACCATCACGGGTTCCAGCGTGACCTCCAGACCCAGTGCCTTGCACTCCGCCGCGACGTATTCGACGGCCTTCTGCGCTTGCGCCGAACCGCTCAGACGCGCGCCAATGTTGTTGGCCAGGTGCGCGACCTGCCGGTAGGCGTAGTCGCTGCCGAGCGCGGCCTGCTGGAGCCTGGGCAACTCGGCAAGTGTCTGGGGCGAGTACGGCGCGGGCGTCGGGTCCGGCGAGGCGGTCGCCGCCGGGCTCTGGGCGCGGACGGGAACGACGGACAGCAAGGCCGCCGCGATGGGCAGGAAAGATTTTCGCACGTCAATAAGACGCGCGGCGGTCGGTGCGCGGGTGTGTCGGACCCATCACACGCGCCGGTTTCTACCTGCCCACGGTGCCGTCGGCGGCCTCGTCGGCGTCGGACTGCGCTTCCTGGTCCGGGTTGGGCTTTACCACCGAACCCTCCTCCACGCCGACGGATTCCTGCACATCCTCGCCCGTGATGGCCGTGTCCTCGGAGAGGTCCAGTTCGGAGAACTCGGACGGCGCGTCATCGGGATCGTCGGGCATGATCGCAAAGGAAATCCGCCGACGCGCAAAGTCAAGGCGGACGCAGGCACCGCCAGCCGGGACGGCAGTGGCGATTCAACAGGACCATGAAGAATTTTGTCCTGTTCGCCGCCTTCGGAGTGCTCACGGCCGGTTGTTTTGTATCTTGTTGCAACCAGAGTTGCCCGACCGAAAAAAAGTCCGACGCCGCCATCTCGGGCAAATAACGTCCTGACGCAGATTTCTCGCCGTAAAACTTTATGCAAATGCCGCCCCGTCCCGCCGTTCTCGTGTCATCCATTGCCTGTCTGCTCGTCGGCGCGGGCTTCGTTATACCGACACGCGTCCTCGCCCAGTCGTCCGCCGCCTCCCCTGTTTCCATGACGACCACCGATAATCCGCTCCTCACCGAGAGCACGCTGCCTTTCCACATGCCGCCCTTCGACCGCATCAAGGATGCGGACTACGAACCGGCCTTCGAGCAGGGCATGGCCGCCCACCTCAAGGAAGTCGATGCCATCGCCAACAACCCCGCGCCGCCCACCTTCGAGAACACGATTGTCGCGCTCGAAAAGTCGGGCCGCGCGCTCGAACGCGTGGACCTCATCTTTTCCAATCTCGCCGGGGCCAACACGAATCCCGCCATCCAGACCGTCGAGACCGCGATGGCTCCCAAACAGGCGGCTCACGCGGACACCATCAGCCTCAACACCAAGCTTTTCGCCCGCATCCAGTCGCTCTACGATCAGCGCGAGAAACTCGGGCTCGACGCGGAATCCAGGTACCTGCTCGAACGCTACGAGAAGGATTTCGTCCGCGCCGGGGCCAAGCTCTCCGACGCCGATAAAACGAAGCTCAAGGCCCTCAACGCCGAACTCGCTTCCCTGGAAACGAGTTTTAACCAGGACGTGCTCAAGGAGAAGAACGCAGACTCCATCGTGGTCACCGACCGCGCGCAACTCGCCGGAATGTCCGACGGAGAAATCGCCGCCACCGAGGCCGCCGCGAAGGCCGACCACCAGGATGGTAAATTTGTCATCCGCCTGCTCAATACGACCAACCAACCCGCGCTGGCATCCCTGACGGACCGCGCCCTGCGCCAGCGCATCATGGAGGCGTCGATGACGCGCAACAGCCACGGCGGCGAGTTCGATGACACGGCGGTCGTGGCGCGGATCGCCAAGCTGCGGGCCGAGCGCGCCGTCCTGCTGGGCTACGCCAACCACGCCGCGTACCAGTTGGACGACCAGACCATCGGCAGCGTCGCGGCGGTCAACAAGCTCCTGTCCGACGCCGCCGGCCCCGCCGTCGCCAACGCGCGCAAGGAAGGCGCGGACATCCAGCAGATCATCGACCGGGAACACGCGAAAACCGGCGGCTTCCCGCTGGCTTCGTGGGATTGGGACCTGTACTCGGAGAAAGTGCGGCAGGAGAAATACGCGTTCGACGGAGCGCAACTCAAACCGTATTTCGAATTGAACCACGTCCTGACCGACGGGGTATTTTACGCCGCCACCAAGCTCTATGGCATCACCTTCAAAGAGCGCCACGATCTGCCGGTGTACCAGCAGGACGTGCGGGTCTTCGAGGTGTTGGACACCGATGGGTCACCGCTGGCGTTGTTCATCGCTGACTACTATGCGCGGCCCTCCAAGCGTGGCGGCGCGTGGATGAACGAGTATGTTCGGCAGTCCGACCTGACCGGAGACAAACCGGTGATCGCCAATCATCTCAACATCCCCAAGCCACCCGCGGGTCAGCCGACCTTGCTGACTTCCGACGAGGTCGTGACGATGTTCCACGAATTCGGCCACGGGTTGCACGGCATGTTCTCGCACGTCAAATATCCACGCTTTAGCGGCACCAGCGTACCGCGCGACTTCGTGGAGTATCCCTCGCAGTTCAACGAGATGTGGGCGTTCTATCCCGAAGTGCTCAAAAACTACGCGAAGAACTATCAGACCGGCGAGCCGATCCCGCAGGCACTCGTCGATAAGATGACCGCGGCTAACAAGTTCAACCAGGGGTTCAAAACGACGGAGTATCTCTCGGCTTCCGTTCTCGACCAGGCGTGGCACCAGCTCAAACCCGAGGAAGTATCGATGGACGTGCTGGGCTTCGAGGCGGCGGCGCTCAAGAAGGCGGGGATGGACTACGCCCCGGTGCCGCCGCGCTATCGCAGTCCGTACTTCTCGCATAGTTTCGGCGGGGGATACTCGGCCGGGTATTATTCGTACTTTTGGAGTGAGGTGCTCGCGGCGGACAGTACGGAATGGGTCGTCACGCACGGCGGCCTCACGCGTGCCAATGGAGACCACATTCGACAGACCCTGCTTTCGCGCGGCGGGACCTCCGATGCGCTCGGATTATTCCACGACCTGACCGGTCATGCGCCGGAGGTCGGACCGCTGCTCAAAAAACGCGGGCTTGATCAGGCTGCGGCAAGTAAATAAAGCTGACCGTCCGTGCTGCGAGATGTGACGAAGCATTTCCCGAGCAACCTCTCTTGGCGGCGAGTGTTATACATGGCATACTATGTAAAGCCTTGCTGCCAGTCGGGTTCTGGCCGGTTGAATTATCCGACCTGTCACCCGTCAGATTGTCAGTAACTTTCCAAAACCTCCTGTCACCATTCCTATGAAATTACGTTACCTGTTCGCTGCGCTCTTGCTCGGCGTGCTCCCTGTCAGTGCGGTCCACGCGGGGATTTTTATCAGCATCGCCCCTCCACCGCTCGTGACTTACGAGCAGCCGCTTTGCCCGAACGACGGCTACCTGTGGACCCCGGGTTATTGGGCTTATGACTACGACGCGGGTGATTACTATTGGGTAAACGGCGTCTGGGTGCCGCCCCCTCGCATCGGTTACTTGTGGACCCCGGGTTACTGGGGCTTTAACAACGGTGGCTATGTATTCAACGACGGCTACTGGGGACCGACCGTCGGCTTTTACGGCGGGATCAACTACGGCTATGGCTACGGCGGTTACGGCTACGGCGGTGGACGTTGGGAGGGGCGTTCGTTTCGTTACAACACCGCTGTCACGCGCGTGAACACACGGATCGTGCATAACACCTATGTGGATCGGAATGCCGTTCGCAACGTGACCTCCAGCCGGACCAGTTTCAATGGACGTGGCGGCATCAATGCGCGGCCTGACGCCACGCAGTTGGCTGCCTCCCGCGCTGCTCACATCCGCGCAACGTCCGTGCAAACCAGGGCTCTCGCCCAGGCAAGGACAACGCACGCCAGCACCGCGCGGCGCACGGCGACGAACCCCGCACGGTCGGCAAACATGAAGCGTAACGGGAGCACGCTAGCTCCCACCCGCAATGCCGGAAGCACCGTGCGTCCTACCAGACAGATCACGCGCGATCCCGTAACGCGCGGTGGCATGAGCCGGACCCGTCCCACCGTCACCCGCGACTCCGGTCGCAACGGGTTGAATAATCGCGGTGTCACCCGTGGCCCGCAGGTCAGCCGCGGCCCGCAGTTCACCCGTG
>CAZZYS010000145.1:0-10839 GCA_964658285.1 uncultured Verrucomicrobiota bacterium
TCTGCCGATCATATTGGCATCCACCTTACGGCCGAGCCTGAACAAACGAGTCGCCGAGGCTTTTGCCGCGTGCTCGATCCCGCTGCGCATGGCCGCGATCTGTTCCTTTTAAGCCCGGCTCCCATTCTGCGCGGCGGCGACCTGTTCGACGACACGGAAGTCTTCGGGCAAAAGCGTGCGCGGGGTGCCGGGGGCGTTGAACATCGTGCGGTTGCCGCCGGTGGAGAGTTCGAGGCCGACGAGGAGTTGGCCCTTTGTCCACGCGGCGGCGAGGTCGGGCGCGAGCACAACGTGCAGACGTGCCGCCGCGGAGGGGTCGGACCGGAACGGCAGCGCGACCGGAGCGGGTTTGGCCGGAGCGCCGGGCTTGGCCGGGGCTGGCGCGGGTGGCGTCATGCCGACGACAATCGACAGGCCGACGGCGACCGAATGCGCGCAGATTGTGCCGTACTCGCGCGACGGGCGGCAGGTGCAGAGGTTTTCGATGTTGGTCGGCGTCTTGATCTTGAGGCCGGCTTTGTATTCACGGTCCCCTTCCCTGACCATTCCTTGCAGGACCGGCGGCGAGTACGTGGCCCCGCTCACCCGTCCCGCCTCGCGCAAGCCGCGCGCGTGTCGGATGACCTCCCAACCGCCGGCGGCGATGAGGAGTTTCTCGGTCAACGGGACGGGAGGGGTCGCCGGGAGCGGATAACGGGATGGCTGCATGGGAAGTCCGAACAAGAAAAAGCGTGTCTGCGCTGGCGTTGGTGGACAAACTTTGCTCTACGTCTACGGTCCCGGCAACGCCAACCCATGCACATGAAGCTCATCGCCATCGCCAATCAAAAAGGCGGGGTGGGTAAAACCACCACGGCGGTCAACCTGTCGGCGTGCCTGGCTGCCCTGGGCTGGCGTGTGCTCCTGATCGACCTCGATCCGCAGGCCAACGCCACGAGCGCCCTGGGGTTCGAGGGCGCCGAGGGTCTGAGTCTGTACCGCGCGCTCGTCGGCGAAGCGGAAATCGTCGATCAGGTCCTCCCCACCCGGCTGGACAACCTTTTCATCATCCCGGCCGACCTCGACCTGGCCGGGGCGGAAGTCGAGGTGGCGCGCATGGATAACCACCTCGGCCGGCTGCGCGAGGTCCTGCGTCCGCTCGTGGATGATGCGCCGTTCGACTTCGTGGTGATGGACTGCCCGCCGTCGCTCGGCATCCTGATGACCAACGCGCTGTCCGCCGCCGACGAACTGCTCGTGCCGATCCAATGCGAATACTTCGCGCTCGAAGGGCTCTCAAAAATTGTCGGCCTGGTCGAGCAAATCCGCGAGGTCGCCAACGCCAACCTGACGATCGGCGGGATCATCATGACGATGTACAGTGCCCGCACCAACCTGGGCCAACAGGTCGTCAGCGAGGTGCGCAAACATTTCGACGCCTCGACCTACCAGACGATGATCCCCCGTTCCGTGCGGCTCGCCGAGGCCCCGAGCTTCGGCAAGACGATCCTGGAATACGAGCCCGGCGGCGTCGCGGCGAAGGCTTACCGACAACTGGCGGAGGAATTTATCCGCCGGCAGCGGGGCGAGGCGATCCCGGAGTCGCCGTCCGACCCGGAGTCCGACGAAACCCCGGAACCGGGGTCCTGATCCTGCTTTCATGGCGGACCGGCGGTTCGTCCAGTTGCGCGCGGGGGGCACCTCGCGGTATTTTCCTCCACAACCGGCCCCGGGTGTCACTTTGTCCCGTCATCGTTCCATCAATTTATCCGCCCCTCTCCTGTTGGAGGGCTACCGGCGTGGATTGTTCCCGATGGCGCTGGAGGACGGCGAGATCGGCTGGTTTTCGCCTGACCCGCGCGGCATCATCCCCCTGGAATCGGAGGGTTTCCACATCCCGCACGGTGTGAAGCGCGCCCTGAAAAAAAACCCCTTCGACATCCGGATGAACTCGGCCTTTGAAGCCGTGATCCGGGCCTGCGCCCGCCGTTCGGAGACCTGGATCAGCGAGGAGATCATCCGCAGCTACCGCGACCTGCACCTGCTCGGCTATGGGCACAGCGTCGAGTGCTGGCTGGACGACGAACTCGTCGGCGGGTTGTACGGCGTGGCGCTGGGCGGCGCGTTTTTTGGGGAGTCCATGTTTCACACCGTGACGGACGCCTCGAAGGTCGCGCTCGTCCGCCTCGTCGAATGGATGCGGGTGCGCGATTATTCGCTGCTGGATATCCAGTGGACGACACCGCACCTCAAGACTTTCGGAGCCATCGACATTCCGCGCGTCGAGTACTTGCAGCGGCTCGGCGCGGCGCTCCAGCAGCAGCGGGAGTTTTGCTGAAGCGGCTCCGCGTTCAACGCGTCAGGCTGCGCAGCAGGTGGTAGAGCGTTTCCAGCCGGCCGACCTCGGCTCCCGCGTTGAACGCCCGCCGGTATGGTTCGCCCCAGATCGCTTCCAGTTCCAACGGCCGGCCCGCCACAAAATCGAGCACCGTGCTCGGCAGGTAACGGCCCATCTCGGCGGTGCGCTTGAATTGAAGGTCCGCAAAATCCGACGGGATCGCGTGCCCGAGTTTCCGCGCGGCGGCGATCACTTCGTCGGCCAGGCGGCGGGTGACGTACGCCAGCGCGTCGTCGGCAAGCAGGTCGGCCGTGGAGACGGGTGGCTCGCCGGTTTTACGCAGGGCGGTCGCCAGCACGGTCATACCGTTGAAGGGGATGTTCCAGACCAGCTTGCGCCAGCGCGCTTCCGCGAGATCGGCCACCACCCGCGCGTTGATCCCGCAACGCTTGAACTCCCAAGCGATGTCGTGGGTCCGCGGCAGGGGGAAGCCGTGGTGTTCGCCGAGCGTGACGGCCCCGTAGCCGAGATGTTCGATGACGCCCGGCGCCGTCTTGTTCAGGCAGACGAAACACAGACCGCCCAACACGCGCTCGGGTCCGTAGCGTTCGGCCAGGAATTCTTCGTTGCCCAGCCCGTTCTGCAGGGTCAGCAGCACCGTGTCCGGCCGCAACAACGGCGCGAGAATCGCCGGGAGCGCGTCGTTCGCCGTGGCCTTGATGGCGATCAACACGAGGTCGCACGGCCCGATGGTGTCGGTGGAGGCGTGGGCCAGGGTTTTCGCCACGCGGAAATTTCCCTCGCGGCTTTTAACCCGCAGCCCGAAGCGCCGCAACACCGTGCGTTCCTCCTCCGAACGGATCAGGAAATGCACCTCGCGCCCGAAGTGCGCGAGTTTGGCCCCGTAGAAGCCACCGACCGCACCGGCGCCCACGACGGCGATGCGGTAGCGCGGCAGGACGTGGGTGGACGGCTTCATTCCTCCCTGCGGCTCTTCAACGCCGGGCGGCGGTCAGCAGCGTGCGTTCGTTCGTCAACCGCGCCGCCGTTTCGACGGAATTGCGGTGCAAGCGGGCGGTGTTCGCCAGTTCGCGGTTGTAGCCGCCGCCGTACAACACCGCGACCGGGATGCCGTGGGGAATGAACAGTCCCAGCACGAAGGCATCCCGCTCCGACATGTCTTTCAAGGTGAGCTGCATCTGGCCGAAACGGTCATTCTGATGCGGGTCCGCGCCCGAAATCCAAACGACCAGGTCCGGCCGGAACGACTCCACGGCATCCGGCAACGATTCACGCAACGCGTCCAGGAACACCGCGCCGGCGACGAACCGCTCCAGTCCCACGTCGAGCGAACCGGCGACCTTGCGGCTCGGGTAGTTCGCCGCGACATGGATCGAATAGGTGAAAACGTGCGGGTCAGCACCCAGGAGGGCGTTCGTGCCGTTGCCCTGGTGCGCGTCGGTATCCACGACCATGATCCGCAGGTCGGGGTGATCGATCTGGAGGTCGCGGACCGCAACGGCCACGTCGTTGAGCAGACAAAACCCCTCCCCCCGGTCCGCGAACGCATGGTGGGTGCCGCCAGCGAGGTTCGCCGTAACGCCATCGGTCAGCGCGGCGCGGACCGCCCGGCGCGTGCCCTCCACCTCGCGGGCACAACGGGCGAAAAGCTCCGGCGACGGTGGCAAGCCGAGGATCGTCGTTTCCTTGGAAGTCAGCTCGCCGCGCGCGAGACGGTCGAGATAAGCCGGGTCGTGCACCCGTTCGAGGTGTTCGCGCGCCACGGGTTCTACCTCCTCCACGTCCGCCGCCGCGACCACCGCGCCGTCCACCAGCATGTCGAACGCCATCGGGAACTTGACCATCGGGAACGGATGCCCCTCCGGCAGCGGCAGAAAATACCCCGGCGAATAGAAGCAGCGCATCGTTTCCCTTCGAGGAACGTCCGGCGGCGCGCAACGGATGACGGTCAAGGCTTGGACGCTCCCTGGGGCGCGCTCACCGCGTCAGCCGGAGCCATCGGTTCCGCGCCGGACGCAGGCGAATGCAGGGCGTCCTGACCATCCTGCACGCCGGTAATCAGCCGCGAACCACGGTAAAACGTCACGTAGTTCCACGCCCACTCGCTCAACACCGCCAGCCGGCTGCGGTAACCCACGAGATAAACGATGTGGATCGCCGCCCACATCACCCACGCGATGAACCCGCCAAAGCGGATGCCGAAATTCAGGTCTGCGACCGCCTTGTTGCGGCCGATGGTCGCCAGGCTGCCCTTGTCCCAATACACGAACTTCATCGGCTTGCCGCCCGCGAGCGTTTCCAGAACGTTGTTCGCCGCGTGCCGGCCTTCCTGCATCGCCGGAGGACTGACGCCTGGCAACGGCTTGCCGGTCTGGTGCGAGAAGTTCGCCAGATCACCGATCACCTGCACCTCGGGATGACCCGGGATGGTGAGGTCTTCGTTGACCACCACGCGGCCGGCTTTATCGACGGGCACGCCGAGCGTCTTGCCCAGGGGCGAGGCCATGTTGCCAGCCGCCCAGATCACCGTGCGCGTCGGCAGGAACTGGCCGCCTTTCACCTCCACGCCCTCCGGGGTGACGTTGGTAACCGCCAACCCTTCGTGGACCTCGACGCCGATGTCTTCCAACTGCTTTTTGCCGCTGACGGAGAGGTCCGGGGCAAAGCCACCGAGGATGCGCGGCCCGCCCTCGATGATGATGACCTTGGCCCGCGCGGAGTTGATGCAGCGGAAATCGCGCGTCATCGTGTGGCGGGCGATCTCGCTGATGGCACCCGCCATCTCGACGCCGGTCGGTCCGCCGCCGACGATGACGAACGTCATGGCCGCGTCGCGCTCGGCCTGATCAACGGCTTTTTCGGCGATCTCGAAGGCGGTCAGCATCCGCTTGCGGATTTCGATGGCGTCGGCCAGATTTTTCAGGCCGGGGGCGAACCGCTCCCACTCATCGTGGCCGAAATAGCTGTGGCGCGCCCCGGTGGCGAGAATCAGAAAATCATAGGGGACCACCAGGTCCTCCGTGATGACCTTGCGGGCCTCCACGTCCACGCGCCGGACCTCGGACAGAATGACCTCGACGTTGCTCTGGCCCCGGAAGATTTCGCGCAACGGCCGCGCAATGTTGGCGGTGGAAAGCCCGCCCGTCGCCACCTGGTAGAGCAGCGGTTGGAAGAGGTGATGGTTGCTGCGGTCGATGAGGATGACATCGACGTTTTCGCCTTTGAGCTTTTTCGCGGCTTCCAGCCCCGCGAATCCGCCGCCGACGATGACGACCCTGGGAAGCTTGGACGGCGGCCGGGCGACGGGCGTGGTCGCCGCCGGTTTCAGGATGGGCGCGGCGGTGGGTGGCGGTTCCGTGGTGGCGCTGCTCATATAGAAGACGTTTCGTCGGGAGGTGCCTGTGACGAAACATCTTCCCGCACGCGAAGCCGCCGGGCAAGGGGCCGCTTGTGAAATATTTCACAAATAGCGCTTGCGCCCCCGCCGGGGCAGAAATTACTTTGGCTGTCTGGCGTGTCGTGGTCCGTTCTGCCTTCGGTACCGCCCATTTCTCCGCTTTTCATGGCTCCCCGCATCCAAGAAATCGAAGCGCCCGACACGTTGGCGCGCACGCAGGCTTCCCTCGGCAGTTTGCGCGAGACGACCGACGACAAGATCGGCGAGAAGATGATCCTGAACATGGGGCCGTCGCATCCGGCGACCCACGGGGTGCTCCGTATCGTCCTCGAACTCGACGGCGAGATCGTCACAAAAGCCACGCCGGACGTGGGTTACCTCCACCGTGGCGACGAGAAGATCGCGGAGAACATGCAGTACAATCAGTTCATCCCTTACACGGATCGGCTGGACTACCTCGCGCCGTTGGCGAACAACGTCGCGTACGCCCTGGCCGTCGAGAAGTTGATGGGCTGGGAACTGCCGCCACGGGGCAAGGCGCTGCGCGTGATCTGCTGCGAGATTGCACGCATCTCGGCGCATTTGCTCGGGTTGGGGGCTTTCGCCATGGATACGGGCGCTCTTTCGGTGTTCATGTACACGTTCACGGAACGTGAAAAGCTCTACAATTTGATCGAGCAACTGACCGGTGCGCGCTTCACCACGAGCTACACCCGGGTAGGTGGGCAGGTGCGGGACATGCCGGAGCATTTCGCCGGGCAGTTGCGGCAGTTCTTGAAGGAGTTCGTCCCGGCGCTCAACGAGATGGACAGCCTGCTGACGCGCAACCGCATTTTCGTGGATCGCACGCGCGATGTCGGTGTCATCTCGAAGGAGCAGGCCATCGCCTTCGGTCTTTCCGGGCCGAACCTGCGTGGGTCCGGGGTCGATCACGACCTGCGCAAGAAGCAACCGTATCTGGATTACCAGAACTACGATTTCGAGGTGGCCATCGGCTCCACGGGCGATTGCTACGACCGTTACCTCGTGCGCCTCGAAGAAATGCGCCAGAGTGTGCGCATTCTCGAACAGGCGCTCGACAAGATGCCTGATGGACCCATCAATGTCGTGGACGGCAAAAACATCCTGCCGCCCAAGCAAAGCGTACTGATGAAGATGGAGGAACTCATCCACCATTTCATCGTGGTCACCGAGGGCATCGACGCGCCCGCGGGCGAGGTGTATTTCGGGGCCGAGAATCCCAAGGGCGAACTCGGCTTCTACATCAACAGCCGGGGCGGCGGCGTGCCCCATCGACTCAAGATCCGCGCCCCATCCTTCGTAAACCTGAGC
Organism: uncultured Verrucomicrobiota bacterium; assembly: GCA_964658285.1. Taxonomy (GTDB): domain Bacteria; phylum Verrucomicrobiota; class Verrucomicrobiia; order Chthoniobacterales; family SZAS-18; genus CAHJWO01. Next base: position 7,068 of record CAZZYS010000145.1, read on the forward strand.
ATCCTTCCGACGATCATCCCGGGTCACATGATGAGCGACGTGGTCGCCATTCTCGGCAGCCTGGATTTTGTCATGGGTGAATGCGACCGCTAACTGCCGTAGTCAGTCCCCAAACCCCATCCCCATCCGTATCCCTTCATGAAAACCCGTTTCCTTTCCCTCCTCGGCTGCGCCGCGCTCGGCCTCGCTGTCACCGTCGGCACCACTGCCTGCGACAAGCAAGGTAATGCCAAAGTCACCGAGTCGGGCAACACCAAGGTTACCCCAGCCAACGTCGCCAAACTCAGCAAAGGAATGAACGAGACCCAGGTCACCGCGCTTTTCGGTGCGCCGACGACGACGGGCGAAACCAAGAACTTCGGGATTTTCTCCAAACACACGAACACCTGGGTCGAAGGCAAGGACTCGCTGTCGGTCACTTACAAGAACAGCGAGGTCGAGGAGTTCTCCAGTACGGTCGGCACCACTTCCACGACTACGGACGGAACCACGACGACGACTTCCTCGACCAGCACGAAGTCCGACAACTGACCTTTCCTTTCAATCGGATCGCCGCGCATGGAAATTCCCGCCGAGCTGGAACAAAAGATTGACGAGGTGGTCACGCACTACCCCGTTTCCAAGCGCAGCGCCGTGTTGCCGCTGCTCCATCTGTTGCAGGAGCATTTCGGTTACATCAGCCCGGCGACCACCGACTGGGTGGCGGCGAAGCTCGACCTCCAGCCTATCAACGTGCTGGAGGTCGTGACGTTTTATCCGATGTTCCGCGCGGCTCCTCCGGGCAAGCACCACATCCGGGTCTGCCGCACGCTTTCCTGTGCGATGGCGGGGTCGTACCGATTGCTGAACGACCTGTGCGAGATGGCGAAAATCAAGCGTCCCGAGCACGCGGGTCACGGCACGCCGTTCACCGTGGGCGAGGACGGTAAATTTAGCATCGAGTTCGTCGAATGCTTGGCGAGTTGCGGCACCGCGCCGGTCTGCATGGTGGACGACGATTTCTACGAAGGGGTCAACAAGGAAGCGGCGGCGCAAATCCTGATCAAGTACCAGTAAATTTATGGTCTCGCTGATTAAAGCACCCCATCCGCGCGAGCGGCGGATGATCTTCAAAAACGTCGACCGTCCCGGCTGGAAAACGGACATCGACACCTACCTCGAAGACGGCGGGTACGAGGCGTTGAAGAAGGCTCTCACCATGAGCCAGCCGGATGTCGTCAACGAGGTGAAGGCGAGCGGTCTGCGTGGCCGTGGCGGCGCGGGTTTCCCGTGCGGTGTGAAGTGGGGTTTCATCAAACAGGATAGTCCGAAGCCGATCTATCTCATCTGCAACGCCGACGAGTCCGAACCGGGTACATTCAAAGATCGCTACATCATCCACCAGGACCCGCATCAGCTCATCGAGGGGATGATTATCTCCTGCTACGCCGTCAACGCACGGCTGGCTTACATCTACATCCGGGGAGAATTCCCCGAAGGGGCGAAAATCCTGGAGCGTGCGCTGGCCGAAGCGCGTGCGAAGGGGATTCTGGGCAAGAACATCGGTGGCACGGGCTTCGATTGTGAAATCTACGTCCACCGTGGCGCGGGCGCGTACATTTGCGGCGAGGAAACCGGGTTGATCGAATCGCTGGAAGGCAAGCGCCCCTACCCGCGGATCAAACCACCGTATTTCCCGGCGGTGCTCGGCCTGTACCAGTGCCCGACTATCGTCAATAACGTGGAAACGCTTTGCCACGTGAAACACCTCATTGCGATGGGCGGCGCGGAATACGCCAAGATCGGCCGCCCGAACAACACCGGCACCCGCATCCTTTGCGTCAGTGGCGACGTGCAAAAACCGGGTTATTACGAGGTCGAACTCGGCAGCGTCACGATGGGCGAAGTCATTCATGACCTCTGCGGCGGTCTCAAGGAAGGCCGCAAGCTCAAGGCGATCATCCCAGGCGGCAGCAGCGCGAAGGTCTTGCGCGCCGACGAGAAGTTCAAAATCAAGGAAAAAGGTCCGGACGGCGCGATGGTCGAGAAGGAAATCACCATCGACGAGATCCCGATGGACTTCGATACCCTGGCGGCGGTCGGCTCGATGGCGGGCTCCGGCGGCGTCATCGTTCTCGACGACTCGCGCGACATGGTCGAGACGCTCGCGAACATCAACGAGTTTTACGCGCACGAAAGCTGCGGCCAGTGCACGCCGTGCCGCGAAGGTTCTCTCTGGATGCAGAAGATCACGCGGCGGATGGTTTCCGGCGAAGGCGCGAAGCAGGACCCGGCGGTCCTCAAAAGCGTGGCGGACAACATCGCGGGCAAGACGATTTGTGCCTTCGGCGAAGCGTGCGCGTGGCCGACGCAGAGTTTTGTCGGCAAATTTAAAGAGGAGTTTGAAGCGAAAGCTCAGAAGAACGTCACCCCGCGCGAAGTCTCCGATGGCGTGGCCTTGCGCGAAGGCCGTCCGGTCCTCGTGCATGACCACGAAGTCGCGGCGGCGTCCCCCGGCGGCGTGCCGAGTCCCGAAGCACCGTGGGAGTTATCTAACGACAGCAAGGCGGGGCACGTTTAATTCGGCTCTTTATGGGATTAGTTTACGCAGAGCTGATGCTCAAGAATCCGAGCGACAGTACACTCCAGCCAATGAACGTGACCGCGCTCGTGGATTCGGGAGCGAGTACGCTTTGCCCTCCCGCGCACGTCGCCTTCCAGTTGCGATTACCCGAAATACATAAGCGTGAGAACACGCTGGGTAATGGAACGAAGCAACTCTGCCCGTTCGTCGGTCCGGTGTACGTAAAATTTCAAAATCGCGAGACGCTCGTTGGAGCATTGGTTTCGGGCGAACGAGTCTTGCTCGGCGCGCTTCCGATGGAAGACATGGATGTATTAATCCATCCCCTGAGCCGTCGCCTGATGCCGAATCCAGAGAACCCGAATATCCAGACTACGGTCGTCATGTCGTCCGCCGCAGGCAACTGTTGATCCCAGTTCCGTCACATGAGCAACCCTCCGACCACCACTGCCCCCCCACCCGTTCAATTGCTGAACGTGCAAGTGGACGGCGTCTGGCACCAGTTTCCCAAGGGCACGCGGGTCATCGAGGCTTGCACGCAGGCGGGCAAGTACGTCCCCCGGTACTGCTATCACCCGAAGCTTTCGTCACCGGGAAATTGCCGCATGTGTCTGATCGAAATGGGCACGCCCAAGATGGGGGCGGACCGCAAACCCGAACTCGGGGCTGACGGCAAACCCGTCATCAACTGGATTCCCCGGCCGCAGATCTCCTGCGCGCAGGATATCACCGAGGGAATGGGCATCCGCACCGATTCGCCGATGGCGCAGGAGTGCCGCAAGGGCGTGATGGAGTTTCTGCTCATCAATCATCCGCTCGACTGCCCCATTTGCGACCAGGCCGGCGAGTGCCGTTTACAGGAGTTCAGCGTCGAGTACGGCAACGAGGCGTCCCGCTTTCTCGACGAGAAGGTTCACAAGCCCAAGCACGTCGATCTCGGGCCGCGCATCGTGCTGGACGACGAACGCTGCATCCTCTGCTCGCGCTGCGTCCGCTTCAGCAAGGAGATCGCCAAGGATGACGCCCTGGGCTTCGTGGATCGCGGCAGTTATTCGACGCTGACCGCCCACCCGGAGCGGCGGTTCGACAACAACTACACGCTGAACACCGTCGATATCTGCCCGGTCGGCGCGCTGACCTCGAAGGATTTCCGTTTCAAGATGCGCGTCTGGTTCCTCAAGGAAACCAAGAGCATCTGCACGAGTTGCG
>CAZZYS010000146.1:0-10818 GCA_964658285.1 uncultured Verrucomicrobiota bacterium
TTTACTTCCTGAGCTTGCTGCATCTCGCCAGCACCCTGCTCTGGCTGCGCTGAATATCGATTCAGCCTAGGGCGTTGCCCTAGGCTTTCATGAAGCCGCGCCTTCGGCGCTCCGGAGATGCGCGCGTCTATGCCCTGACTTAAAACATTCTAGAGATCGAGGTTTTTGACCTTGTCCACTTTGTAGAGGCCGCCCTCGTTCACGAGGGAAACCCGCAGGTGGACGGTCATCTCCTTCGTCCCTCCGGTGAGCGTCACGTCGGCGCTGGCCGCGCCGCCATCCCCGACTGCCTTCACCCGGGCGACTTTGATGTTCTTCTCCCACTTCGGATCGTTGTCCTGAGCACAGACAAATGGGTCCGCTTCGATCCCTCCTTCGATCTTGCTCAGCCGGTCGATCTCCTTGAGGAACCGCGCGCTGACGTACATTTTCAGCTTGGCCGGATGGTCGGTGGCGCTCTCATTTTTCGTGAGCGCGTGACAATAGTACGCGTAAAACTCGGTCAGGCGGGCGGTCACGTCCGCACGCATCGCCTCGCCGTCGGGCGCTTCGGCCCGGGCGTGAAAGGCGGGCAGCAGCAGCGGGAATAACGTGGCGCAAAGAAACAGGCGGAGGGCTTTCATGTTGCCAGACGAACGCTGCAAAGGGGGTCGATTGCAAAATTTCCCTCCCCCATCCTCTGTTTTCTTCGCGTTTGCAGGCCGTCCGGGTCTTCGTGTATGTTCGCGCCCCGAGCGATGGCCAAAGTCTTCCTCAAAACCTACGGCTGCCAGATGAACGAGCGCGACAGCGAACAGGTCGCCCGCCAGCTCATCGCCCGTGGCTACGAATTGACCCAGGCCGAAGGGGAGGCCGACGTGGTGCTCCTGAACACGTGCAGCGTGCGCGATCAGGCCGAGCAAAAAGCCATCGGCAAGATGGGGATGCTCAACGCCCTGCACCGTGACCGGCCCGAGACCGTCTTCGGGTTCCTCGGATGCATGGCGCAATCGCGCGGCGCGGGTCTGCTCGCCGAGCTGCCCCGCGTCGATCTGGTCGTGGGCACGCAGAAAGTCCACCGCGTGGCCGATTATGTGGACGAGGCTGTGGCCCGCCGCCGCACGCGCCAGAGCGAGGCCCCGCGCCGGGATGATCTCCGGGCGGCCATCGTCGATGTCGAGGAGGAGGCAGGTTCGCAGGAAACGATCCGCGAACACGTCCTGCGCCCCGGCCAGCCGAGCGCGTTCGTGTCGATCATGCAGGGCTGCAATATGCGCTGCACGTTTTGCATCGTGCCCGACACCCGTGGGACCGAACGTTCCCGCGCCCCGGAGGAAATCGTCGCCGAGGTCCGCGCGCTGGTGGCCAGCGGGGTGAAGGAAGTCACGCTGCTCGGGCAGATCGTCAACCTCTACGGGCGGCACGAGTTCCCGAAGTCCGCCGATGGCCGCAGCCCTTTCGTGCAACTGCTCGACGCCGTGCACGCCGTCGAAGGACTGGAACGGCTGCGTTTCACGTCGCCGCATCCCATCGGCTTCCGGCGCGACCTGGTGGAGGCGTTCGCGCGGCTACCAAGGCTCATGCCGCACGTCCATTTCCCGCTCCAGAGCGGCAGCGACCGCATTTTGCGCGCGATGCATCGGCCGTACACGGCGGCGCGTTACGAGGCTCTTATTGACCAGTTGCGCCAGACGCGGCCGGGCATGGCGGTGACGACGGACATCATCGTCGGGTTCCCTGGCGAGACGGAGGAGGATTACCAGCAGACGCGCGCGCTGGTGGACCGGATCGGCTTCGATAACGCCTTTGTGTTCCGATATTCGCCGCGCAAGGACACGCCCGCCGCGACGATGGACGGGCAGCTTTCCGAAGAGGTCAAGGAAGCGCGCAACCACGACCTGCTCTCCGTGGTCAACGCGCACGCCAAGGCCAAACTCGTGGCGTTGGTCGGCCAGCGCGTGGAGATCCTCTGCGAAGGCCCGAGCAAGACGAATCCCCGCCGCCTGACCGGCCGCACGCCGGAGAATAAGATCGTCGTTTTCGAGGGTCACCCGCGCCAGATCGGGCACGTGCTTGAGGTGCGCGTGGCGTATTCCAGCGGGTTCACGCTTTACGGCGAATGCGATGGTTTGGAATCCGTCCTGCCCGTCGCTCCTGCCTCGGCGGAGGAATTGCCGTCGCCGTTTTCACTCACCGCCGCCACCACCGTGGCCGGAGAACTGTCCCTTTCGGTTTCATCGTTATGAACCCTCCTCTCCTGTCGCTCAAAACGGTCGGTATCCTCGTCGGGTTGATCTGGATCGCGGTGCACGCGCTGGCGGTGGCCCGGCCGGAGCAGGCGCGAGGGTGGTTGCAGAGGTTCCCGCGCTCGCGCACGACCGGACTGGTGTTGCTGACGGTCGATTTCATCTGGACCTACGTGCTGGTCTACAAGATGGACTGGGGCGAGTTTTATTATCTCCAGACGCCGGTGATGCTCGCGCTGCCGGTGTTTTTCTATCTGGTGATCCGGTACGTGGACGAGTTCCTGGCCGTGCGGGCGCTGGGCATCCTGGGTCTGCTCGCGGCGGCCCCGGTGCTGGACGCGGCGCTCTTCCAGCCGCCGGAGAGCCGGAAGCTGGTGGTCGCGCTGGCGTACGTGTGGGTCGTCATGGGTTTGATCTGGGTCGGTCAGCCGCACCTCTTGCGCGACCAGATCGGCTGGCTGAACCGCTCGGCCGTGCGCTGGCAGGCCGCGGCGTGGGGTGGGCTCCTCTTCGGCGCGGCCGTGCTACTGTGCGCGGTGGCGTGGTATTGATTGTCTGAGGCGAGCAGCGAGCGCGTCCTCGGGTCGAGTGTTGTTTTAACACAGAAGACACGGAGAACACGGAGACCGGAGGAGGAAGACAAGGAAAGAGAGGGTCAGGCCACGCGGAAGATCGCGCGGGTGATTTGGACCGCGCTCTATTGCTGTTAAATCATTTTCCTTCCTGCCTTCCCTCCTCTGGTCTCCGTGTTCTCCGTGTCCTCTGTGTTAAAACAACACTCGACCCGAGGACGCGCTCGCTGCTCGCCCCGACCCCCACCCCGCAACCCTCCGTCCCCGGCGCACGTATCATCTGAGTGCCCGCCGACCTTCTCCAGGAACTGACCGAAGCCCAGGCCTCCGAGGCAAACGACGAGAAATCTCCCGCCCGCCGCTGGATGCCGCGCCGGGTCGTGTTCACCCCGTCCGCGTTGGCCGAAACGCACGGCCAGGCCATCCGTTCGCGGGTGGAAGCAATGGGGTTGCCCGTCGATGTTCTCCCACGTCTGACCGGCCTGCGCGGCGCGGACGAACGCGAAACCTACCGCCTCGGCAAGTCCACCCTCGCCGTCGTCACCGCGCCCGCCGGGGCGTTCCGGTTGCAACCGATCCCGCCGTCGGCCGACTGGCAGTTCCACCTTGCGGAGGGGTGTCCGGCGCATTGCCAGTATTGTTATCTCGCGGGGAGTTTGAGCGGGCCGCCGGTGGTGCGCGTCTTCGCCAACCTGCCCGCCATCCTCGACAACCTCGCCGCTTACGTGAGCGCGGACCGGCCAGAGACGAGTTTCGAGGTGTCCTGCTACACCGACCCGCTGGGCATCGAGCACCTGACGGGCAGCCTCGCGGCATGTATCCAGTGGTTCGGCGCGCAACCGGCAGACCTTCCGGCGCGGCTGCGGTGGGTGAGCAAATTCGACGCGGTCGAGCCGCTGCTGGGTCTGGCGCACGGCGGATGGACCCGCTGCCGGGCGAGCGTCAACGCGCTGCCGGTTTCGCGGCAGTTGGAGGGCGGCACGTCGCTGGTCCCGGCGCGGTTGGCGGGGTTGCGCCGGATGGCGTTGGAAGGGGGCTACCCGGTGGGGCTCGTCATCGCGCCGATCATGCCCATCGAGGACTGGGAAACGCACTACGGCGCGTTGCTCGACCACGCCGCCACGGCCTTGGCGGGCGCGAAGGACGTGACCGTGGAACTCATCACGCACCGGTTCACGCCCGGCAGCAAGGAAGTGCTGCAAGGCTGGTATCCCGGCACGAAACTTGATCTCGACGAGGAGAAACGGGCGCGGAAGTTCAACAAGTACGGCGGCGTGAAATACGTCTATCCGCGCGACCTGATGGAGACGTTGCGCGCGTTTTTCGAGCGCGAGCTGGCCGCGAAGCTGCCGCAGGCGCGGATTCTCTACTGGACGTGAGGGGAGGCGCTCGAAGCGCCGTTGCGGGTTGCGGCGACGCTTCGCGTCGTTGCGGTGTGCGCTGGCGCGCACGTTGCGGGTTGCGAATCGCCGCATTTGTTGTTCTTTTCTTCCCCGACGTGCCCGCAGGGCACACCGCAACGACGCGAAGCGTCACCGCAACCCGCAACGCTCCCGCCGGGAGCACCGCAACGTGGCCATAGGCCACCCTTTATGCTCAAAGCCACGGACATCTTCGAGAAACTCCCCGCCCCCACGGTGGACGGCATCCTCACGCACCTCCAGGGCGCGGACAAACCGACCTACCGCGTGGCCATTCAGACCCTCGCCACTGCGCGCAAGCTGCGGCCGATCTTCGTCGAGCGGAAGCCGCGCCCCGAACGCCACGCGTGGATGCAGGCCGCCCTCGCCCGTCCGCAGAACGAGCAGATTTCCGCCAACCTCCTCCAGATGTGGCTGATGGGTTCGCAGGCGACGATGCTCTGCGATTTCCTCGACACGCTCGGCATCGCGCACGACGAACAGGGCGGCATCGAAAATCTCCCCCCCTGCCCCGAACCCGAAAAACTGCGCGCCGCCGTCGATGCGTTGCTCGCCAAGTACCCGGCGGACGCCGTGGCGGTCTACCTCAACAGTTTCCAGGGCATGGACATCGCGGGCTGGCCGCCGCTGGCCGAAATCCTCGACCACGACCCGCGCCTCCAGCTCGCGTCCGTGCCTGCCGCTACGCCCGCGCCGGTCGCGTCGTAGGCACGCGGCTCGACGGCGGTTTGAAGCCCGGCGGCTTGGTGCGCAGCCACGCCACGAATTTTTCGACCGCCGGATGGGTCCGCAGGCTGGGCAGATCGTGGAACCGGCGTTCGAGTTCTTTCTCGGTGAAAACGGCGTGCAGATGCCGGTGGCAGCCGGAACAGAGCAACAGCAGGTTGGTCTTGATCGCGCGGCGGTCGAAGTTTTTCTTGTTCCACTTGTTGTGGTGGCGGCACTGAGGGACGAGGTGGTGCCGGGTGAGCGCCGTCTCGCGTTCGCAGAGCTGGCAAGGACCAATCATCCCACTAGGAAGATACACCTGTCCGCCGAACGCGAAAAGTGGCGGCGGCGTGTTGTTTTAACACAGAGGACACAGAGAGCCACAGAGACCGGAGGAGGGCAGAGCAAGAGAAGATTTTGCTTCTGCCCTTTCCTCCGTTCTTCTCCGTCCTCCTCTGGTTTCTGTGCTCCTCCGGGTCCTCTGTGTTAAAACAACACATCACCGCCACGACGGGCTTCCACCATCAAACGGACGACATCGTCCATCCGGTGCTGTGCCTGCCAGTCGAGTTCGCGGTGCGCCTTGGCCGGGTTGCCCCAGCCCCGTTTCAGGTCGGTCGGTCGGAGGAGTGACTTGTCGCTTTCGACGTGCTCGCGCCAATCCAGCCCCACGCACGCGAACGCCCGCGCCACGAAATCCTCCAACGGCCGGGTCTCGCCCGTGGCGATCACGTAATCGCTCGGTTCGTCGCGCTGGAGCATCCGCCACATCGCGTCCACGTATTCGGGAGCCCAACCCCAGTCGCGTTCCACGCTCAGGTTGCCCAGACGCAGCTTGCCCCCGCCCTCCCCGCCGGCGATGCGGCACGCGCCGGCCACGATTTTCTGCGTCACGAACCGCTCCGGCCGCAACGGCGACTCGTGGTTGAACAGGATGCCCGAACACGCAAATAACCCGTAAGCCTCACGATAATTCGCCACCGCCCAGAACGCCGTCGCCTTGGCCAGCGCGTAGGGGCTGCGCGGGCGAAAGGGCGTTTCCTCGTCGGCGGGGTGTTCGCCGCTCTCGCCGAAGCACTCACTCGACGCCGCGTTGTAGAACTTCACGGGCAGCCCCAGGAAACGCATCGCCTCCAGGATGTTGAGCGTGCCGGTGGCGATGGATTCGAGCGTCTCGACGGGTTGATCGAAGGACAGGCCCACGCTGGTCTGACCGGCGAGGTTGTAGATTTCGTCCGGGTTCTCGCGGACGAGGAGCTGGAGGACGCTGCGGAAATCGTTGATGGCCGCCGAGGCCGTCCGCACCCGCTCGCGGACCCCGAGGCGCACGAGGCTGCCCATCGGGGCGACCTGCGCGTCGCGCGAGGTGCCCACGACCTCGTAGCCGCGTTCCAGCAACAGGCGTGCGAGGTACGCGCCGTCCTGGCCGGACACGCCGAAGATCAGAGCTTTCTTGCCGGGCATCGGCCGCTAAGAAAACACGCCGGGCCGCCGAACGCCAATCTTTCCGAGACCCGCGCCGGGACCGGGCGAACTTAGAAATTGAACTCCCCGGCGAAAGCTGAGAATGATCCCCGCATGAAAGTCGTCATCCTCTGCGGCGGCCTCGGCACCCGGTTGCGTGAGGAAACCGAGTACCGGCCCAAGCCGATGGTGCCCGTCGGCAACCAGCCGATCCTCTGGCACATCATGAAGCTCTACGCCGCGGCCGGTCACAAGGAATTTATCCTTTGCCTGGGCTACAAGGGCGAGGTCATCAAGGAGTATTTTCGCAACTACCACTGGAACACCAGCGACGTGACCATCCGGCTCGGCGCGCACCCGGAGATCGAGTACCACAATAACCACGACGAGGAGGATTGGACCGTCACGCTGCTCGACACGGGCGCGACCACCCAGACCGGCGGCCGGCTCAAGCGCGCGCTGCCCTACATCCAGGACGACACGTTCCTGCTGACCTACGGCGACGGCCTGACGGACAGCGACATCAACGCCTCGGTCGCCTTCCACCGGCAGCACCGGCCGATTGTCACGGTGACGGCCGTCCAGCCCGCCGGGCGTTTTGGCGACCTGACGCTCGACGGCCCGCGGATCATCGCCTTCAAGGAAAAGCCCGAGCAACAAACGGCATTCATCAACGGCGGGTTCTTCGTCGTGGACAAGCGCATCGGCGACTACCTCCCCGGGGACGACACCGTGCTCGAAAACGACCCCATGAACCGTCTCTCCCACGAGGGACAAATCTGCGCCTACCAGCACCCCGGCTTCTGGCAGTGCATGGACACGTTCCGCGAACAACAGTTGCTCACGGGCATGTGGCAGGCGGGCAACGCGCCGTGGAAAAAATGGTAGCGCGCGGACGATGAAGGCATCTTTCGGCGGCTTCTACGGGGGCAGGCGCGTGCTCGTCACCGGGCACACCGGCTTCAAGGGTGCGTGGCTGTCGCTGTGGCTGCGCGAACTCGGCGCGGTCGTCTCCGGCCTCTCCCTCGACCCGCCGACAGATCCCAATTTGTACGGGATCATCCGCCCGCGTGCCTTTCCCGATGATGGCGGCGGGCACGACGAACGCGGCGACATCCGGGGGATCGCCGTCGTGGAGGAAGCGTTCAACCGCGCGGCGCCGGAGGTCATTTTCCATCTCGCCGCGCAACCGCTCGTGCGGCTTTCCTACGAGCAACCGCTCGAAACCCTGGCGAGCAATGTCATGGGCACCGCGCACGTGCTCGAAGCCGTCCGGCGGCGCGGCGCGGCGTGTACGGTGGTCGTGGTCACCAGCGACAAGTGCTACGAAAACCGCGAATGGGAGTTTGCCTACCGCGAGAACGATCCGCTCGGCGGACACGACGTGTACTCGATGAGCAAGGGCGCGTCCGAACTGGTCGCCGGGGCGTGGCGGCACTCGTTTTTCCAGGCGGCGGGTGGCACGGGTGACGTGCGGATGGTGACGGCGCGCGCGGGCAACGTCATCGGCGGGGGTGACTTCGCGTGGGACCGCATCGTGCCGGACGCGGCGATGGCCCTGGCGGCGGGCAAGGCCGTGCCGGTGCGCAATCCCCACGCCACGCGCCCGTGGCAGCACGTCCTGGAATGCCTCGGCGGCTACCTGTGGCTGGGTGCGCGGCTGGCGAAGGCGGAGGACACCGACGAACGCCGACGGCTGGAGAGCGCGTTTAACTTCGGCCCCGGCCCCGGCGCGAACCGACCCGTCGGTGAACTGGTCGAGGAGTTTCTCAAGCATTGGCCGGGCGGGAAGTGGGACGACCTGAGCGGTAACATCGGCAAACAGCCGCACGAGGCATCCCGCTTGAATCTCGCCATCGACAAGGCCGACATGCTGCTGGGCTGGTTCCCGGTGTGGCCGTTCGCGGAGACGGTGCGGCGGACGGCGGCGTGGTACTACCAGCGAGCGGCGTCGCCGGATGACGGCACAGCGATGCTCGGGCTCTGTCTGGACCAACTCAACGACTACACCGCCGCGGGAGCCGAAAGAAATGCAGCGTGGGCGGCTTGATTGATATGGACGCATCCTTGCTGGTCAGGCTGCGAAGCAGCCGGTCGTCCCAAGGTAGGGATGCCTCTCCGAGGCAGTCCCTATTGCTTCTGGAAACGCGCCAAGCCGAGCACGGTTACCCGAACCAAATTTGGGACTGCCTCGAAGAGGCATCCCTACCTTATTTAACGACGCCGCGTTGCGGCGAGCACGTCCCATGAGTAATCCTGACACCCCCTTTCACTTCGCCTGCCGCGCCTGCGGGAGCACCGACGGCGAACTCGTCCTCGACCTCGGCCTCCAGCCGTTGGCCAACAACCTCCTGCGCCCCGAGGACCTCGACAAACCCGAACCCCGCTTCCCGCTGCGCCTCGCGGTCTGCCACCGCTGCTGGCTGCTCCAGATTGTGGACCTCGTGCCCCCGGTCGCGCTGTTTTCCGAATACCTGTATTTCTCGTCGTTCTCGGACGCCATGCTGCGTCATGCGCGTGCGGCGACCGACCAACACACGACGGAATTCGGGCTGGGCGCGGACAGCTTCGTCGTGGAGATCGCCAGCAACGACGGCTACCTGCTCAAGAATTTCGTCGAGCGCGGCATCCCCTGCCTGGGCGTCGAACCCGCCGCCAATATCGCCAGGGTCGCACGCGAACGCGGCATCGATACGCGCGAAGAATTTTTCGGCCAGCAATGCGCGCAGGCTCTCGTCACCGAGGGCAAGTCGGCCGATCTTATCCTGGGGAACAATGTCTTCGCGCACGCGCCCGACACCAACGATTTCGTCGCGGGTTTGCAAACGTTGCTAAAACCCGGCGGACGCGTCGCGCTGGAGTTCCCGTACGCGGGGGATTTCGTGGAAAACTGCGAGTTCGACACGATCTACCACGAGCACGTCTTTTACTTTTACCTCATCCCGCTGCTGGAACTTTTCGCCAAACACGGGCTGGAGATTTTCCACGTCGAACGGCTGCCGATCCACGGGGGTTCGCTGCGGCTCTACGCCGGACGCACGGGCGAGCAAACCGTCCGGCCCACCGTGGCGGCGTTGCGCGAGGAGGAAGAACGCCACGGCGTGAAAACGAGCGCGTTTTACCAGGATTTTTCCGCTCGGGCCGACACGATCCGCCGCGACCTGCTGACGCTGCTCGCCGACCTGCAAAAACAGGGCAAGCGCGTCGCCGCCTACGGGGCGTCGGCCAAGGGCAGCACGCTGCTCAACTTCGTGAATCCGCCCGATCCGGCGATCTTCGAGTTCGTCGCGGACCGCAGCACGTACAAGCAGGGGCGCTTCAGTCCCGGCCTGCACGTGCCCATCGTGCCGGCGGAAGAACTTCTCGTCCGCCAACCGGATTACACGCTGCTGCTGACGTGGAATTTCGCGGACGAAATCCTCGCGCAGCAGGCCGAGTATCGTGCGCGCGGGGGCAAGTTCATCGTGCCGATCCCGAACGTGCGGGTGGTCTGAGCGCATGAAATTCCACCTTACCACCCTCGCCGGCCTCTGGAGCATCGAACTCGAACCGCGCGGCGACGAACGCGGCTTCCTCGCGCGAACCTATTGCGAGAAGGAGTTCGCTGCCGCCGGGCTGAACACCCGCTGGCCGCAATGTAACCTGACGCTCACCCGGCAGGCCGGGGCGGTGCGCGGGATGCATTTCCAGGCCGAGCCGTCGCCCGAGGTCAAGCTGATCCGTTGCGCGGCCGGGGCGATTTTCGACGTGCTCGTGGACGTGCGGCCTGGTTCGGCGACGTTTGGCCGGTGGGAAGGCTTCGAGCTGACGGCGCGCAATGGGCGGCAGCTCTACGTGCCGGGTGGATTCGCGCACGGGTTCCAGTGTCTGACGGAGGATTGCGAGGTGTTCTACCAGATGTCGGCCGAATACGTGCCCGACCTCTCGCGCGGGCTGCGGCACGACGACCCGCAGGTGGGTATCCGTTGGCCGCGCGAGGTCGCGCAGGTCTCCGAACGCGACGCGGGGCTGCCGACGCTCGCTGACCTGCTCCCGTCGCTGCGATGAAACTGCTCGTCACGGGTGCCACGGGGTTCATCGGGGCGGCGTTCGTGCGGCTGGCGCGGGCGCGTGGACACGAGGTGGCGGCCCTGGCGCGGCAACGGCCGGGCGCGGACGAGGATAGCCTCCGCTGGCTGCCCGGTGCGCTGGAAACCCCGCCCTGGCGGGAGATCGAAGCGTTCGCGCCGGACTCGTGCCTGCACGCCGCCTGGATCGCGGAACCGGGCGTGTACATGGATTCGCCGCTCAACGAGGATTACCGGCGCTGGAGCGTCGATTTTTTCCACCGGTTGGCCGCCGGCGGGTTGCGCCATGCCGTCGGCCTGGGCACCTGCATCGAATACCGGATCGACGGCCAGCCCTCGCGGGAGAACGCCACCCCCCTGG
>CAZZYS010000147.1:0-10759 GCA_964658285.1 uncultured Verrucomicrobiota bacterium
GAGGACTGCCGCGACGATAACCGCAGCCACGACGACCGAACGCGGCAGCGCCGGTTGCGAGCCGGGCTTGGCCGGCTGCGACGAGGTGGCGGGGCTGGATTCGTTCTGGTAGTCGGCGTGGTCTTTGGCGGCGGCGGCCGGGGCCGGTTTGGACGGGGTCGAGGAAGGCTCCATACGAAAGACAGCTATAAGCCGGAACGTCGCTGGCACGCAACCCGGAACTTTGTCCGACGGTTGGCTGGAATGCCCATCGAACTCGCCTTTTCCCCGAACGCACGCTACGCTGGGCCGCATGTTCGGAGTCCGCTTCATCAAGGTCCAGCCGACCACGTACCTGTTGCAGTACAAAAACGGCAAACTCAAACGCCAGGGGCTCGGGCTGGCGTTTTACTATTACGCACCGACGACCAGCCTCGTCGCCGTGCCGCTGGCTAGCAACGACGCGCCATTCATGTTTTCGGAGACCACCGCCGACTTCCAGGAAATCAGCCTTCAGGGGCAGGTGACCTACCGGGTGATCGATCCCGCGAAGGTCTCCGCGCTGCTCAATTTCACCCTCGATCCGGGCGGCAACCGCCACGTCTCGGACGATCCCGAGAAACTGCCCGAACGCGTCGTCAACCTCGTGCGCGTGCTGGCCCGCAAGCAGATCGAAATGCTGCCCATGCGCCAGGCCCTGCGTGCTTCCGACCGCATCGTCACCAACCTGCGCACTGACCTCGCCGCTTCGCCCGAGATCGTCGCGCTCGGCCTGGAGATCATCGGCCTGTCCATCTTGGCCATCAAGCCGACGCCCGACAGCGCCCGCGCCCTCGAAGCCAGCGCGCGGGAATCCCTCCTCAAGGAGGCCGACGAGGCTCTCTACGCCCGCCGCAACGCGTCCATCGAACAGGAACGCGCCATCAAGGAAAACGAACTCGCTACCGAGCTCGCTGTCGAACTCAAAAAACGCCAGATCCGCGACGCCGAGATCGACACCGAGCGCAGCGTGCTCGAAAAACGCAACGCCCTGCGCGCCGCTGAACTCGAATCGCGCATCACCCTCGAAGGCCGCAACAAGGACCTCGTCGCCGTTGCTGGCGAAAACCAGCGCGCCGAAGCCGACGCGCGTGCCTACGGGGTCGCCGCCATGATGAAAGCTCTCGCCGACACGGACAAGGGCACGATCCAGGCCCTTGCCAGCATCGGCATGAAGCCCGACCAACTCATCGCCGTCGCCTTCCGCGAGATGGCCGAACGCGCCGACAAGATCGGCCAGCTCAACCTTTCGCCCGACCTCCTGCGCGAACTGATGGCCCAGGACGGCACTGCCCACCGGACGCCGGTCCCCCCCGCTACCGTTCGCAAGTAGCCGGACACCCTCCGTGCAGCGGCTCACCGAAAAAAAGATCATCGTCGTCACCCGCGAGGCGCGGTTGAAAGGACTGCGGCGGCGCTTCAACACCGAGCGGCAGGCGAAGTTTTACGTCGAGCACCTCGGCGGCGATTTTACCGATTACAAAAGAGAGCAGGACACCTATCAGGCCGCCATCGAGGAGACCGACGCCGCGCTGCGTCCGTTGGGATTGGTGCAATTCATCGACCGGTCGTTTTTGCCCAACTTTGTCTTCGGGCCCGAGGACACGGTGATCGTGCTCGGCCAAGACGGGCTCGTCGCCAACACGCTCAAGTACACCGGCGCGCGTCCCGTGGTCGGCGTCAACCCGGACCCCGGACGCTTCGACGGCGTGCTGTTGCCCTTCCTCGTGCGCGACCTGCCGAAGATGATGCCCGAGACGCTAGCGGGCCGCCGCGCTCTCAAACAGGTCACGATGGCCAAGGCTTCGCTCAACGACGGACGCACGCTCTACGCGGTGAACGATTTTTTCGTCGGGCCGCGTTCGCACGTGTCCGCGCGCTACGTGATCCACCACGGCAAACGGCAGGAAACGCACAGTTCCAGCGGGGTGATCGTCTCGACTGGGTTGGGTTCCACCGGCTGGCTCAAAAGCCTCCTCACCGGCGCGGACGCCATCAGCGCCACGGTCCACGGCGGGACCGGCAAAGCCGCCCCGGAAAAACCGCCTCTCCCGCCGATGGGCTGGGACGCGGACTACCTGTATTTCACCGTGCGCGAGCCGTTCCCGAGCCGCACGACGGCGGCCACGCTGGTCTTCGGGGCGGTGACGAACCGCGAGCCGTTGCGCCTGTTGTCGCAGATGGCGGAGAACGGCGTGATCTTCAGCGACGGGATCGAAGCCGATTTTCTGGAATTCAACTCCGGGGCCGAGGCGCGGATCGCGGTGGCGGAACGCAAAGGGCAACTGGTTTCGTAGCAAAACAGCTCTATCCTGAAAGCGATCACCATGAACACTCCCCGAGCTTTCTCCCTCCTCCTGTGCTGTTTGTTCGCTTGTACGACGCCGACGCGAGCGGCCGACCCCAGCGTCGATCTTCCGCCGATCCCGGCCGGTCTGGCGGTCCCGGCCAACCAGGAGCGCGCCCTCGTGCTCACGGCAAAGGGAGTGCAAATTTACGAGTGCCACGCGCTGGCCGGCGAGCCGGGCAAGTTCGAGTGGGTCTTCAAGGCCCCGGAAGCGGATTTGTTCGATGCATCGGGCAAAAAAGTCGGCCGCCACTACGCCGGGCCGACCTGGGAATTGACCGACGACGGCAAGTTGATCGGGAAATTGAAAACCAAGATGGACGCACCCGACGGCAAGGGAGTCGCGTGGCTGTTGCTCGACGTGGCTTCGCGGGATGGCGGCGGAGTGATGGCGAAAGTGCAGAGCATCCAGCGTCTCGCCACCGTCGGCGGAAAAACCCCGGTGGAAGTTGCCGATCAAACCAAGGTGGGCCAGGAGCGCCGGGTGGATTACAGCGCAACCTACGTGTTTTACGTTGCCAAACCCTAACGAGGGTAAGTCATCCTTTTTAGCGAGTCCCCATGCCATTTGTCACCCGGCGGCGCACGCGGCTCCAGTTTCTCGGCGTCGTCGTCCTGCTGGTGGGCTTGAGCGTCGGCGGATTTATCTATTGGCACGGCCTTCGAGATGGGTCGGGAGACGACGATGTGCTCGCCGCGCAGGATCAATCGAAAGCTTACGATCTCGCCATGCAGCGCAACGTCGGTCCTGTCGGTCTGCTGATGGATCGCTGGTCGGACAAACTTGCCCAACTCGGACGACCGAAACCGCTGGGCATCGTCATCATGGTAGTTTCCGGCCTCACCGCAGGCGGATTTTTCCTGACGGCTTCGCGGCGATCCGATTGAAGCGGCGAGGAATTGAGCGCACCGCGCGGTCGAGGTACAGCACGATTCCGTCGCGCAACTATCCTTGCGTCGAATCGGAAAAGGGTGTTCGATCAATAGGTAAACCGTTCCCGTTCTATGACCTTCCGTGCTTCCCTGTCTTTACGAGCATTCCTGGTGGTCGCCGCTGTTCTCCTGCTCCAGACTCCCGCCGCACGGGCGCAGACGGCCACCGTCACGACGCTTGCCCGTCTCGGTGGTGACCCGAACGGGTATCACCCGATGGGGCCCGTCGTGGCCGGAGGTGACGAGAATTTCTACGGGACCACGGAGGCGGGCGGCCCGGGGAACTATGGAACCGTTTACAAAATCGCGCCCGACGGCACGCTGACCACGCTCTATCTGTTCACCAACGGCAGCGACGGGGCGAACCCGACCGCCGCGCTGGCCGCGGGTGGCGACGGTAATTTCTACGGGGTCACGACGGGCACCAATGCCGCGAGTCCGGGTACGATCTTCTGCGTTTCCCCGACCGGAGCATTGACACCCATCCATCAGTTCTCGGCCTTGAACGTCAGCCAGCAGAACAGCGACGGCGGCTACCCCAAGGGCGCGCTCGTGCTCGGTGGCGACGGCAATCTGTACGGCACGACTTCCTCGGGCGGCACGACGGGCGGCGGCACGGTGTTCCGCATCACGCTAACGGGCGCGCTGACGACGTTGGTTACATTCGATGCCAGCAGCATCACCAGCGCATTTTCTCCGACGAGCGCGCTCACGCAGGGAACGGACGGCAACTTCTACGGGGTGATGAAAACTTTCGGCGCGAGCAGCGTCGGCTCGGTCTACCGGGTCACGTCTGCGGGCACGTTGACGATCATCCACAGTTTCACCGGTGGCGCGGACCACGGTTATCCGAGCACGGCACTGACCCTGGGAACAGACGGCAATTTCTACGGTGTGACCGCATCGAACACGGTTTATCAGGTGACTCCGGCCGGGGTGGTGACGACGATCCACACGTTCGTCACGGCGAACGAAGGCAACCAATCCTCAGCGCTGATTCTCGGACCGAACAACACGTTCTACGGCTCGACCATCAACGGCGGCCCGGGCGGCTTCGGCACCGCTTACCAGATCACCACGGCCGGGGCAGTCACGGTGCTTTACAGCTTCACGGACACCAACCAACTCGGCTACGATCCCAACGCTTTCCTGCTGGCTGGCGACGGGAGTCTCTACGGCCTGCGGCAATACGGCGGTGCAAACAACGGAGGTTATTTTTTCCGTCTACCGCCGGGCGGCGCGGTGACGAGCCTCCATGCGTTCACCGCTGGCGGCAGCGGGAGTTTGGGCCGGCTGCTGCATCGGGCAGGCGGCACGTTTTTCGGCACAACCCTGAAAGGCGGCAGTACCGGCGGGGGCACCATTTTCGAGTACACGTCGGGTGGGGCGACGACCACGCTCCACAGCTTCGTCGATGCCTCGGAAGGGTCGGCTCCGGCGGACGGTCTGGTCGTGGACGCAACCGGCGGCGTTTTCGTGACGACCAGCCAAGGCGGGCCGATGGACGCCTCAAACGCGTATCCCTCACGGGTGGTTCCGGCAGGTACCGCCGGATCGGGCGGAAGCCTGGAATATCTGGGCAAATTGGACACCGTGGGAGAAGAACTTTTCTATCTTCTCTCGCTTTATCATTTCGACATTAGCTTTGGCAGTTCGCCCGAGGGGGAGGTGGAAGTCTACATCAAGCATAACACCGGTCAGGCGAAGCTCCCGAGCGACACCGCTGACCCGGCCGTGTTCTACGGCATTACCCAGAGTGGTGGTGACAACAACCTGGGTACGATCTACTCGGTTACCGCTGATGGGTCGCACACGGTGCTCCATCAGTTCGGCGATCAGGCCGGAGACGGTGCTGAGCCGAGATCGGGTTTGGTGGAAGGCAGCGACGGCAGTCTCTACGGGACGACCACCTCTGGCGGCACGGGCAACGCGGGCACCGTTTTCTCCATGACGCCCGACGGCACTTTCACGACGCTCCACCCTTTCACTTACACAGACCCCGGCACGAATCCCTCCGCCGCGCTGGTGCAGGGCAGCGACGGTGATTTCTACGGAACCACGAAATACACCGGGAACGGCATAGGATACGGCTCGATTTTCAAGATCACACCGGCTGGCGTATTCACCACGGTCCATGCGTTTGCCACGGATGGCTCGGGAGGGGGGCAGTCCACGGCCGGGTTGACGCTGGCGAGCGACGGCAATCTCTACGGCACGACTTCCTTCGGCGGCGATTACCAGCGCGGCACGCTCTTTTCCGTCAAACCGGACGGGACGTTCACGACGCTCCACGTTTTCGGCTCAAATCCGAACGACGGACACGCTCCCGCAGCCCAATTGATCCAGGGCAGCGACGGCAATCTCTATGGCACGACGGAGTACGGCGGCACGGATGATTGCGGCACGATCTTCCAGGTGAGCGTGCCCACGCTGCACCCGGCATTCTTCGGTGGCGAAGCGGTTCTGGCAAATGGCGTCTACTACTTGGCGTTTCCCACCGGCGACTATTTTGGGTACTATAGTTTCCTGACCGACCCGCACTACATCTACCATTTCGATCTCGGCTACGAATATGTCTTCGACGCGGACGATGGAAACAACGGCGTGTACCTTTACGATTTCAAGAGCAGCAGTTTCTTGTATACCTCGCCGGTTTTCCCGTTCCCGTATTTGTATGATTTCAGCTTGAACTCGGTGCTCTACTACTACCCGGACCCGAATCATCCAGGCCACTACAACACGAACGGCTACCGGTTCTTCTACGACTTTGCCACGGGCAAGATCATCACCAAGTAATGCGGCTGGGTAAAAGAGGACGGATGACCGGCCTCCGTCACTTTCTCTCCGGTTCCCTGCTTGTCGCATGGTTGGTCTCGCCCGCCCGCGGCGCACCCGCCGACACCTGGGTAGAATGGGACCGCGCGAGCGATCACGTCGTCTCCGCCGCGCACGACACCGGGGCTGCCTGCCCGAAGGCCCGCCAACTCTCCAACGGCGACATCCTGCTCGCCTACCATCATGGCGAAAGTTACGGCAACTGCGGCAGCCGCGTGACGGTGCGCCGGAGCCGCGACGGCGGAGCCACCTGGGACCGGACCCAAGAAGTGGAAGGCCCGGAGCGCGGTTTCTGGGGCTTCAGTAATCCCGACCTCATCGAACTCGGCCACGGCCGCGTGATGCTCGTCAGCGCCGCGCGCGGGAAGGCCGATCCCGACAGCCGCAACGGGTTCCTCGACGAATGCCGACGCAGCGGCCTGCGGGTGCGTTTCAGCGACAACGACGGCGCGACGTGGGGTCCGCCCCGGATGATCGCGGCGGGCCGGGGCCGGGTGTGGGAACCTGCCATTGCGCGCTTGCCCAACGGCGAGTTGCAAATTTTCTACGCCATCGAATCACCCGCTCTGATGGTGGGCGGATCGACGCAATGCATCGAATTCATCCGCTCGGTGGACGGCGGCCAGAGGTGGAGCGAGCCCGAACTGATCTCCCGCGAGCCCGGTTGCCGCAACGGGGTGCCCAATGTGCTCGCCCTCGGCAACGGCCATGTGCTCTGCGCGCAGGAAGTCGTTGGCATGGCGACCTCACCGTGGATCACCGATACACTCGGCGGGCGCGTGCAGCAGTATCGTCTCACGCAAAATCGCTACGAGTTCGGCGGCGCGCCTTTCCTGACCCGCGCGGGGGACGGCAGCACGCTGCTGGCCTTCCATTCGCAGTGTCGGCAATCGCCGTACCTGAAGGGCCTTGCCGGCGCGTGGCTGTTCTCCGATATTTTCGTGCAACGCGGCGACGCCGAAGGGAAAAACTTCGGCCCGGCCACCTGTCCGTGGCCGACGCTCAACGAACTGAGCGGCGAGTTCTTCCCCTCCCTGCTGGTAACAAAGGATGGCACGCTCGTGGCGATGGCATCATACATCAAAGCGCGTCCCGACCAGACCAGCACGACGGTTGTGCGCTGGATCAAAGGCCGGATGCTGCCGCCGTCCGCTACTTCCCCACGTAACTGACCCGCCAGATGGTTTCCCCAGCATCCTCGCTGAAGAGCAGACTACCATCCTTGGCGACCGTCACGCCGACTGGCCGGCCCCAGACGTTGCCGTCCGGGTTGACGAAACCGGTGACGAAATCCTCGTACTCCCCGAGCGCTTTGCCGCTTTGTTTGTCGATGGGGACGCGAACGATCTTGTAGCCGGTGCGCTTGTTGCGGTTCCAACTCCCGTGGAACGCCGCGAACGCATCGCCCTTGTATTCTTCCGGGAACTGGCTGCCGGTGTAAAACGCGAGGTTCAGCGTCGCCGAATGGCTTTGCACCGGCACGTCGGGCTTGAGCACTTTGTCGGCGAGTTCGGGGTGCATCCCGACCTTGCGCGGGTCCTCGTGGTTGCCCATGTAGAACCACGGCCAGCCGTAAAAACCGCCGGGCGTGACGTGGGTCACATAATCCGGCACGAGATCGTCGCCGAGGCCGTCGCGTTCGTTGGTGCTGACCCACACCTCGTCCGTGCCGGGGCGGATGGCCATGCCTACCGGGTTGCGGATGCCGTAACCGAAAATCTTCTGGTCGGTGCCGTCCGGGTTCATTTCCCAAACGAGGGCGCGTTCGCGTTCGATGGGTTTGTTCCCCTCGTCATCGTTGGAACCGCTGCCCACGGTGACGTAGAGCCGCTTGCCGTCCGGCGAGAACACGAGCGCGCGGGTGGAATGCCCACCACCGCCGACGATGTGGGCGGGCAGTTTCTCCACGGGTCCGGTGGCCTTGAGATCGCCGTTTTTGTAAGGGTAGCGCACGACGCCATCCGTGTTGGCGGCGTAGAGATACTGCGGGTCGGGGCCGGGCGGGTAGAAGGCGAGGCCGAAGGGTTTATTGAGACCTTCGGTGGCGAAAAGTTCCTTCGTCTCGGGCGGATGTTCGCCGTTGGAAGCGCGCAGGACGAGAATTTTGCTGGCCCCGGTTTCCGCGACGAAAATGTCGCCGTTGGGAGCGGTGAGCAGATAACGCGGATTTTGGAAACCGGTGGCGTACTGCTCGATCTTGAAGCCCTCGGGCACATGGAGCTGGGCACCCTCTGGGCGATGCACGAGCCTGGGGCCGTTGACCGAAGAACTCGTGGCGTAGGGTGGGGGAAGTTCGTTCAGATCGACGCGGTGTCTGGTGCCGGGGGCGTCATGGGTCCAATCGCCGGCCATCTTGGCGAGTTCGGCCGGCTCCTGGCCTTCGCGTTTGGCCACGGCTTCATCCTGGCCGTGCAGGGACGGGCAGAACGTGCCGGCGAGGAGAGCCATGAACAGACCGAGACGGCGAGCGGGAGCGGACGGGGGATCGATGGATTGCATGCGTCACGTCTTGTTCGCGGCAGCCGTAACGAGCGCGCGTCTCTGAAACAATCTTCCGCGTGCTGCCCCGGGGATGCACCTGCCGGGAAAGGATGGTACGATTCCGTACAACAGCACGTTCGCCACCCCTCGTTTTTCCATGACCTCCCTCCTGCGTTGGATCGCCGCAGCCTTCTTCGCCGGCCTCGTTTCATTCGCTCCCTTCCGTGCCTGTGCCGCCGGGGATCAACCGATCTCCATCTCGGCCAACGACCAGATGAAGTTCGACACGACGGATATCAACGGGAAGGTCGGTCAGAAACTCACCATCGTGCTGACCAACGACGGCTCGCTGCCCAAGGCCGCGATGGCGCACAACATTGTCATCCTCAAGCCTGGCACGGATGTGGCGGCGTTCATCGCGTCAGCCAGCGCCGGCGCGCGGGCGACGGCGGGTTATCTCCCTGACGACGCTCAAGCCAGCCAGATGATCGTCCACACGAAGCTCCTCGGACCCGGCGAGGAGGACACGATTTCGTTCACGCCGAACGCGGCGGGCGTGTACGAGTACGTCTGTACTTTCCCGGGCCACACGGCAGCGGGAATGCGAGGGAAAATTATCGTGCAATGAAGAGGCAGCATCATCATGCGATAGGGACCAATCGATAACGTTGGAGACATCCAGCGGGCACAGGATATTTGTTGGACAAAGGGACCTGTTTATGGGCATGATTGCACCACATGTTCCCTCGATCTTTTTCTCCGATGCGGTGTCTCACCGCCGTCGCAATGTTTGCATGGACCGTCTCAGCCCACGCCCAGAACGCCGGCACGGTCAAAAGCAGCTTCAACAAGACGGCTGGCCCGTACGGGTCCATCGCTGGCGCGTTCGTGCAGCCCGATGGCAAAGTGGTTTTCGGCATCTCTAAAACCGTCGTGCGGTTGAACACCGACGGCAGCGTGGACACAGGCTTCAACGCGCCTGCCAACTCCGGGTCCGTTGCAACCGTGGCAGCCAGCCCTCACGGAAAGACCGTGGTGGTCATCGCGGAGGATTCGCCGAGCGGTGCGTACCAGCTCCTGCGCTTGCAGGCCGACGGCACTCTCGATCCTCTCTTTTCACCCGTGACCTTCGACGCGGACGGTCTTTCGACCGAGGCCCGGGATGTCACGCTGGGCATCCAGTCGGACGAAAAAATCCTCGCGGCCGGCTATTTCACCGACCCGGCAACCGGGGAGTCAGTCGTCCAGATGGTGCGCTACAATTCGGACGGAACCCAGGACGCGTCTTTCAGCACTCCGTCCATCGCGAACCCGGTCTACAACGACATCGTGCCGCTGGCGAACGGCAAAATTCTCGTGGCCGGCAGCGCCGCCAGCAGTTCGAATTTTCTCCAACCGGTCGGTCGGATTTTCTTGCTCAATGCCGACGGCAGCGTCGATGCCAGCTATCAGGCGGACCTTGGCGCCGCCACCGACGCCTACGCGCCGACCCTGCTACCGGACGGGCGGATCGCTTACCTGGCACAACTTCCGCAGATGTCTGGAGGTTCCGCGATCACCTTCACCGGCGGCGTGCCGCGCCGTCTGCACGCGGATGGCACGCAGGACACCAGCTTCGCGCCGCAGTTCGAGGCGGGCGCGACTTTTTCCTCACTGGTGGTCCAGTCCAACGGCAAAATCGTCGTGGGCGGTTACACGACCAACTATGCCATGGCCCCGGTCGACAACTTCTCGCAAATCGTGACCGCAGCCGGGGTACGCCGCCTCAACACCGACGGCACCCAGGACACGAGCTTCAGCACGGGCACGGGGGCTGACCAATACGGCAGCGTGAACATCACGCTGGTCACCCCGGACAGCAGCGTGCTGGTTGCGGGCAACTTCGGCGCTTTTGATGGCGTACCGCGCGCACAGGTCGCGGAGTTGAACGGCGACGGCGGTTTGGACTTGCCGCTGTTCAATGGGGAAGCGACGCTTGGCAACGGCGTGTATTATCTGTCGCTGCCCGACGGCAATCCTTTCGGTTACTACAGTTTTTTGAGTAACCCGTATTATCTTTACCACTTCGACCTGGGCTACGAATACGTGTTTCCGAGCACCGACGGAGACGACGGCGTGTATCTGTACGACTTCAAGAGCGGCGGC
>CAZZYS010000148.1:0-10702 GCA_964658285.1 uncultured Verrucomicrobiota bacterium
TTCCCTCCTCTGGTCTCTGTGCTCCTCCGTGTCCTCTGTGTTAAAGCAACACTCGACCCCCGCTGACACCGCCCCGCCAAACATTTCCGTTTCCCTTTCGGCGCGGATGGTGAAAATTGCCCTCCCTTTTCTTATGCAAGTCCAAGTCGAAACCCTGCCCAATTGCGTGGCCGCCCTGCACGTCGAACTCCCCCCTGAACGCGTCGACAAGGAGCGCGAGACCATCCTGCGCGATTTCCAGGGGGCGGCCCGCCTGCCCGGTTATCGTCCCGGCAAAGCGCCCAAAAACCTCGTCGAGACCCGTTACAAAAAAGAGATCAACGAGGAACTCCAGCGCAAGCTCGTGTCCGCCGCCACCCGCGAGGCCATCGCGGAGAAAAAGCTGCGCGTGCTCTCCGTCGGCGACGTGGACGCGGTCAAATTGGGCCAGGATCATTCTCTGAGCTTCACCGCGAAGGTCATCACCGCGCCCGAGTTCGAGCTGCCGTCCTACCAGGGTCTGACCGTGCGAGTGCCCTCCGAAGAGATCACCGACGCCGACGTGGACGGCGCGCTGGAAAGCCTGCGCCAGCGGCTGGCCGACTTCAGCGACATCGAAGGCCGCGGGCTGGAGACCGACGACTTTTGCGTGATCGACTTCGCCGGCCGCCTGGACGGTCAGCCGGTCAGCGAGGCCGCTCCCTCCGCGCCCAAGGAACTCGCGGGCAAGGAAAACTTCTGGATCAAGCTCGGGCCGCAGACGCTCCTGCCCGGTTTCAGCGAGGCGCTCCTCGGCGCGGCGGCGGGCGAGACGCGTGATTTCGGCCTGGACGTGCCGGCGGATTTTCCGTTGGAGGAACTGAAGGGCAAGCGCATCGAATACACCGTCAAGGTGCGCGAACTCAAGAAACAGGAACTACCCGCCCTGGACGACGCGTTCGCGGGCAAGGTCGTGCCGGGCAAGACGCTCGAAGACCTGCGCGGCCTGGCGCGCACGCAGCTCACCGCCGAACGCAAGGCGGCCATCGAGGACCAGAAGAAACAGCAACTCCTCGCCCATCTCACGGGCGGGACGGAGTTCGAGTTGCCCAACGACTTCGTGCGCGGCGAGACGCGGCGCATCATGAACGACATCGTCAAGCAGAACCAGGAACGCGGCGTCAGCGACGAGGAAATCCGCGAGAACGAGCCGAGCATCGTCGAGAACGCCGGCATCGCCGCGCGCGAACGGCTCAAAGGAGCCTTCATCCTCACGCGCATCGCCGAAAAGGAAGGCATCAAGGTCACCCGCGAGGAAATGGACGGCCGCATCAACGCCCTCGCCGCGCGCCACGGCATGGCGCGGGAAAAACTCATCAAGAATCTGCAAGAACGCGAGGCACTTGGACAGATCGAGGAGGAAATCCTCCTGGGCAAGACCCTTGCTTTCCTGAGCGCGAATGCTACCGTGGAGACCGTCGCACCCGGCGAGATCGACACCGAAGCCGGAGCGGCGGAATCCCAGCCCGAAACGCCCGCTTTATGAACCATTTCCCTAGCTTCAACTGGCCCGCTTCGTCACCCTTGACGCCCACGCAGGCCAACTTCATCGCGGGTAATGCGCCCGTGAACGCCTATTACCCGACCCCGTACGTCATCGAGCGCACGGGCCGCGGCGAGCAGTCCTACGACATTTATTCCCGGTTGCTCAAAGACCGGATCATTTTCCTCGGCACCGCCATCGACGATCAGGTGGCCAACGCGGTCATCGCCCAGCTTCTGTTCCTCCAGATGGAGGACCCGAAGAAGGATATCCACATCTACATCAACTCGCCCGGCGGCAGCGTGACGGCGGGTCTGGCGATCTACGACACGATGCAGTTCGTGACGTGCGACGTGACGACCTATTGCCTCGGCATGGCTGCCAGCATGGGCGCGGTGCTGCTCTGCGCGGGCACGAAGGGCAAGCGTTACGCGCTGCCGAACTCGGACATCATGATCCACCAGGTCAGCGGCGGCGCGCAGGGCCAGGCCAGCGACGTGGAGCGGACCGTGGAGTATATGTTCAAGCTCAAGAAGCGTCTCATCAAAATCCTCTCCGACCATTGCGGCCAGAACGAGGAAAAGGTGAAAAACGATTCCGACCGCGATTATTACATGAGCGCGGCCGAGGCCAAGTCCTACGGGCTGGTGGACCTCGTGGTCGAGTCCCGCAAGGAACTCAAGGCCGACAGCAAGCCGGAGCTGGTTTCCACGACGCAGGCGATGCTCGACAACGCCATCGAAAACGACCTGCCCGCCGGGGTGAACAACCCCGCCCGCGAAGAATCCCGTTAGGGACGATTGAACGGGTCGGGCCGGCGCGTGTCGATATTTCTGTTTCGCAGGACAAACCTCTGGCACGCTGCTGGCTCTATGGGTTGACCCCAACGTTTTTCGATGGCACGCGCTTCCAACCTCACGATGTGCTCCTTCTGTGGCAAAAGCCACGCGGAGGTGCGCAAGCTCATCGCCGGCCCCGGGGTTTACATTTGCGACAGTTGCATCAACGTCTGCAAGAACATCCTCGACAAGGAGTTGAACGACGACGCGCGTCGTCAATCGACCGTCATCCGCGTCCCGAAGCCCAAGGAAATCCGCGCGCAGCTCGACCGCTACGTCATTGGCCAGGACACGGCCAAGAAGGTGCTGTCGGTCGCGGTGCACAATCATTACAAGCGCATCACGCAAGGCGCGCCGGTGTCGGACAGTGCTGGTTCGCTGGCGATGGACCCCCTGGCTGATGTGGAGATCGAAAAGAGCAACATCCTGCTCATGGGTCCGACCGGTTCGGGCAAGACGCTGCTGGCGCGGACGCTGGCGCGGATTTTGGACGTGCCGTTTTGCATCGCCGATGCCACGACGCTGACCGAGGCCGGTTACGTGGGCGAGGACGTGGAAAACATCATCCTGCGTCTGCTCCAGAACGCCGATTACGATGTGAAGCGCGCCGAGATCGGCATCGTCTACATCGACGAAATCGACAAGATCGGCCGCAAGACCGATAACGTGAGCATCACGCGCGACGTGTCGGGCGAGGGGGTGCAGCAGGCGCTCCTGAAGATTTTGGAAGGCAGTTCGTGCAACGTGCCACCGCAAGGCGGGCGCAAGCACCCGCATCAGGAATACATCCAGGTGAACACGGAGAAAATCCTGTTCATCTGCGGCGGGGCTTTTGTCGGGCTGGACAAAATTGTCCAACGCCGGTTGGGTGGCAAGACGCTCGGATTTAACCTCGCTGCGTTGCATCCGACGGGGACGCCGGCGGAAATCGAGTACGCCACTTCGCCCTTGCCGGAGCCGGAAGATTTGCTGGGTTTCGGGATGATCCCGGAGTTCGTCGGGCGTCTGCCGGTGCTGACAGCCATTGATCCGCTGACCGAGGACGAGTTGATGCTCGTGCTGACCGATCCGAAGAACGCGATGATCAAGCAGTACAGCAAGCTGTTCGCGATGGAAGGCGTCAACCTGACGGTGACGCGCGACGCCCTGCGCGCCCTGGCGGCGCAGGCGGTCAAGAAGGGCACCGGCGCAAGGGCGTTGCGGAGTTTGCTGGAGCGTCTGATGCTCGACGTGATGTACGACCTGCCCAGCCGCGAGGACATCGCGGACGTGACGATCAACCGCGCGGTGGTCGAGGGCCGGCGCAGTCCGCTGATCCGCAAGAAACAGGATCAGGACGCGGCGTAGCGTGGGCGACTGCCGTTTCGCGAAGCACCAGCGATGCTTTGCGAGATAGACGAACGGTGTTCGCCTTGTTCTGCGATTTTCGTTCGTCTACTACCATTTGGGCGCAACCATCTGCACCATGATACGACTATTATTCTTTTCGCTGCTGTTCGCCTCGCAAGCTATGGCTGGCGAGCCGACGATCCATCCTAAAGATTAGGTGTCCCTGAAAGCCGCCGTCCCCAAAGACGACGGGGAACTCATCAACAAATACTATCACGTCGATGATTCTGGCAGCGTCCGTCTGCTCTACCTCGGCAAAGTCGTTATCGGAGGACTCACTGCGGCCGAGGCCGCGCATCTGATTAAAGAGGATTACACTTCCAAGGGAGTGTTCGCGCACCCAGCGGTTGCTGTTAGCATCGGAGCCCCGGACCCGTCTGTCGCGGAGGTACGGGTAGGCGGCCCAGTCCAGCGTCCGGGCAAGTATCGGATGAAGACTCCAGCCACAATCGAGCAAGCTTTCGCAGAGGCGGGCGGCTGGAGCGGTTCCGGAGAAGACGGTATACCAGCCAAGTTTTGTAGTCTCACCCACGATGTGGATGGCGAGTCTGTGCACACCCGTGTCCGCATTCACATCGACCGTAAAACCAAACAAATTACGGTTCTGGATCAGGATTGGAAGGACTACCATCTCGCAGAAGGAGACGAGATCGTTTTGGCCGAGGTCCTCTCCTAGCGCTTAACAACGCGCTCCAGCGAACAGAGGCTGGCGGTACGTCTCTTCTGCATCCATAGTCTCTCCTCGCCAGCCTCTGTCGCTGAACTTGGAGGCGTTGGAGGTGGCAGCAACTGGTCGCTGGAATGTACTACCAACGACGGATTGACTCCATCGCCGTGTCCACGATAGGATGGTTCCATGTCGTTGGAGCAGCTCAAGGATCAGGCTGCGCATCTCCAGCGCGCGGAGCAGCGGGAACTGATCGCTTTCCTCGTCGCGCGTCAGACGGCGGAGGATGAAAAATTCAAGGAAAAGCTGGCTCGAAAGATCGACGAGTCCGATCCTGCGAACTGGATGACTTTCGAGGAGATGGAAAAACGGTACGCCGAACAACCATCGGCCGTGGAGTATCGGCTGTTGGTCGCTTTCGAGGTGATCGAGATTCTGGATGCTCTGCCAGTGAGTGTTCGCAAAAATTTGCGCACACAGATTGGTCGATTGCGTTTTGCCCCGGAACAACTCAGCGATTACGGTGAATTCGATTGCACCGGCCGGCCCGTGGAGGTCAATGTCTTCGCCGGATACTGTGTTCGTTTCTGGATCGATTCCGCCGACCGGCACGTCAAAGCAGTGGAGATCACACTGGCAGATAGCTGAGTGAATTGCGCCACCTGCACATTTCCAAAACCATGACCGCTGAAATGCGCAAAACTCTCGCCCGGCTTCCCTACGAGGAAACTTCGGCGCGTGGCGGAACTGATCGAGTTTTCGCGCCGCTGCAAAGCCGCGAAAACCCCGTCGCCCCGCCCACGCAAGCGGTGAGTCGGCATGAGTATTTTCCCCGCGCCCCTATGCGAGGCTCGCGGCCAGCATAAATTCTCCCTGCGCCAGCGCGCGGCTCGCCTGCTGGCGGGCGAAGACGTGGAGAAGAAATCGGGGGTCTACCCATACGTCCTCAATGGCGACGAGCGGCACCTGAACATCCAGGTGTTCTCACCGAACGTGCAGCGGGGGTGCAGGCCCGACAACCGGAGGAAGTCCGGCAAGTAGTTGATTTTATAACCCGTGGTTTTGCAACGTGAGCAGGCTCCGCCCTGTTCGTGTGTTTTTCGTGCGGCCACCGTTCGTATGATGACACGCACGGTTGTGCAGGCTGCTGCCGCCTTTGACACAAAGGGAGGCGATGTGGCTTGACGTGGGGCCGATGCTGCTGCGACCCTCATCCCATGCCCAAGGCGCTTGCAGAAATCGCCAGAGACGCGTTGGACCTTCCGCCGCACCAGCAGATTGCCCTCGCGGAGTTTTTGCTGACAAGTGCGGAAACCGCTTCCGACCCTGAAGCGGAAGCCGCGTGGGATTCGGAAATCTCTGACCGCATCCGTGCGATTGACACGGGCCGCATCACGGGCATCGCCTACGAGGATGTCATGCGGGCAGCGGAGGGGCGTCTGGTCCCGTGACGATCAGGTTCGTCGAGGAGGCTCTGCGTGAGTTCCTCGATGCGATCTCGGACTACGAAGAAGCGCGGGCCGGTCTGGGACGGCGCTTCAAGAACGAAGTGGACCGTTGCGTCCTTTGGGTTGCCGATCACCCGGAATTGTATCGTGTGCGGCCCGGCGGTTCCCGCCGCATCAATCTTCATGGTTTTCCATACTATATTGCCTACACGGTGAGAAGGCCCACGCTCTGGGTACTCGCGGTGGCGCATAGCAGTCGGAAGCCTCTTTACTGGATTTCCCGACGCAACGAGGTTTCCTGAGCCGATTGTCTTCCCCGCACCTTCATGCTAGGCTCGCGGCCAGCATGAATTCTTCCTTGCGCCTTCGCGCGGCGCTCCTGCTGGCGCTCCTCGGCTGCTCGCCGTTCCGGCCCGTTTTCGCGCAGCAAACGCCGGACAACCAGCCGCCCCCCACCGGCCTCAACACTTCCGAACTGCCCCCGCCCAGTATCATCGGCGACCCGGCCAAGGACACCAGCGTCTACGGCTGCCTGACGATCTTCACCCGCGTTCTCCAACTCGTCCGCCAGGACTACGTGGACGAGGACAAGGTCGATTTCCGCACGCTGACCTACAACGCTTTGCACGGGATGCTCTCGGGGCTCGATCCGCACAGCCAGTTCATGGAACCCGAGAGCTTCAAGGTCATGCAGGACGAGACCCGCAGCCGCTACGACGGTCTCGGGTTGGTCGTCTCGGCCAAGGACGGCTTGCTCATCGTCGTGTCCACGGTGGAGGACACCCCGGCGGCGAAAGCCGGCTTTGTCAGCGGCGACCAGATTCTCAAGATCAACGGCGCCACCACGGAAAAGATGCAGCTCACCGACGCGATGTCCGCGCTCAAGGTCCGGCCGGGCGATTCCATCACGCTGCAAATCCTGCGGCCGTCGAGCAAGGAGGTCCGTGACATCCCGCTCGTGCGCACGGAGACCAAGGTGGAGAGCGTCAAGGACACACATCTCATCGACCCGGCGCTGACCGGTGATTACAAGGTCGGTTACACGAGGATCATCCAGTTCAACGAGCCGACTGCCGACGAACTCAACAAGCGCCTGGACGAACTCCAGAAACAGGGCATGGAGGCGCTCGTGCTCGACCTGAGGAACAACCCCGGCGGCCTGCTCAACAGCGCCGTGGACGTGTGCGGACAATTCCTGCCGCCACGCACGATGGTCGTCTACACCGAGGGCCGCACGCCCTCGACCCGCCGGGAGTACACGACGCCGGCCACGTCGCGGCAGCGCGGGGATTTCCCGGTGGCGGTGCTCATCAACGGCGGCAGCGCCAGCGGCGCGGAGATCGTCGCGGGCGCGCTCAAGGACCTGAACCGCGCGATCCTCGTGGGCGAAACGACTTTCGGCAAGGGCAGCGTGCAGAGTGTCATTTCGCTGCCGGACGGTTCGGCGGTGCGGCTGACGACGGCGAAGTATTTCACCCCGAGCAAGCAGGTCATCCATCAGCACGGCGTCGCGCCGACGATCCGGGCGACGCTCACCCCCGAGCAGGAGCGCGCCCTCAACGCCAAACGCAACAACGCCGAGCAGCAACCGCCCGGCGACGACGCGAAGCGCGACTACGGCGACGCCACCGACCCGCAACTCGAACGCGCCCTCGACGCGCTCAAGGGCATGATGATCTATAAACAGCAGGTCGTCTCACGCAAGGACGGCGAAAAACGGTCCTGACCGGGACTTCCATGCTCGCCAAGCCCTCCCAAATCCTGCGCGACGTGCTCAACGGCAGGTTGCTGGTCGATGAAGTGACCCTGGCGGACCGCCCGTGGCTGCGGCGCGCCGCGAACGTCGTGAGCGCGTGCGCCACCCTCGACGAAGCGACCCTGGCGCGGCGTCCGTGGTTGCGGGGCATCGAATGGACAGCGCACGCCCTGCACGCCTGGCTGTTCGGGCGTTCCCGTCCATCGCCGCCAGAGGCAGGGGGAACCCGTGAACCGGACGCCGGCCGACCCGCGCCGTTGCGACCACGGCCCGGGCATCATCTCGTGGCCGCGAACGCCCTCCCGCCGAGTGACCGCACCCATCTGTTCCCCAAAGACTGATCCCCTGATCCTCGCCATCGAAACGTCCTGCGACGAGACGGCGGTGGCGCTCCTGCGCGGACGCGGCGAACTCCTCGCCAGCGAGATCGCCTCGCAGATCGACCTGCACCGCGCCTACGGTGGCGTCGTGCCCGAAGCGGCCTCGCGCCAACATCTCGTCGAGCTTCCCGTGTTGCTGCCGCACACGCTGGCCCGGGCCGGGGTCACGCTCGCCGACGTGGATGCGTTCGCCGCCACGTCGGGACCGGGATTGGCGAGTTCGCTGATGATCGGCGCCGCCGCCGCCAAGGGGCTCGCGCTCGGGGCAGGCAAGCCTTACGTCGGCGTCAACCACCTGGAAGGCCATCTGCTTTCGCCGTTCTTCGGGACGACGGCAGGACTCCTGCCGGCGGTGGGCCTCGTGGTCAGCGGCGGGCACACGCTGCTCGTGGACATC
Organism: uncultured Verrucomicrobiota bacterium; assembly: GCA_964658285.1. Lineage (GTDB taxonomy): Bacteria > Verrucomicrobiota > Verrucomicrobiia > Chthoniobacterales > SZAS-18 > CAHJWO01. Next base: position 8,378 of record CAZZYS010000148.1, read on the forward strand.
GGCGGGTTCCGGCAATACCGGCGGTTGGGCGGCACGCTCGACGACGCGGCGGGCGAGGCATTTGACAAAGTGGCCAAGCTGCTCGGCCTGCCTTATCCCGGCGGCCCGCAGATCGACCGGCTTGCGCGCGAGGGGGACCCGGCGCGGTTCGACCTGCCGCGTTCGATGTTGGGCAGCGGGGATTTTGCTTTCAGTTTCAGCGGGTTGAAGACGGCCGTGCGCTACCTCCTGCCGCGCATCGGCCTGGTGCCGGGCGGGGCGGGGGAGGACCAGCGCCAACTCCTCGCGGACGTGTGCGCGTCGTTCCAGCAAGCCGTGGTGGACGTGCTGGTGCGCAAGACGCTCCGCGCCGCCCGCGCCGCCGGTCGGACACGGGTGGCCGTCAGCGGCGGGGTGAGTCTGAACACGCGCCTGCGTGCGGAGTTCGCCCGGGTGTGCGCACGCGAAGGCGTCGAACTCCTCGTTTCCCCGCCGTCCCTTTGCACCGATAATGCCGCGATGATCGCCGCCGTTGCCGCCCTGGCGTTCGAAGCCGGGGCGGTCACGCCGGTCAGCGAGGACATCGATCCGAATTTGCGGTTGGCCTTCGCCGAAGCCTCAGAGCCAAGTGCCTTACCGGCAAAACGGAACGTCTAGAACAGGTCAGCCACGGCGATCTGCGCGTCGGCGAAGGCAGCAGGGCCAATCGTGTCTCCCGCTCGATGATGACTCGTCTGGCGATACTCGCCGCTGGGCGACGGCCCCCGATGAACCTCAACCGACTTTGTCTTCAGGTTCACGATCCAGTACTCCGAAATGCCGGCTCTCGCATAGGCGGCAAGTTTCGCGCCTTGATCGAAGTTCACGGAACTATCGGCCACCTCCACCAATAAGAGGATGTCCGCGGGTTCGGGATGCCTCTCGGTGTAATAATCGGCACGCGGCTTGACCAGGGCGAGATCGGGAATCGGTTCCGATTGATCGTCGAGACGGATAGGATATTGAGAGCGAACGATCCAGCGGCCATTGGCGAGCGAGGCAAACAGCGCGTGAAGCCTTGAGCCGATGCCGGAGTGGAAAGGACCGATGGGAAGCATATCCAAAACTTGACCGTTCAGGAGTTCGACTCTGGTGTCGGGGGGCAAAATCCCGACTTCCTCCAAACGATAATAATCCTCGACCGTGAAGCGGTGGTAAGGCGTTGCCTCGACTTGCATCGGAGCGCATTTTGCGTGCGTTTCCGGACCGAAGCAAGTTCATCCGGGTTTTCGACGGGTCACCCGACCACCAAAAGTGTCCAGAACCTCCAACCCCTAGCGTTTTCGATTGCCCTAGACCGCTAGAAATGGTATTTTCTGTGCCTGCGCGGGAGAATCTTCCGCCACGTTTTCGCCATGCCCAATCCGAACGAGAAAACCGAGAACATTGACGTGTCCGTGGAGATGTCCAGGTCCTTCCTGGACTACTCCATGTCCGTCATCATTTCCCGCGCGTTGCCTGACGCGCGCGACGGCCTGAAACCCTCCCAGCGGCGCATCCTCTACGCGATGCACGACCTGTCGCTCTTCCCCGGCCGCCAGCACCGCAAATGCGCCAAGATCGCGGGCGACACTTCGGGCAACTACCATCCGCACGGCGAGGCCGTGATCTATCCGACGCTCGTTCACATGGCCCAACCCTGGGTCATGCGCGAACGGCTCATCGACGGCCAGGGCAACTTCGGCAGCGTCGAGGGCGATCCGCCCGCGGCCATGCGTTACACCGAGGCGCGCCTGACCCATCTGGGTGCCGCGCTGATGGTGGACATGGAAAAGGACACGGTCAATTTCGTCACCAACTACGACGAGACGACCACGGAGCCGAGCGTCTTCCCGGCGGCGTTCCCGAACCTGCTGGTCAACGGCGGCACCGGCATCGCCGTCGGCATGGCCACCAACATCCCTCCGCACAACCTCGGCGAGGTCATCGACGCCGTGTGTGCGCAGGTGGATAACCCCGAGATCACGACCGAGGAAATCCTTACCCACATCAAGGGGCCTGATTTTCCGACGGGTTGCAATCTGCTCGGGCTTTCCGGCATCCGTTCCTACGCGGCGACCGGGCGCGGTTCGCTCAAAATCCGCGGCACCACCACCATCGAGGAGACCCGGGGCGGCAAGGAACAGATCGTCGTCACCGCCATCCCCTACGCGGTCAACCGCGCCGTGCTCGTCGAGCGTATCGCGGAGTTGGTCAACACCAAGGTCATCACCGACATTACCGCCGTGCGCGACGAGTCGGACGAGAACACCCGCGTCGTCATCGAACTCAAGCGCGAGGCGATCCCGCAGATCGTCGTCAACAACC
>CAZZYS010000149.1:0-10674 GCA_964658285.1 uncultured Verrucomicrobiota bacterium
CTCGCTCGACCGCTTGCGGGTCGCTGCGCCGCTTTTCCTGCCACTCGCCGAGGGTCCATCCTCGCGGCAAGTAACCGTTTGTCGGATCGTGCGCCGAGGTCTGGTCGGTGACCAGATCGGGTCGGACACCGCGCCTGACCAATTCGGGCACGATGTCGGCCGCGTTGCCTAACAATCCGACGGATTTGGCGACACCCGCCGCCGTCCAACCTGCGATCATCGCCAACGCCTCGTCAAGGGAATCCGCCCGCGCGTCGACGTAACGCGTGCGCAGCCGGAAATCGATGCTGGCCGGATTGCATTCCACCGCGAGGCAACAGGCTCCGGCCATCACGGCGGCGAGCGGCTGCGCCCCTCCCATCCCACCGAGACCCGCCGTCAAAAGCCAGCGGCCCCGGAGGTTGTCGCCGTAATGCTGGCGGCCCGCCTCGACGAAGGTCTCGTACGTGCCTTGCACGATGCCCTGGGTGCCGATGTAAATCCACGAACCGGCCGTCATCTGGCCGTACATGGCGAGGCCCTTGCGGTCGAGTTCGTTGAAGTGTTCCCAGGTGGCCCAGTGCGGTACCAGATTCGAGTTGGCGATGAGCACGCGAGGAGCATCCGCGTGCGTGCGGAAAACTCCCACCGGTTTGCCCGATTGGACGAGGAGCGTTTCGTCTTCGTTCAGGGTTTTGAGCGTGGCGACGATCCGGTCGAAATCCTCCCAGGTCCGGGCGGCGCGTCCGATCCCGCCGTAGACCACGAGTTCGTCCGGGTTCTCCGCGACCTCCGGGTCGAGGTTGTTCATCAACATCCGCAAGGGCGCTTCGGTCAGCCAGCTTTTGGCGTTCAGTTGCGCACCGCGCGGCGCGCGGATCTGCCGATGTTCGTGGCGGGAATGGGTCATGTGAAGTCTTGTTTATCCTTCAGGCAAAGCGCGGTCTGCTCGACGCGCCCCAAAATCGTTTTCAGATGTTCCCGGATGGCCCCGGCCTTTGGCGGGTCGGAGGCGAACGGAGGAGCTTCGGATGCGAGGTAGGTCGATTGGGCCAGTTCCATTTGCACCGCGTGCACGTCCCGTTCCGGCTGCCCGTAGCGGCGGGTGGTCCAGCCGCCTTTGAAGCGGCCATTCAGCACGGAGGTATAACCAAACGCGGAATGGGCCGCATCCACGACGGCGGCCTCCAGGATGGGTGAGCAGGTCCGGCCGTTGTACGTGCCGATGTTGAAATCCGGCAGCGGCCCGTCGAACAGATACGGAATGCGCGAACGGATCGAATGGCACTCGTAGAGCACAGCCACGCCATGAATCGATCTGATCCGTTCGATCTCTTCGGCCAGCGCCGCGTGGTAAGGCATGTGGAACTGGTCCGTTCGCAGGACGATATCCCGATCTGTCGGTTCCTTGCCTTCGACCCAGATCGGCTGGCCGTCAAAATCGGTAGCAGGGATCAACGCCGTCGTACTCTGGCCGGGATAAAGACTGACGCCGGCCGGGTCGCGGTTGGCGTCGATAACGTAGCGATGAAAGGTGGCGCGGACCGTGGTGGCATCCGGCACGAGCGCGTCGTAGAGACGGTCAACGTGCCAGTCCGTGTCGGCGAGGAGGCGGCCGTTTTCGTTGAGGCATTCATGGATGGCGGGCGGCACGTAGGTGCCCACGTGCGGGAAGGCCAGGATCACGGGAGACCTGCCACGCGTGACCTCGACAGGGTTCACTTTTCTCCCTCCAAAGTCGGCAGGATGTCGCCCGCAACCGACGCGTTGAGCGCGCCGCTGGCCACCAACGCCGTCGCGCGCTCCAGATCGGTCGCCATGTAGCGGTCTTCCGCGAGCGCGGGCACGACGGAGCGGATCGTGGCGATGGCAGCCTGTAACTGCGGACTGGTCGTCAGCGGTGCGCGCAGCTCCACCCCCTGTGCCGCCGTGAGTGCTTCGATCCCGATGATGGAAAAAAGATTTTCCGTCATGGCCAGGAGGCGGCGGGCCCCGTGGCAGGACATCGCCACATGGTCTTCCTGGTTGGCGGAGGTCGGCGTCGAATCGACGGAAGCCGGATGCGACATCTGTTTGTTTTCCGACATCAACGCGGCGGACGTGACCTCCGCGATCATCAGCCCGGAGTTCAACCCCGGTTTTCGCGTGAGAAAAGGCGGCAGCCCGTGACTCATCGACGCGTCTACCAACAAGGCGATGCGTCGTTGCGCGATGGAACCCACCTCACACACCGCCAGAGCGATCTGGTCGGCGGCCAGCGCGACGGGTTCCCCGTGGAAGTTGCCGCCCGAGACCACCGAACCGTCGGAGAGCAACAGCGGATTGTCGGTGACGGCGTTGGCCTCGATTTCGAGCACCCGCGCGACCGAGCGCAGGAGATCGAGGCAAGCGCCGTTCACCTGCGACTGGCAACGGATGCAGTACGGGTCCTGCACGCGGGTATCGCCGTCGCGGTGGCTTTCACGAATCTCCGAACCCGCCAGCAACCGCCGCAAAGCCGCCGCCGTGTCGATCTGTCCGGGGTGGCCGCGCAACGCGTGGATTTCGGCCCGGAAGGGAGCCGGTGAGCCCATCGCGGCGTCCGTCGAGAGCGCGCCCGTCACCAGCGCGGCCTGCGTCGCCCGGTGCGCGCGAAACAATCCGGCCAGCGCCAGCGCGGTCGAGACCTGCGTACCGTTGATGAGAGCCAGTCCCTCCTTGGCGGCAAATACCAGCGGCTTCAACCCGGCGGCCTCCAACGCCGCGTCTCCAGCCAGCCGTTTCCCGCCGACGAACGCCTCGCCCTGGCCCATCATCACGGCGCTCATGTGCGCGAGCGGCGCGAGGTCGCCTGACGCGCCGACTGACCCCTTTTCGGGAATGACCGGGATCACGCCTCTTGCGAGCATGGCTTCGAGCAGACGCACCACTTCCAGGCGCACCCCGGACGCGCCGCGCCCGAGCGAGATCAGCTTCAACGTCAGGATCAGCCGGACGATGTCCTCGGTCAGCGGAGCGCCGACGCCGCAGCAATGGGAGAGGATCAAATTCCGCTGGAGCGTGGCGACATCGGCGGCGTCGATGCGGATGCTGGCGAGCTTGCCGAAGCCGGTGTTCACCCCGTAAACCGGAAAATCGCCCGCCGCGATTTTTGCGATGGCCACGGCGGCGGCGGCGATGGCGTGATCGCAGGCGGGATCGAGACGCGCCGGTTCGCCCGTGCGGTAGACGGTTTCGAGGAGCGAAAGCGGGACGGAGCCCGGATGGAGGAGCAAACTCACGCGTCGCTTTCCTCCCCGCGGTAGATGCGTCGATGGAGCGGGTTGAACCCGAGGCGGTACACGAGTTCGGCGGGTGTTTCCGCGTTCCAGACCGCGAGATCAGCCGATTTGCCGACCTCCAGAGTGCCGGTGATACCGAGCAGACCGAGCGCGCGGGCGGCTTCGCGGGTCGTGCCGGCGATGCATTCCTCCACCGTCAATCCGAACAGCGTCGCGGCCATGTTCATGGCCAACAACAGGGAGGTCAGCGGCGACGTGCCCGGATTGCAATCGGTGGCGACCGCGATGGGAACGCCCGCGTCGCGCAACGCCTGGACGGGCGGCTTTTGTGTCTCGCGCAACGCGTAGAACGCTCCCGGCAGGAGTACCGCGACCGTTCCCGCTTTGGCGAGCGCCGCGACCCCGCCGTCGTCCAAGTACTCCAAATGGTCGGCGGACAACGCGCGGTAGGACGCGGCGAGTTTCGCCCCGCCGAGGTCCGAACGCTGCTCGGCGTGCAGCTTGACGGGCAATCCGAGCGCCCGCGCTTTGTCGAACACCGTCCGCATCTCCGCCGGGGAAAACGCGATGCCCTCGCAGAAGCCGTCCACCGCGTCCACCAGACCCTCGTCATGCGCCTGTTCCAAGCCGGGCAGGACGACCTCCGCGAGATAATCACGGTTGCGGCCCGCGTACTCTGGCGGGGTCGCGTGCGCCGCTAGATAGGTGGTTCGGACCCGCACGGGTCTCATGGTCGCGATCTTGCGCGCCACTCGCAACATTTTGATTTCGGTCGGAATGTTGAGACCGTAGCCGGATTTGATTTCCAGGGTGCCGACGCCTTCGGCGAGCAACGCATCCACCCGGGGCAACGTCTCCGCGAGGAGTTGGTCCTCGCTCCGGGCGTTCGTCTCGCGGACGGTGGCGAGAATGCCGCCGCCCGCCCGCGCGATTTGTTCATACGTCGCACCACCCAGCCGCCGCTCGAACTCCCGCGCGCGGTTGCCGCCGAAAACCACGTGCGTATGGCAATCGATGAGCGCCGGGGTCAGCAGGCGTCCTCCGCAGTCCACCGGTTCCGCCGAATCGGCCGTGGCAGGAAGGTCACGCCCGTCTCCGACGTACGCGATGCACCCATCCTGGACCAGGACGGCACCGTGCTCCACGATCCCGAGTCCCGGTGCCGTGCCTTGCAGGGTTGCCAGTCTCGCGTTACGCCACAAACGGCGGGGGGTCGCCTCGTGCTTCAACACAGGTTATACTAAAGGCACGGCTCATGGACGTGGCGAGTGAAAACCGCAGGGACGAAAACAGCGCGCCTTTGCACCTGTGGTTCGCAGCCGTGCTGCTTCCGGAGGGATGGGCGGAAAACGTGCGGCTTTCCGCGAGCGGCGGCACTATCACGGAACTCGCGCGGGATGTTTCGCCGCAGACTGGCGATGAGCGGTATGCGGTCGGAATCCCTGGTCTGGCCAACGTCCACAGCCACGCTTTTCAGCGCGGCATGGCGGGCCTGGCGGAAGTCCGTGGTCCCGCCGCCGACAGCTTCTGGACGTGGCGGGAAATCATGTACCGCTTCCTGGACCGGATCACGCCGGAAGACCTGGAAGCCATCGCCACGCTCGCTTACGCCGAGATGTTGGAATCCGGGTTTACGCGGGTGGGCGAGTTCCACTACGTTCACCACGACGGCAACGGGTCGCCCTACGACAACATCGGCGAATTGACCGAGCGGATTTGCGGTGCCGCGCAAACGACCGGGATCAACCTGACGCTGCTGCCATCCTTTTACGCACATGCCAACTTCGGCGGGCAGCCGCCGACAGCCGGCCAGCGACGGTTCATCACCTCGCTCGATCAATTCGCGCGCCTGTTGGAATGCGCCGACCGTTCGGCCCGCGCGCTGCCGGGCGCGAACGTCGGCATCGCTCCGCACAGCTTGCGCGCGGTGACGCCCTCGGAACTGAAAGGTCTCATCGAAATATCCGGTGACCGACCCATCCACATCCACGCCGCCGAGCAGACGAAGGAAGTCGCGGACTGCGTGGCGGCGACGGGAGCACGCCCGGTGGAATGGCTTCTCGCCTATGCCCCGCTCGATCACCGTTGGTGCCTGATCCATGCGACCCACATGACGCCATCGGAAGCCGAGCGTCTGGCGACGAGCGGGGCGACCGTCTGCCTGTGCCCCGTCACCGAGGCAAATCTGGGCGACGGGATTTTCGTCGCCGAACCATTCGTGGCGCACGGAGGACAGTTCGGGATCGGCACGGATTCCAACGTGGCCATCGACGCGGCGGCGGAACTTTGCCTGCTGGAATATTCGCAACGTCTGGCAAACCGCGCACGCAACGTCCTCACCACCGGCGAAGGCGCTTCGACCGGGCGCAGTCTCTTCGACCGGGCGCTGGGGGGAGGGCAGCGCGGGTTGCAAAATCCGCCGGGCGGGCTGGCCGTCGGCAGTCCGGCGGATATCGTCACGTTCGCGTGTGATTATGCGCAGCTTTCGACGCGAGAACGTGGCGACGCGATCCTCGACCGTTTCATTTTCGGTGGTCGTGGAGGCATTCCGGTGCACGATGTCTGGGTGCGCGGGAAACGGGTGGTCGCGGCTGGCCGCCACGTCGGACGCGAGCACGCCGAAGCCGGTTTTCGCCGCGCGCTGAGACGCATTTTGACGGCCTGACCGCGTCCCGCGCTGGCTTGGCATTTGCTACCTAACCCGGGCATGACCCGGGTGCAGTTCTTCGATCTCGCCGAGCGCGTCTCCGTCTACGCGCGGGAGCACCCTCGGTCCTACCGGATCAGGGTCGTCCTGCTGGCGGTGCTCGGGTACACGGTGATCTTCGGCATGATGGGAGTCTGCGGAGCGGCGTTGGTCCTCGCGGGTCTGGGCCTCGCGCAGGGATGGTTTCGGCAAACCGGCGATTCCAGCGGTCGGATCGTCATCTTTTGCGGCGCTTTGCTCATCAGCGTGGCGGTCACGCTTTTTTCGATGGTGCGCTCGCTGTTCGTGAAAATCCCCGCCCCGGCGGGTCGGCGCGTGCGGCCCGACGATGCGCCGGAACTTTTTGCCATGATCGACGAGATCGTCGCCACCAGCCGGGCACCGCGTCCGCACACCGTTCTCCTCAACTGGGACTTCAATGCCGCCGTGCAACAGCGGCCGCGCTTCGGGTGGCTCGGCTGGACGCGCGATTTCCTTGTGCTGGGGGTGCCTTTGATGGCGGCGCTGACACCGGAGCAGTTCAAGGCCGTCCTGGCGCATGAATTCGGCCATCTGCGTGGTGGCCACGGCCGGTTCAGCAACTGGGTCTACCGGCTGCGGATCATCTGGGACCAGACCCTCCAACGCCTCGCGCGGCAGCGGCGGAAGGTGGTCCTGCTCGTCGTGAAATTCCTGCGCTGGTACACGCCCCGCTTCAACGCCTACACCTATGCGCTCGCCCGCGCGCAGGAGTTCGAGGCGGACCGCTGGGCCGCGCAGATCGCCGGTTTGCCCGCGACGGGAGAGGCCCTCATCAACCTCTGGACGCGCGGCTCGCAGATGCAGGAGCAGTTCTGGCAGCCGCTCAACCAGCGGGCGTGCCGCGAGGCGGACGTACCGCACGGGGTTTTCGCGTCGATGTTCACGCTCCTGCGCCGCGTGCCCGCGCGGGAAGACCGGCGGCGGTGGCTGCGCGGGATGCTCGGCCGGGTGACCGACGGGACCGACACCCACCCGGCCCCCGTCGAACGCCTGGCTTCCCTCGGTCTGCCCGCCACGTTGGACGAACTCGATTCCGACGCGATGTGGTCCGAACCCGTCGAACCCGAGGCGGACGACGGTTTGTCCGCCGCGACGGCGTTGCTCGGCACGCGGCTCGACGAGTTCGTCGGCGAACTGGAAACGAGCTGGCGCGTCCACGCCGCGCCCGCGTGGCGGCAACGCTTCGAGCGCACGGCAGCCGTCCGCACGCGCCTGTACGCGCTGGAGCGCGAGCAAACCATCGCCCCCGGCGGCGAACTCCCCGAAGCCGTTGCCTGGGAACGCGCCCGGTTGGAAAACGAGATCGCCGAAACTCCGGCCGAGGCCCGCGCGGCGGTCGAGCGGTTCGTGGTCCGCTGGCCGGGTCACGCGATGGGTCAGCTCGTCCTGGGTCAGCTCCTGCTCCGCGATGACGATGAGGCAGGGCTCGCGCATCTGGAGGAAGCGACCCGTCTCGACGGCAGGCTCGCCGCGTCCAGCGAGGAAGCGTTGGCCGCCTACCTGCGGCGTTCGGGACAAGGCGAGGAGGCGGCGGCCCGACGGCGGCTGGCGGTCAGCCACGGCGACGTGCTCGACGCCGCCCGTCTGGAGCGGCAACGCGTGACGCCGCGTGACCGTTTTCTACCGCATGCCCTGGACGAAGCATCCCTCTTCGCGCTCCGCGAGCAGTTGGCCCGACATCCACGGATCGTGAAAGTCTGGCTCGCACGCAAGGCCGTGGTCCACCACCCCGAGCAACCCTGGTACGTGATGGTTTGCGTTTTCCAGTGGCGCTGGACGGAACTGAACTCACCCCAGGCCCTGTCCCTCGTGTCGAAGGAAATCCGCACGGGATTGAAAGTCGCGGGCCAGCCGGAGTTCTGTTTCTTGTTGTTGGACAAGCGGCATCGCAATCATCCGCTCGCGCGCAAGGTTCGCAAAACTACCGGTTCAGAAATTCTTCCCGTCCCCGTGCCGAAAGGACGGCGGACCTGGTGGGGCGGTCGCCGACCGGTGGTGGTGGTCCAAACGACGCCAGCGCCTGCCGCCGCGACTCCGCCGCCGCTCCCGATCCCGGCAGACATCGAATTGCCCCCGCCCCTGCCGCGCCTACCGACCGCCATGCCTCGCGCCGCCTCCCGGCCATCGGGAAGGGGGGCGTTCGTGGCCGCGCTCGTCGTGATCCTCACCGTGCTGGGTCCGTTCGGCTATTTCGGGTACAAGGCGTTCCTTCCGGGTGGCATGTGGCACCGGATCGCGGCGAATTTCCGTCGGACGACCGCCGGTGGCAGCGGCGGCATGATGGCGGAAGCCACCGCACCGATCCCGCGCGACCCGCAGGCGACCACGGCGGAAGCCGACCGGCGCGCCACCCTGGCCTGGGGCCGGCGCACGATGCTCGGCGGGTATGATCGCAACGCCCGGCACGATCCGCGCTGGCACGCCGCCGCCCGCGCGTTCATCGAGCGGACGCTGCCGTGGTGGGCCGGCGTGCACGACGATCCCGTGACCTCGGCCGAACTCGTCGCGCAGGCGCGCACGGTTCTGAGCCTCGGCTGCGACGATCCGCTTGTCCTGTACTTCGCCGGGTTGGTCGAGGAACACACCGACCGGCAGTCACCCGTCGCGGGTCCGCTGCTCACGCGGGCGCTACTCGGTTTCCAGAACGCTCCCTATCCGCGCGGCGTCGCGCTCGTGGCCGCCGCCGAACTCGTCGCGGACTGCGACCGCCGCCGCGACGGCACCGGGGAAAGCAAACCCGTCAAACAGTGGTGGCTGTTGTGGTTCAAGCAAGCTCTCCAGGACGGCAGTTTCACCGCGCAGGAGCAGGACGTGCTCGCCGGCCGTCTTTCGCAGGGCGAAGGGAGCCTCTTGTTCGACGAACAACGCGACGCTTGCTGCGAGATCGTCGATACCGCCGGGGACCGTGCGGTCGCGCCGTGGCTGCGGCGGATGCTCTCGGGCAAACGCCACGTGGCGGATGCTTGGCAAGCACGCGGCCACGATTACGCGGCGAACGTCACGACGGCGGGCTGGCGCGGTTTCGAGTCGGGAATGGCCCTGGCGCGCACCGATCTCACGGCGTCCTGGCAACTGAACCCACGGCGGCCCGAAGCGGCGACCCTGATGGTCTCCGTCGCGCTCGGACAGAACGCGTCCGGCACCGATGGTCCCCGCGCCTGGTTCGACCGCGCGGTCCGTGCCCAGGTCGATTACGGACCCGCATACGACCGCTTCGTGACCACGTTGCTCCCGCAATGGGGTGGCAGCAGCGACGCGGTCCGGGCTTTCGGGCAAACGTGCGCCGACACCGCCGATTACGACACCGGAGTACCGATCCAGATGAACGAAATCGCTCAGGAACTCGAACCCGGGGAGACGTATGGCAACGCAAGGTTCTACGCCACGCTCGAGCGGGTGTTCGCCGGTTACGAGGAGGCACGGTCGCAGGTGGGTCGGCGGATTTATCACCATTGCTGCCACGCCCGCGCGGCAGAGTTGACGGGCCGGTACGCCGACGCCTATCGACTGCTGAAGGAGGTCGATTTCCAAATCTCACCCGAACTGGCCGCCGAACTCGCCGAGGACCCGTCGAGCGGCAACTACATCGAACGCCTCGCCGCCTACGGTGGCCCCGGCGGCGACGACGCCCGCTCCGGCGACCGCCTCGTCCAACGCGGTCGTGCCGACTCGGCTTTGGAGCGTTTTCGTGCCGCGCTGGCCGCCGCCGCGAGCGAACCGCGTGCGGCCGTTTACCTGCGCGGCCGGATCGCCATGCTCGAAACCGACCGCCAACTCGCGGACGGCAAATGGGTCTCGTTCCAGCCGATGGCCGGACCCGGCGGCGCGCCGGTCGGCTGGACGAGCAAGCTCGGGACGTGGAAGGTGGCGGCGGACGGCGCGTTGATCGGACAAACCGGTGCCAGCGGCCTCATGTTGGTCAACGACACGCGGGTCGGCGCGGACTTCGAGGTGCGCGGCGAGATGGACTTCTTGCCCGGCGCTCCCAGCGAACAGCAGGCGGGCGTGGTCTTCGGCCATCCGGACATGGAGAGCGACGACTGGCAGAGTTTCCGGCTCAAGCGCAACGGTCCCGACGGCGCGATTGCCACGATCAGTTGCCACTGGTACGACGGCCCGAAACGCGCGTTGACCGTGCCGGACCACAACGCGTTCGTGCTGCAATCGTGGCGCGGGCAAATCACGCTGACCATCAATGGCGCGGTGGTGTTCCGCGCGCAGCGCATCGACAAGGGCCGCGTCAACGACGGCAGCGTGCTCGTCGGCCTCGGCGGATATTCGCACCACGGCAACCCGTTCACGGTCGCGTTCCGGCAGTTGCAGTTGCGCAGGATCAACGGCGCGCCGTTGGCCGCGACCACGGGGTCGTCGGGGGGTGAGCGGATGGTTTCACGTTGACCGTTGGTCACCCCGGCAGTTTCACGGTCATCCATCGGTGGCACGGAGTAATCGTGCCGGGCAAGGGGGCGCTCTAAGAAAATCGATACTCGTGCGTTCTTTTCTGTGGGCGCGCTGGTTTGGATTTGTTTGAATGCCGACGGGCGTTCCCTCCCGCCTCGTGTCCCCCAACACCGTACCCTTGCGTCCGCCGCATCCGGTCTCCTGTCATGCACTCGCATCTTTCTGCCTTCCTCCACCGGCATGTCCGCCTACTGCCGCTCGTTCTGCTGGCGTCCGGCCTCCTGCGACCGCCGCAGGTCAACGCGC
>CAZZYS010000150.1:0-10607 GCA_964658285.1 uncultured Verrucomicrobiota bacterium
CGCGCTGGTGGCGGAAGCGGCGCATGTTATCCACCCGCTCGGCGCGCAAGGCTTCGGTGTGTTCGGCCGTGAGGGCGGCGCGCAGGCGGGCGGCAAACAACTCGCGCCCCTGGCGCAGGGACAGCCAGCCGAAGAAGCCGAGGAGTGAAAAGAGCCCCGCACCCAACCCGAGGCCGAGGAGGAATTCAGGGGAAGCAAGGTTCACGAAAGGCGGCGCACGGCGCGATCCGGGATTCTGGAGCAAGGCAGGGAGAGTGCCAAGCGTTTGCTTGACTTCCCCTCGGCCCCGTCTGACAACCTGCTCCCGCGTGCCAACGACCGCCCACCCTGCCGATGCCGACGCGGCGGCGGTCCGCCCTGCGGCCGAACGCTTCACGCACATCGATACCCTGCGCGCTGTGGCGGCCCTGCTGGTAGCTACCACCCACGTCTGGGAGGATTACTTGCCCGTGGCGCGTGGCGGGGCCGATCCCAATTCCCCCTCGTGGGTGCGTTACACCGAGATCGGCTTCGTCGGCGTCCTGGTGTTTTTCGCCATCAGCGGATTCGTTATCTACGGCACGTTGCGCGGACCGCGCGAGGGGGCGGGACGGCGTTTCGTGGTTTCGCGTTTCTTCCGGCTGTTCCCGGCGTACTGGGTTTCGATGGCGGCCGGACTCGTTTTCGTCTGGTGGTGGCAGGGACGCGCGATCACGGGGCCGACGGTCGCCGCCAACGCCACGATGCTGCCCGTCCTCTTCGGCCAGCCGCAAATCCTCGACTCCTACTGGACCCTGGAGACCGAACTGGTCTTCTACGTCCTGTGCTGGATTCTGTGGCGCGGCGGCTGGCTGGAAAACGAACGCGTCCTCGCCGGGATGGTCGTGGGCACGTCGCTCGCGTGGTTCGCCTTCAAAGGTCTCAAAGGCGTGGGCGTCCTGCCGAGCGATACCTCGGCGGGTTGGAAAAACCTGCCGCGACACCTCGGAGTGATGTTCTGGGGCGCGTACTTCCGCATCGTCTACGACCAGACGGCGGGCTTCCGTCAGGCGGTGCGGCGAAATCCCAAGGTCCGGCTCCTGATCGGGTTGACGCTGGTCGTGATGGTGGTGGGCGGACCGCGTCAGTTCCGCTTCTTCATCCAGCCCGGCAAAAGTTTCCTCATGCCTTTCGTCGTCGCGCCGCTGCTATTTTGGGCGTGGGTCGCCTGGCTGCGCGTGCGCAACCCCGTGCTGGCCTGGCTCGGGAAGATCAGTTATTCCATCTACCTGTTCCACCTGGTCGTGCTCGCGCCGTTCCTTTTCTGGATTGCCCACGGTGGGGGCGGCGGGTTGCGCGGGTGGCCGGTGGTGGCCTACGTGGTGCCGGTCCTCGGGTTGACGGTGGCGGTCAGCGCGGTGGTTTTCTATCTGGTCGAGCTGCCCGCCATCGGTCTGGGCAAACGACTGGCCGGACGCCGCGCGACCGCCGCCGGCGTGCAGGCCGCACCGTGACGGTCGTGGCCGTCAGGGCCGCCAGCCTTCGAGACGGTAGACTTCCATGTTTTCGAGGCCGCTGACGCTGTAGCCCGCCGAGGGATTGATCTCCTGCGCGCCGATGGCGTGGGCCTGGAGAAAATCGCCGAGCAGCCGTTCCCACGCGATCATGTAACTCGCCTCGTCCCAGCCGAACCTCGGGTCGGGCGCGGGCGCGGGGACCACCGGCGGTTTGCCGGGCTCGGTCGCGCCGAGAGCGCCCACGATCCAGACCCGCCCGCCGGCGCGCAACGTCGCCTCGACGCGCTCGAACACCGGCCGCACCGCTGCGTCGGGCTTTTCGATGGCCGCTTTCATCAGGTCGTAACGGTGGATCGAGTTGTCGGCCAGCGGCGGCAGCGTGGTCCACGGCGCATGGCCCTTGTAATAATAGCTGAAAGGCACGCCGTAGGGCCAGGGTGCCACGACGATGTAGTCGCCCGGCGCGGCCTCTTTGGCGACGGCGGCGGCAGCGAGGTCGGCGTTGGTCGCGCGGACCTGCACCTCGTTCCACGCCGTGGGCAACGCCAGCGCGAGCGTCAAGGCCAGGAACGCCAGCCGCGCCACCCGCCAGCGGCGGCCGGTTTCCAGCGCCCCGCCGAGCACGTCGAGCGTGCTGGCCGCCAGCGCCAGGGGCAACACGTAATACCACGGCATGGTCGCCATCCCGAGGAACTTGAGAAATCCCAGGAACACCGGCAAGGCGAGCAGCGTGGCCCCGGCGGCGTACCAGCGCGCCTCGTGCGAGGTCGTCCGTTCGGTCGGGAGATCGTCGCCGCCCGGCAGGCTCCGCGCGAAGAGTGCCACCGCGCCGAGCACCCCGGCGGCCAGCAGCCAGGCCCAGGGCATCAGGTCGCCGGAGGAACGCAACGCCGCGTTGAACATGTACGTGAGCCGTTCCCAGGGGAGCCCGCCCTGGCTGACGACCGACCACGCGCCGGCGTCGCGCACGGGGCCGAGCGCGTATGGCAGCAGCGACACGGCCGCCGCCAGCCCGATTCCCGCCACCGCCACGACCGAACGCCACCGCCCGGCCCGCGCCGCGACGACCATCCCGGCCACGCCCATCGCAAAAAGCAGGAAAGCATTCTGGTAAAGCGCCTGCACGGCCAGCACCGCCACGAGACCGGCGGCGATCACCCGTCCCGACCGGGCGGATTGCACCACGCGCCAGAGCAGGCCAAAGGTCACCAGCATCAGCAGCCAGCCCAAGCCGTATGGACGCACCGAATCGCCCACGCGCACGACGAGCCGGCCGGTGGCAAACAGCGCCAGCGAGAAAAATGGTGCGCGCGCGCCGAGCAGCCGGGCGTTGCCCCACAACGCGGCGAGGATGCCCAGGCCCGCGAGCAATCCGAGCACGCGGTAACCCGTGCCGTCGCCCGCCAGCCCGAGGGCGTGCCAGCCGCGCAGGACGGCGAGCAGCAGCGGCGGGAAATTGTCGTACTTGAGTTGCGACCCGATGAAGCTCCAGGACGGCATGTTCGCGTAGGCGAGGTCGCCGACCTCGTCGCGCCAGAACCCGCCCGCGCTGAAGAGATTGCCCACGTGCAGCCCCACGAGCAGCAGGGTCGTCAGCAGGAGCGCCATGCCTTCCACCCGCGGCAGCGGAAACGAAGCACCGGCACCGGCCGCAGGGGCTGGCTCGACAACCTCGGAAACGGCGGGGGCCGGCCCGGCTTCTCCCGGCCCGGTTTCGTGCTTTTCGCTTTCCTGCGGCGTGAGAGTCAGTGCGGTCGTCATCGAGTGCAGGAAAACATAGCGATTCCCATGCCCGGCGGGGTATAACGGGCCAACGTTGGGTCCGCTTCCCGTGGTTCGTCTCCCGCAACTCCAACCCGCCTTCCGTTCGCGGCGACTCGCTGCGATCCTGCTGACCGTCGCGGCGTTCTCCGGTGGCTGCCGACCGTCCCCGCCGCCGGTCCCCGGCGGGCCGGACCCGGCCAGCGGACGGACGCTGACCGTCGCGTTCTGGAACCTCGATTGGTTCCCCGGTCAACGTCCGCACGCCAAACCCCCGGCGCAGGCCGCGCACATCGCCGCCGTGGTGCCGGTGGCCGAACATCTCGCCCCCGACGTGCTCGGGCTGGAGGAAATCGCCGACCGCGACGCGGCGACGACGGTCATCAGCCGTTTGAAGGATTTCAAGGTCGATGTGTGTTCGGAGTTCCTGCGCGGCCCCGAGCAAAAGCGCAAGCGGACCGCCGCCGCCAAGGCAGGGGACGACGAGCCCGGCTCCGACGATACGCCCGCGCCGACCCCGCCGGCCCCCGACGCGCCCTGGACATTTCCCGACCGCCAGCAGATTGCCCTGTGCAGCCGTCTGCCGGTGCTTGCGACCGGCGCGGAGCCCTGGAAACCCGACGCCGCAGGGCGGCGGCAGCGGCGAGGATTCGTGTTCGCGGTCTACCGGAGCGCGCCGGGCGAGGTGTTGCTCGTCTACGGATTGCATCTGAAAAGCAACGTGCTCGACGAACCCGGCGGCGCACCGACCAACGTCCTCCTGCGCGAGGAAGCCAGCCGCCAACTCCTGGCCCACGAGCGGGCCACGGCCACCGCGTGGGCACGCACGGACCGGCTGCGGCTGGTGGTCGTCGGTGGGGACCTGAACACCTCGTTCGACGACGCGCAGTTCGCCGCGGAGCGGACCCTGCGGGAGTGGTCGGGCGCGGGTGGGTTCCGATGGGGCTGGGAGGGCGTTCCCCTGCCCCGGCGCTTGACACTGCCGGCGAAGGGCCGGTATCCGGCGACGTGTTTCGACCACGTATTTTATCAGCCGGGGGATGCGTCGGTGAAAATCCTCTCCGCCGAGGTCGTCAACACCGGCCCGGCGGCCAGCGACCATCATCCGGTGGTCGCACGGTTTGCCTGGTGAGACGGACGCCGCCCGATAAGACCGTCCTCACTAAAAAGAGGATTTTCCAGTTTTCCCGTTGTAAATTCGGCCGGTTATTTTTTTATATCGATTCAAGCATGAACGCCGCCACCCGCCTCGCCGCCGCCTGCCTGTTGTTGACGCTCACCGCCGCCGCCACGAGCCGCGCCGCCGACCCGGCGACGTTCACCGTCGGGAAGTTTACTTTCAAGCGCCCGGCCGCCTGGAAATGGGTCGCGGTCGCGGCCAATTCCATGCGCAAGGCCCAACTCCGGGTCGAGGGCGACGCCGGCCAGAGCGCGGAGGTGGTGTTCTTCACCTTCGGCGCGGGCCAGGGCGGCGGGGTCGAGCAGAACGTGGCGCGCTGGGTCGGACAATTCGAGCAGGGCAACGGCGCG
Organism: uncultured Verrucomicrobiota bacterium; assembly: GCA_964658285.1. Classification (GTDB taxonomy): domain Bacteria; phylum Verrucomicrobiota; class Verrucomicrobiia; order Chthoniobacterales; family SZAS-18; genus CAHJWO01. The sequence goes on from CAZZYS010000150.1 coordinate 4,767, forward strand.
GCGGTCAAGCCGGTCGAGGAAACCGCCGAGATCAAGGGCACCAAGATCACCCGTGTGCGCGTGGACAGCGGGACGTTCAACAGCGGGATGCCCGGCGGGCCGACCACTCCGCAGGCCGACTACGGATTGTATGGCGCGATCCTGGAAAGCAAGGATGGCGACGTGTTCGTGAAACTGACGGGGCCGGCGGCGTTGGTGCGCGCGGCGGCGGCGGATTTCGAGGGGATGATCCAGAGTCCGTTCTAGGGCAAGCACCATGGCGCGGACCGACTCGGCGAAGGGCAGTTGGGCGACGACCTGGCGCGGCACGGCGCTCCTGCTGACCCTGTTAGGGGTGGTCGTCGTCCTGTTGCTGAAATGGGCTCCGTGGAAGGAAGCAAGCACCGTCCCGCTCGACGGTGACCGGCTGTCCGGCGAGCTGGCCCACCTCAAAATGCTCGGTCACGCCCTCAAGCTCCACGCCGACGAACACGACGGCCGTTTCCCCGCCAGCATCGGCGACATCGAATGGCGGCAGGCCCAACCCGGCATGGACGCGAACGGACTCCCCGCGGTGGCGAGCCGTTTCCACCATCCCGACACCAACAAGGTCATGGACTGGCTTTATTACCCGGGGCACCTGGAATCCGACCCGGCCGAGACGATCCTCGTCGCCTCGCCCGTCGCCTTCGGCGTCAACCAGGACCGCCGCATGGTCACGCGTATCAGCAACGTGACCGAGGTGCTGGCGGAGGGCGACTTCCAGCGGCAGGTCGGGCAAACACCCTGACCCAAAAGCGTTTTGGAATCGGGTTGGGCTGTCCGGGCAGGCCGCTGGCTCAAGCTGGTGCCACACGCCACAGAGCGTTTTACTCTGAGATGTAGCGGGCTTCCGGGAGCGCCAACGGCGCGGCCTCATACGAGCCTGGGGCAACGCCCCAGATTATGACCGACCAGGGGGCAAGCCCTGCAGGGGCGATTCATCTCGACTCGCCACCCGGATGAATCGCCCCTGCAGGGCTTGGCAGAAGCTCCTCGCCAACCTGGGGCGTTGCCCTAGGCTAGAACTGCAGCCGCGCCTTTGGCGCTGCGGGCGAAACGCGGACAAAAACGCGTCCGTCGTGGCAGGCTGGCACTGAAGCCGCGCTGTTGGCGCTGCGGAGGTCATCCGGTCACCTCTCAAGGTAAACGCCCTAGCGTTTTTTGTAAACCGCGCCGGGCGGACGGCCACGCTTCGGTTTGGCCTTGTACGCGCCGGGTTCTTCGGCGGCCAGCAACACGGCGCTGCCGGGCAGTTTCTTGGCGTGCGATTTCGCCATCTCACGCACGAAAGGCGAACGGCTGCTCAGATACTTGAGGGTCAGCAGTTCCTCCTTGAGCGGACCGACCGCGCCCGCGCGCATGTATTTGTCGTCCACCAGCCATTTCGAGAGCCGCTCGATGAGCTTTTCGCTGGCCTGCCGCTGGCCGTTCTCGATCTTGATCCAACCTGGGGCGGACACAAAGCCTTGCGCGCCAAACGCTTCCTGGGAAAGACCGAGTTCTCTGCGTAGTGTTTTGAGGCGTTCTCCGAGTGTCATGGGATGTGAATGTGGCTGAGGTTTGCGAGGATGATACTTTTTTCGCGAGGCCCTTTACGGGCGGTGAATGGTTGATCTGCCGCTGTCTGTATCAGACAACAACAAGTCGGCTCCGTTACAAAACATTACAAAACTTTTACGAAAAAGGAGCATATTTTGGGCCAGAAACTACTGATTTATAACAGGCTGAGGTTGGTCGCACACTTATCTTGACCCGTTCTCTCGGGCGACTCCGCAGACCGATGTACTGCCGGGAAATTGCTTTACGCCATCCAAAATGATCGGGTCCCTTTGAATTACATTTTTGTGGTAGATTTCTCCGAAACCCTGGCGGACCCTGTGAAATGGCAGCGGGCATAAACGATCCACAAGTCTCGTTTAAATAGGGATTGGAAGGCTCGGCAAGTAAAATCTCCGCCGCAGGGGCGATCATTCCGTGGACTGTTCACCGCGGAGATTTCCCCTGCTACCCACCACCTGCCGCCATCGATCCGGCACACTCGCCACGCGCGGGCGTCCCATCGTAAAATCCCGTTGCGACCTCTCGGGCCGTGGTGTCATAGTCCACTTCCTTGCGTTTTCCAGCATGACCCTCACCGAAACCATCCTCGCCCGGGCCAGCGGTCGTGACCGGGTCCAACCCGGCGACAACATCTGGGTCAACACGGACGTTCTCCTGACCCACGACGTGTGCGGACCGGGGACCATCGGGGTGTTCCACCGGGAGTTCGGCCGCGACGCCAAGGTCTGGGATCGGCAAAAGATCGTTATCATCCCCGACCACTACATCTTCACCGCCGACAGCCTGTCCAATCGCAACGTGGACATCCTGCGTGAGTTCGTGCGCGAGCAGCAGATTCCGTATTTCTACGACGTGATCGACGACCCGGACGGCCACTGGCAGTTCGACGCCGCGCGCGGCCAGCTCAAGCGCCAGTTCGGCGGGCAGTTCGCAGGCGTCTGCCACACGGCGCTGCCGGAAAGGGGTCACGTCCGACCCGGCGAAGTGTTGTTCGGCACCGACTCGCACACCTGCATGGCGGGGGCCTTCGGCGAGTTCGCCACCGGCATCGGCAACACGGACGCGGGTTTCATCCTCGGCACGGGCAAGCTCCTGGTGAAGGTGCCCGAGACGATGCGTTTCTATCTGGACGGCGCGTTGCAGAAGGGGGTCATGGCCAAGGACGTGATCCTGCACGTCATCGGCGAGATCGGCTTCGACGGCGCGACCTACCGCGCGATGCAGTGGGACGGTCCCGGCGCGAGTAACCTCGGCATGGACGACCGCATGACGATCACCAACATGGCCATCGAGGCCGGCGGCAAGAACGGCATCTTCGCGGCGGACCAGACGACGTTCGATTTCGTCAACGCCCGTTGCGCCGCCAACGGCACGAAGGCCGATTACGAACCCGCCGTCGCCGGGCGCAACCAGAAGTTCGTTTACGATCAGGCGTTCGATCTCTCGGCGCTGGAACCGACCGTGGCGATGCACCCGAATCCGGGCAACCGCGCGCTCGCCAAGACGCTCGGCCACATCACCCTCGACCGGGCGTACGTGGGAAGCTGCACAGGCGGCAAGCTCTCGGATTTCCTGGCGTTCGCGGAGATCGTCAAAGGCAAAAAAGTCGCCATCGACACTTTCGGCGTGCCCGCGACGCCGGCCGTCGTGGACGACCTGCACAAGATCCAGTGGGATGGCAAAAGCGTCTGGCAATGGCTGGAGGAAGCGGGCGTGCTGCTGACGGAAAACGCCAGTTGCGCGGCGTGCCTCGGCGGGCCGGTGGACACCTTCGGCCGCATGAACAAACCGCTCGTTTGCATCAGCGCGACCAACCGCAATTTCCCCGGCCGCATGGGCCACAAGGAGTCAAAAGTGTATCTGGCCAGCCCGTACACGGTAGCCGCGAGCGCGTTGACGGGCCGGATCACTGACCCGCGCGAGTATCTTTGAACATGAAACGGGCGTGGCCGGGTCTTTTTTGCCTGACGGCGGTGCTGCTGTCCATCGGCGGTTGCAAGCGTGGCGACGCGACGCCCGCGACCGCAACGAACAAACCGGCGGCCACCACCAACGTCAACCCTGACCCGATCACGGCCGTGCCCGACAAAGATCGTTACAAGGTCACGGCGGACACGACCGGGTTTTTTCGGTACTCGCCGTTGCAGGCGGCGGGTTCGGATTTCGACCTGAAAAAGAACGCGCGGCTCACGATGGTCAAGCGCGGGCGCGGATTCAGCCAGATCAAGACCGAGGACAACCAGATCGGTTACGTGGGCACCGAGGACATCGCGCAATTAGCACCCAATGAGATCGCACAGGAAGACGCCGCGACGCTCCAGGCCGCGCAGGCGGCGGCGGGCGCGCAGTTGTCCGGCCCCCTGACGCCGGCGGCGAACAGCAACGCGCCGGTGACCACGCGCACCGGCAAGAAATCCAGCGCGGTCGAAAGCAGCTACACGATCCCGTCCGCCGCGGACATCAACACGCGCCTGCCCGAGCCGGACGCCAAGCCCAAAGCGACGCCCACGCCGTCGCCGACCCCGACCCCGAATTTCCGCTGACCCCAATGTCCACTTACACCGCCCGCGTTTACGTCGTCGGAGATAACATCGACACCGACCAGATCATCCCCGCGCAATACCTGACGCTCCTGCCGACGATCCCCGAGGAATATGCGCAACTCGGTTCGTACGCGATGATCGGACTGCCCGACCAGTCGTACACGACAAAATTCGTGCCGCCGGGTGAGCAGCGCACGCCCTACGGCATCGTGGTGGCAGGGCGGAATTTCGGCTGCGGCTCCTCGCGCGAACACGCCCCCATCGCCCTCGGCGCGGCGGGCGTGCAGGCGGTGGTTGCGGAGAGCTACGCGCGCATTTTCTTTCGCAACAGCGTGGCGACGGGCGAGGTGTTCCCGTACGAATCCGCCACGCGCCTGTGCGACGTGCTCAAAACGGGCGACGAGGTGACCATCGACTACGAGGCCGACACGCTCACGCACGACGGCACGGTGTACGCGCTCAAACCGTTGGGCGAGGTGCGCCCGGTCGTTGAGGCGGGCGGGCTGTTCGCCTACGCACGGCAGACCGGGATGATCGCGCCGAGGTAGGCTACATTCGCGCGGGAAGCCCGCCGCAGGCGTCGTCAACAAGGTAGGGATGGCTCTCCGAGCCAGTCCCTATTTTGGCTTGGATGACCACTGTGCGCACGAAGCGCCTCCCGAAGAAATTAGGGACTGGCTCGGAGAGCCATCATGACCTTGTTTGGTGCGCCTGCGGCGGGTTTCCCGTGCGCTTTTTGGGACATCTATCTGTAGCACCGGCTACTTTTTAAGACAGGCTTGTCAACGGCGGGCGCTTCGTGTTGAATGCCGTCGTGTCCACCGCCGCCACGCCTCCACGCACCCGCCGGAAGCCGCCCGTCCCGCCGACCCGAACCGCGCGCCGCACCCGCCAGGAACACGCGCACGAGACCGCGCAGGATTACGTCGAATTGATCGCCGACCTGATCGCCCAGACCGGCGAGGCGCGCGTGATCGACATCGCCCGCAGTCTCGGCATCACCCACGTCACCGTCGCCCGGACCATCCAACGGCTGCAACGCGAGGGGTTGGTGACCAGCCAGCCCTACCGGGCGATTTTCCTGACCGACGCGGGGCGCAAGCTCTCCGAGGAAGCGCGCAAGCGGCACAACACCGTCGTCGCGTTTCTGCGCGCCATCGGCGTGCCGGAGGGGGCCGCGCAGGCCGATGCCGAGGGCATCGAGCACCACGTCAGCAAGGAAACCCTCGCCGCGTTCACCAAGCACCTCAAGGCGACCGGCAAGGGCAGGTGAGAGGCTGGCAAACGTAAATTAGCCAAAGATGTCCAAGACCCTGCGCTGGGTATTCGTGCTGTTGCCGTGCACGCCGGGGTTGGTCCTCCTGCTGGCGGGGGGCGTGCTGGTGGCATTCACGCACGACGAGCGGAACGCCGCGCGGATCGGGCCGCTTTTCACGGCCGGCGGCGCGGTGTTGGTGGCGGGGCTGGGAATCGGCGCGTTCGTGGCGTGGCGCATCGCCCATCCCCGGCCCGAACCTTCCGGGGACGATGACGAGAGAAGCCAGACACCGGGGTGATTGAGGGTGAACGAGGGTGAATCGACGTGACAGGATGCGTGGGACCGCGCCGCGTTGATGTCCTGGCGGTCGAGAACGGCAGGCAGCGTAAACAAGGATTCTGCCGCAAGTGTTGGCGCGGCGACGCATGGAGCTAACCCTTCTTCTTGCGACCGGAAGAT
>CAZZYS010000151.1:0-10535 GCA_964658285.1 uncultured Verrucomicrobiota bacterium
TGTAGTCGCGGATGCAGGTGCCGTCGGGCGTCTCGTAGTCGGTGCCGTAGATTTCGGCGTGGTCCTTTTGCCCGAGGGCGACCTTGAGGACGTTGGGGATGAGGTGGGTCTCGACCCGGTGGTCCTCGCCGTATTTCTCCGTGGCCCCGGCGGCGTTGAAATAGCGCAGGGCGACGAATTTCAGCCCGTGGATCGTGTCGTACCAGCGCAGGATCTGTTCAAAGATGAGCTTGGATTCGCCGTAAGGGTTGATCGGATGCTGGGGCAGCGTCTCGTCCATCGGCAGGCGCTCCGGCGGGCCGAAGGTCGCGCACGTCGAGGAAAACACGAGCCGCCGGACCCCGGCAGCGAGCATGGCGTCGAGCAGGTTCAGGCCGCCGCCGACATTGTTGCGGAAGTATTTCGACGGGTTGGTCATCGACTCGCCCACGAGCGCGTTGGCGGCGAAATGCATGACGGCGTCGGGCTTGGCGGCCGCCAGCGCCTGGCCGATGGAGGTGGGTTCGTTGAGGTCGCCGCCGACGAGGGTGGCGCGGGGATCGACGGCGAGGCGGTGGCCCTCGGTGAGGTTATCGAAGACCGTGACGGCGTGGCCGCGGTCGAGGAGTTGCTCGACGCAGATGCTGCCGATGTAGCCCGCGCCCCCGGTGACGAAAATGTTCATGTGTAAGGCAGGACGTTAGCGGGGCGCGACGGTGCTATCCAAGCGCAAAATGCGCGGGGCGGAAGGTTGCGGGAGACGGGTTGGAATTTGGCCGCAAAAAGCGCAAAAAGCACAAAAAGGGGGATGGAAGACAGTCCATCTCCTTTCTGCTTTTGCGTTTTTTGCGCTTTTTGCGGCCAAGGTCTCCCCTTAGCCACACACTTCTCAATGCCGGGTCAACCACCGCCCGCGACCGGTCAGAACGCTTCCTCGTCGTCTTCCTCGCTGCGGTGCTCCCCGTCGTTTTCGTCCTCGACGATGGCGTCCGCCCGGGCGAAACCGAGGATTTTGCTCGCGTAGAAGACAGCCACCTTTTCCCCGTGCCGGGTAAAGGTCAAAAACGCCGAGTCGTAGCTGTACTCATCGGCCTCCACCGCGATCTGATCCTGTTCCGCGAAGAAAACGACAAAGGTATCCATAAGTGCGTTGCCACTTTCCCGCCGAAAACGGGTCCGGCAAGTCAGATTTACAACCTCCCGCCTCAATCTTCCGCCCGTGCTGATTTGCCCAACGCGCAAATGCCGCGCTTTTTCGCCCCCTCCACGAACGCCCAGAACTCCGCCGCCGACGCTCCCCACGCCCGTTCCCGCGCCGCCGCGACCGCCTGGGAAACGTTTAACCCCGAAGCGTAAAGCAGCTTGAACGCCTCTTTGATTTCGGCGCGTTCCGCCGGTCCGACCCCCGCCCGGCGCAAGCCCACGACGTTGAGGCCCCAGACCTGGTTGATCTCGGCGGCCATCGTGAAGGGCGGGATATCCTTGCCCACCCCGCTCATGCCCTGCGTCATCACCCCCCGGCCGATGCGCACGTGCTGGTGGAACACGCCGTCACCACCGATGAACACCCGGTCGCCCACCTCGACGTACCCGCCGAGCATGGAACCGTTGGCGATGACGACGTGATCGCCCACCTGCGAATTGTGGCCGACGTGGACCGTGGCCATGAGGAGGCAATCCGCCCCCACCCGCGTGACGCTGCCCGGCGTGGTGCCACGGTGGATCGTGCAATGCTCGCGGATCTGCGTGCGGTCACCCACCTCCACGCTGCTGTCGGTCGCCGGATCGAACGCAAAATCCTGCGGCGCGCCGCCGATCACCGCGCCGTGGCCGACGCGCACGCCCGCGCCCAACCGCACCCGGCCGGTGAGGATCGAGTGCGCTTCCAGGACACTCCCCGCGCCGACCTCCGCCGGTCCCTCGACGACGGCATAAGCTCCGACGCGCACGCCCGCGCCCAGACGAGCTTCCGGCGGGATGATGGCAGTGGGATGGATGAGGGGTGTGTCGTTCATGGCGGGATGGCCCCCGCTTCCTTGAAGCTGTAATAGGAAGGTTTCCCGGCCTGCATCCCACCGATGATGATATGATCGGCCACCACGACCTGGAGCATCTCGCCCGCTTCCACGAGCCGTTTCGTCAACAGCTTGTCAGCCTTGCTGGGCGTCGGGTCGCCCGAGGGGTGGTTATGGACCATGACCACCGCATACGCGGAATGCGCGATGGCGGGCCGGAAAATCTCGCGCGGATGGGCCACGCTCTCGTTGAGGCTGCCCAGCGAGATTTCCTCGATGCGGATGAGTTGGAATTTCGTGTCGAGCAACAGCGCACGCAGCGACTCGCGGTTGAGCGCGCGGAGGTCCTGGGCGAGGAGCTGGCAAACGATCTCCGGGCTGTCCACACGCAGTTTGGCGATGGTCTCGCGGGCGACGCGGCGGCCGAGTTCGAAGGCGGCGGCCAGCAGGATGGCCTTGTCCATCGGGAGACCTTCGACGGCGGCGAGTTCGCGCGGGTCGCAACGCGCCACGGTGCGCAGGGAGCGGAATTTCGTGAGCAAACGCCGCGTGAGATCGGCGGCGGCATCGGCGGCGTCGGCGGAAACCGGGGCACCGTCGTCTTCGAGCAGGATGGCGACGAGGTCGGTGTTGGTGAGCGTGTGCGCGCCGAGGGTGGCGAGACGCTCGCGCGGCCGGTCGGCTTCGAGGACTTCCTGGATGCGGAATGACTCGGGGTCCATCGTCAGGTTTCTCCGAGCTTGCGGCGAATCCAGGCCGGGTCACGCCGGGAATCAAGCACGGCATGTACTTTTACCTCGTCGCCATCGAGCAAATAGTAGATGGCGAACGGGAAACGCTTGGAAACGCTACAGTGAAATCCGAAGCGCCGCGCGTGGATGCCACCGTGACGCGCCAGCAAACCGATGTCTGCAAGGAGCGCGTGGAGAAAGTCCCGCCCAAGTCCCACCGACTGATCCTCGTAGAAACGGACGCCTTCGGCCAAAGACTCCTCGGCGGACTGGAGGACACGGACCTTCACGAAAACCGTCGCAGGAGATTTCTTTTCATTTCCTCGAAATCAATGAACTTCTCCTCCCCACTCTCCGCACGGCGGAGACATTCATCCAGAACCTCCTTATGCCAGGCCGGCGACGGGATGTCATCCGGGTTCCGGGCGAGGTCTGCCCAAATGACTTCCATCAACTGGAGTTTTTCCTCGACCGACATTTGATCCAGCGGCAGTTCGACCGTCATGAAAGGCGACGTTAGAGAGTTTTGTAGACGCGCGCCATCTAATTACGCCACCGGGCAGTAAGCATCGTCCGCGAGCCTGCCTATTCCGCGTACTGCCCGATCATCACGTCCAGCCGCCGGCCCACGTCGGCCATCGCATCGCGGTACGGACTCGCCGGGAGCACTTCCAGCCGGCTCAACCCGACCTCGATCAACTCCTGCCCCGAGCGCGCCGCCGACGCCAGCGCGCCGCTGCGCCGCGCCGCCTCGCCCAACGCCGCCAAATCCTCGTCCTCGCCGCGCAGGATCGTCTGCGTCAACCGCTCGCGCTGACCGTTCTCCGACGCCTGGAGCAAATTGAGGATCGGCAGCGTCAGTTTGCCCTTCTTGAGGTCCGTGCCGAGCGTCTTGCCAGCAGCGGCCTCGTCGCCCGCCAGGTCCAGCAGATCATCGTAAACCTGGTACGCCGTGCCCACCTTCAACCCGTAGACCTTCAACGCCTCCGCGACCTCCGGTCCGGTTTCGTTGAGCGCCGCCCCCAGCCCGGCCGCCGCGCCAAATAACGCCGCCGTCTTCATCTCGATGATCCGGTAATAGTCCGCGAAACTCAGGTTCAGGTCGAAGCGCCGCTGCGTCTGCAAAATCTCGCCCGTGCACACCGCCGTCGCCGCCCGCGCGATGCCCCGGCTGATCTCGGCGTCGTCGAAATGCGTGGCCAGGTCCAGCGCGTGCGCGAACAGGCAATCGCCCAGCAGGACGCTCAGATGGTTGCCCCAGCGCGCGTTCGCCGTCGGCTGATCGCGGCGTTTCTCGGCCCCGTCGAGCACGTCGTCGTGGATCAGGGTCGCCAGGTGGATCAACTCGATGATGACCGCCAGGGACTGGTGGCGCTCCGCCATGCCGCCGGTCGCGCCCGCCGCGAGCAGCGCCAGCGCCGGCCGCAGCCGTTTGCCGCTGGTCGCGCACGCATAGCCCACGTACCCCTGCACCGCCGGGTCGAACGCCTCGGCCTGCCGGTTGATCGTCGCTTCCACGGCGTCGAGTTGCGGCTGGATCAACGCGAAGATTTGCTTGATCTCGGCCACCGTGCCCGCCTTCTGGCGGACGGCGGCAAGGGGCTTTGTGAAATAATTCACAAACTCAGGTTCGTGCGAAGTTGATGGTGTGTCAATCCACGCCCCGCGCACGGAGGTGGGGCGTCGCTTGCAATGATCGGTTTCCCTGCCACGGTACGTTTGGATTCCCCTCATGGCCGCTTTTTCTTTTCCGAATCCGCGGAACCGGGCGGTGCGGACGTTCATCGTCCGGCTCAGCCGCTCGCGGTTCTTCACGATCTCGGTGGCGCTGCACTTCATCTTCGTGCTGAGTTTCGGCAGCGTGGTGCTCGTGCGCAACGCCGCCACGCCGACCGATGTCATGGACAGCACGGGCGAGCTGGTGCAGAGCGCTTCCGTCCCGCCCGCGCCGGAGGCCGTCCAGCCCATCGAGCAATCCCAGCAGGACCCCACGACGCCCCAGCCGGTCAACAACCAGCCCGCGTCGTCGTTCACCCCGCTGACGTTCACCGGCACGAACGCGGCATTCGAGTTGCCGGTGGCTCCGCCGACCGATGTCCTGTCCACGAATCCGTCGCGGATCATCGACTCCAACCGGCTCAACGCCAGCAACGCCCCGCCCTCGGTGCAGCCCGGCGCGCTCACGCCCAAGATCGCCCGGGGCATGATCGACTTCCAGAAGGATTGGACGCCGCCGGGCGAACGGGGCAGCGGCGTCAGCCACGACCGGAAGTTCAAGTTCACGGCGTTCCTGGCCAAGTACGCGGGCGGCGATTGGGCTTCCACCGTCAAAGTCCAGGACGGCAAGATCACCAGGGGCAGCCTGCCCGATCTGCTTTACGTCATCCGCAAGCTCTCCAACGACAAGATCGACGCCGAGCCGGAAGCCGTGCCGCTGGACATCGCCACCGACGCGCTCTTTACCAAGAAGCCGCCGTTCATCCTGCTGACGGGCCACCGGGATTTCGTGTTGACGGACAAGGAGGTCGAGAACCTGCAAAAATACCTCCAGCTCGGCGGGTGCGTGTGGGGGGACAGTTCGCTGCCGGGCAACCGCTCGCGTTTCGACATCGCGTTCCGCCGCGAGATGAAGCGGGTGCTGCCCGACCAGGACATCCAGTGGCAGGCGCTGCCGCCCGACCACGATCTTTACGCCAAGAAATACTGGAAGGAGGTCGTGGGCGTGCCGCCGGGGTTGAACTATTACCAGGAACCGGTCTACGCGCTGAAGAACTTCGGCGAGGTGGTCGTCATCTACACGGCCAACGATTATTGCGACATGTGGCAGATCGCCTTGGACGAGAAGATGGAGTACGATCTGCGCCGGGACGAAACAGGCCATCTCGCGGTCACCAACGAGACGATTTACCAGAAGCGAGATATCTATTTTCGCAACCTCGGGCTGCCGGAACTGCGGATGAGCTACAAGTTCGGCACGAACATCATCCTCCATCTGCTCACCCGCTGGGAGGACAAGCTGCGCACCGTGCCGACGGGGCTGTAGCGGACGGTGGTTGGCCGCCGCGTTCGTCTATTTAAGGTCCTGATGGCTCTCCGAGCCAGTCCCTATTGTTTCTGGAAGGGCGTTTCGTGCGCACGGAGGTCATCCAACCCAAACTAGGGACTGGCTCGGAGAGCCATCCCTACCTTAACAAACGACCGGCCGCGTTGCGGCCTGTCCGGAACTTTCCCACCCGCTTCCTGAAAGCCAAACGCCGCGGTTGCCCTACGGCTGCCACAGTTCAATCGGATTGCCTTCGGGATCGTGCAACCGGGCGAAGCGTCCGTACGCGGCCATTTCCGGGTCCACGGTCACGACGACACCGGCAGCCCGCAGTTGGGTCACCATGCCGTCGAGGTCGCTCACGCGGAAATTGATCATCCAATGCTTGCTGGCATCGCCGAAATATTCGGTGTCCTGCTCGAAGGGCGAGAACGCCGTCGTCCCCGCCTCCTGCGTCCAGGGCTGCTGGCCGGCACCGGTCGGCACGGGGTCAACTCCGAGGGTTTCCTGATACCATTTGCTCAACCCTTCCGGGTCCCGCGCGCGAAAGAAAAAACCGCCGATGCCAGTGACTCGTTGCATAGATTCGTTTCCAGGGCAGCGCCCGATGGTTATTTGACGATGATCTGGCCGTTGTCGAAGCGGTAGAAGAAGCGGTAGCCGTTCGTATTGTAGTGGCCGGGGTTGCCCGGGTCCGGGTAGTAGTACAACACGGTGTGCAGGCTGAAGTCGTACAGGTACGGGAACGGGAAGACCGGGCTGCTGTAAAAGAAGCCCTGGCTCTTGAAGTCGTAGAAATACACCCCGCCCTTGCCGTCGGCCGCGTCGAAGAGGTACTCGTAGCCGAGGTCGAAGTGGTAGATGTAGTGCGGGTCGGTCAGGTAGCTGTAGTAGCCGAAGAAGTTGCCGTTGGGGAACGCCAGGTAGTACACGCCGTTGTTCAAGGCGCCCTGCCCCGTGAAGAAACCCGGATGCAGCGTCAACCGGAAGACCGTGCCTTCCCCGTTGGCCCCGCCGCCGGCGGTCGTGCCGTAGAAGCTGCCGTCGGTGGTCTGGAGCAGAGCACCCTGCGGATCGGAGCCATCGCCGCCGCTGAAACTGTACACGGTCGTCAGCGCACCCGCCGGGGTGATCTCGAAAATCGTGCCGTCGCCGTTCGCGCCGCCGGCTTCCGTCGAGCCGTAGAAGTTGCCGTCCTGACCCTGCACCAGGGCCGCATGGGGATTCGCCCCGTCGCTGCCGTTGGCGGCGAAGCTGTACAAGGTGGTGAGCGTGCCGCCGGGAGTCACGCGGAAGACCGTGCCTTCCCCGTTGGTCCCGCCGTCGTGGGTCGCGCCGTAGAAGTTGCCGTCGGTGCCCTGCACCACCCCACCGTAGGGATGGGTCCCCTGCCCGGTGCCGCCGAGGCTGCACAGGGTCGTCAGCACCCCGGCGGGCGTCATCTCGAAGACGGTGCCGCCCCCGTTGGCTCCCCCTTTGTAGGTCGTGCCGTAGAAGTTGCCGTCGGTACCCTGCACCAGGCGGCCGTTGGGATTCGTGCCCTCGCCCGCGTCACCGTTGAGGCTGTACAGTTTCGTCACCGCCCCGCCGGTCGTGACCGTGAACGTCGCGCCGTCGCCGTGGATGCCGCCGTCGTAGCTCGTGCCGTAGAAGTTGCCGTCGGTGCCCCGGACCAGGCCGCCCCGCGGCAGCGAGGGGGAACCGTTGTCCCCGCCGAAGGAATGCAGTTGGGAAAACGTCCCGGCGGTCGAGACCCGGTACACGATGCCGCTGCTGTGGTCCCCACCGGCATCCGTCGTGCCGTAGAGGTTGCCGTCGGTGCCCTCGACCGGGGGACTCAGAGGGTACTCGCCGGTGCTGCTGCCGGTGTGAAAGCTTGCCAGGGGGGTCAGCGTGCCGCCGGTCGTCAGTTTGAAGACCAGGCCGTAACCGTCAGCGCCGCCGCTGTGCGCCGTGCCGTAGAGGTTGCCGTCGCTGGCCAGGGTGAGGCCGGCCCGGGGACTGGCCCCGTCGGCGTTGTTTCCGCTGCTGTCGGACGCGGAGAATTGGTGGAGAGTGGCGAGGGTAGCGGTGTCCTGGCCACGCACACCGGGCACGCACGCCAGGGAAATTGCCAGTGCGGCCAGGTAGAGGGGGGATTTGATACGCACGCCGGGGTTCTATCAGAGCCAACCCTACAGGGCAATCAAGAAATGACCTTGGACATCCGTGGGCAAGCCGGCCCACGCCGTTTCGACCCCGCCGTGGGAAACGGCTTCACTCCTCGCGCAAAGCGGTCAGCGGGTCGATGCGCGTCGCGCGGCGCGCGGGCAGATAACTCGCCAGCATCCCGACCCCGCCGAGCCCCGACGCCACGAGCAGGAGGATGCCCGGGTCCACCGTGCTCACGCCGTAGACGACGCTGGCAAGCAGCCGCCCCGCGCCCAGCGCCGCCGCGAGTCCCAGCGCGAGCCCGACCCCGACCAGCCGCGCGCTCTGGCCGAGCACGAGCCGCAACACGTTCGCGCGCTGCGCGCCCAGCGCCAGCCGGATGCCGAGTTCGCGCGTGCGTTGCGCCACGCCCAGCGCCATCACCCCGTACAGACCCAGACTTGCCAGGACCAGCGCCAGCACGGCGAAGGACGCCAGCAGGATGAGCACCAGCCGCTGCGAGGCAAAATCCGAGGCGATGTTTTCCTCCATCGTGGCGACGTGCGACACCGGCAGCTCCGGGTCCAGCGCCAGCACCGCGCGCCGCACGGGCCCGGCCAGCGCCAGCGGATCGCCCGCGCGGGCGCGCACCAGGATCGTGCGTTGCGTGGTCGGGACCTGGTCCGCGTTCACGTACATGCGCGGCAACTCCGGCGCGGCCGCGTCCACGTCCGGTGCCTCCACGCGCGTGTGACCGACCACGCCCACGATGGTCATCGGCTGCCCGTGCACGTCGGGACCGTCCCCGTCGTCCACCTGCTTGCCGACCGGGTCTTCGCCGGGGAAATACTTTCGGGCAAAGGGTTCGTCGATGACGAGCACCTTGGGAGTCCCGGCGCGATCACCGTCGCCAAAACCCCGGCCGCGCAGGATCGGCATTTCCATGAACTGGAAATACCCGGACGTGACGAAGGTCACCTTCGTCTGCGGCTCCTCGCCCGGCACCGAAGGAGGCGTGCCCGTGAAGTGCGCGGAGACGACGTAGCTTTCCCCGTCGAACGGGATGTTGTACGCGGTCACCGCCGACTCCACGCCCGGCAGCGCCTGCACGCGGGCGAGGAGGTCCCCGAAGAACGCCCGGGTTTTCGTCTCGTCGTAACGCGCCGCCGGCAGCGTGAGCGCCATCGTCAAAATCCCGTCCTTCCGGAAGCCGAAGGGTTCGGTCCGCACGCGCCAGAAGCTTTTCAACGTCAACCCCGCGCCCGCCAGCAGCGCGACGGTCAGCGCCAGTTGGGCCACCACCAGCCCGGCGCGGGCACGTCCCTGCGCCACGCCGGCCGAACCGCCCCGCGCGCTCCCCTCGCCCAGCGTCCGCGACAACGCCGCCGTGCGCGTCACGCGCCAGGCCGGCCACCCCCCGACCAGCAGCCCGCTGCCCAGCGCCACCGCCGCCGCGAACCACAACGACTGCCAGTCCATCCGCAAATCCTCGAACCGCGGCAGGTCCGTCGGGCCGACCGCGCGGATGGCGTCCGTGGCCCATAGGGCGAGCAACAGGCCCGCCGCGCCTCCGAGCCCGCCGAGCAACGCGCTCTCGGTGAGGAGCTGGCGCACCAGCCGCGCGCGGCTCGCGCCCAGGGCCGCGCGGACGGCCAGCTCCCGGGCGCGGCCCGTGGCGCGGGCCAGTTGCAGGTTGGCGACGTTGGCGCAGGCGATCAGGAGCACGCAGCCCACCGCGCCCAGCAGCAGGTAGAGGCTCGCCCGGTACTCGCCCACGGAGCTGTCGATCATGCGGTCGGCGAGGACGCGCCAACCCGTGTTCGTCTCGGGATAACGCTTTTCCAGGCCGAGCGCGATGGCGTTCAGGTCGTCGCGGGCCTGCGCGGGCGTCACGCCGTCCCTGAGCCGGCCGGCGACGGCGTAGCCGTGGTGCATGTTGCGCTCGGCGTCCTTGCGGAGATCGCCGAGCGGCAGGTACACCTCCGCGCGGCGCGGGGAACGCATCGTGGGCGGCAGCACGCCGACGATCTCACGCGGCGCGCCGTCCACCGTGATCCGCCGGCCGATCACGTCGGGGCTCGCCGCGAAACGCCGCCGCCAGAGCGCGTCACTGAGGATCGCCACCTTCGGCCCGCCGGGCGTGTCCTCGGCTGGCGAGAAATTGCGTCCCAGGACCGGCGGGATGCCGAGGATCGGGATGTAGTTCGCGGTCACCGTCGCCCCGGTCAGGCGTTCGGGTTCGCTGCCCTCGCCGCCCGGGAACGACACGTTGAAATCGCCCCTCCCGACCAGGGCCAGGTCGGTGAACGATTTTTGCTCCGCCTGCCAGTCCAGGTAGTTCGGGATCGCCACGGAGAACGGCGCGTTCTGCGGTGTCCGCTCGTGCATGAACATCAGCCGATCCGCCCGCGGGTAGGTCAGGGGCCGCAGCAACACGGTGTTGACCACGTTGAAGACGGCGGTGTTCGCGCCGATGCCCAGGCCGAGCACCAGGACGGAGACCACGGTGAAAAGCGGCTGGCGTGCGAGCGCGCGGAACCCGTGGCGGAGGTCTTGCAGGAGGATCATCGAAGTTTTCGTTCACTCCTCGCGCAACGCCGCCATCGGGTCGATGCGCGTCGCGCGCCGCGCGGGGAG
>CAZZYS010000152.1:0-10500 GCA_964658285.1 uncultured Verrucomicrobiota bacterium
CGACCGCTTGGAAGCTCACCCCGGAGTCGATCCACACGTCGAGCGTGTCGTTGCGGCGCGTGGTGCCCGGGGGCAGGTCGAGCGATTGCGCGATGATCTTGTCGTCCGGGTCGAACCAGATGTTCGTCCCGTACTGCTTGAAGAGGATGGCCACGGCGTCGATCCAGTCGGGACGCAGCAACGGCTTGCCGTCCTTATCGTAGAACACCGGCAGCGGCACCCCCCAGGTGCGCTGGCGCGAGATGCACCAGTCGGGGCGCGATTCCACGGTGCCGTAGATGCGGTTGCGGCCCCAGTGGGGGATCCACTTCACGCTGTCGATGGCGCGCAGGGCCTCGGGCCGCAGGTCGTCCATGCGGATGAAGAACTGCTCGACCGCGCGGAAGATGATCGGCACCTTCGAGCGCCAGCAATGCGGGTACGTGTGGTGGATGACCCCGTCGCCCGCCAGCGTGCCGTTGTCGCGCAGCATGGCGATGACATCCTTGTTCGCGTCGAAGACGTATTTGCCCACGAGCGCGGGCACGCCGACTTCATCCGTGTACTTGCCGTCGTCATCCACGGGCGAGAACACGGCCAGCCCGTACTTGCGGCCGACGATGAAGTCCTCGTTGCCGTGGCCGGGGGCGATGTGCACACAGCCGGTCCCGGCCTCCAGCGTGACGAAATCTCCCAGGATGATCGGCCCTTCGCGGTTCAAGAAGGGATGGTGAAACTTCCAGCCTTCCATCTCCGAGCCGAGGAACGAGCCGAGCACGCCGAAAGCGTTTTCCTCGCGCGTGTGACCGGTCGATTTGCAAAATGCGTCGGTCAGCGCGTTGGCGAAAATGAGCATTTCGTCCTTGCCCGTGCGTGGGTTGCGAAACAACTGCGCGCGGTAGTTGAACCCGGCGTTGACGGCGACCGCCTGGTTGGCCGGGAGGGTCCACGGCGTCGTCGTCCAGATCACGACGCTCGCCTTGCCCGCCAGCGGTCCGCTCGTGAGCGGGAATTTCACGTAGATCGCCGGTGAATCCTCCTCGTGGTACTCGATCTCGGCCTCGGCGAGGGCGGTCAGCGCACCGGTGGACCAGTAGACGGGCTTCTTGCTCTGGTAGACGAGGCCCTTGTCCACGAGTTTGCCGAACGCCCGGATGATCTCGGTCTCGTAGGCGGGGTCGAGCGTCAGGTACGGGTGTTCCCAGTCGCCGAAGACGCCCAGGCGCTTGAACTGGCGGCGCTGCACGTCGATGAACTTGCGCGCCAGTTCTTCCGAGCGGCGGCGGACCTCGATGGGGCTCAGGCCGCGATCCTGTTTGACGACCTTGAACTCGATGGGCAGCCCGTGGCAATCCCAGCCCGGCAGGTACGGCGCGCGGAAGCCGGCCATCGTCTTGGACTTGATGACG
Source organism: uncultured Verrucomicrobiota bacterium (assembly GCA_964658285.1). Classification (GTDB taxonomy): domain Bacteria; phylum Verrucomicrobiota; class Verrucomicrobiia; order Chthoniobacterales; family SZAS-18; genus CAHJWO01. The sequence goes on from CAZZYS010000152.1 coordinate 1,389, forward strand.
ATGTCCTTGAGGATCTTGTTGAGCGCGGTGCCCATGTGCACGTCGCCGTTGGCGAACGGCGGGCCGTCGTGGAGGATGTACGCGGGCGCGCCGCGGCGGGCTTGCTGAATCTGACCGTAGAGGTCGCTTTCCTCCCAGAATTTGAGGAGGTCGGGTTCGCGCGTGACCAGATTCGCCTTCATGGGGAAATCGGTGCGCGGCAGGTTGAGCGTGTCTTTGTAACTGGGGCTGCTCATTGCGGATGACGGCGGGGAAGCTCGGGAAATGACAGGGAAAAATGAGCGTATCACAGTGGCGGGGCAGGGGTCAAACCTAGCGGCGCACAGAGAAACCTCCGACGTTTTCCCTCTGCCTGACCGTCCTGCCGCCGCGACGAGCCTCACGCGTACACCAGCAAGTGAATGTCGTCCGGCAGCAGGTCCGACACCTGCCGGATGATGTTGCCACGCAAGAGATTGACCAGGCCGATCCGGCTCGGCGCGCCCAGCATCAAACGCGACGCGCCGATGGTCGCCGCGAAGTCCACGATGGTGTCGGCCGGTGAATCACTCACCGCGTAGCCCGGCAGCACGATGGCTCCGTTGGCCCTTTCGCGGGCGTAGGAAAAAATCTCCCTCGCGTCGTCGTCCTCGCGCCATTTGCGCTTGCGGTCCTCGCTCGTGATGACCGGCTGTTCGCGCACGTAGAGCAGATACAGCGGCCGGTGGCTCTCGCGGGCGTCTTCGAGGGCGAAATCGAGCGTCTTGCCGATCCCGCGCACCGCGCAGAGCATCGGCGTGCCGGTGGCCTGATCCTGGTTGCCGATGGGCAGCGTGGAGTCGCCCATTTTTTCGCGCGCGGTCGCTTCCGCCATCCCCGGGAAGGTCGAACCCGGGCCGGGGAACGTCGAACCCTCCGGGTTTAACCCGGCGAGCCCCGCTTTTTTCGCCTCGATTTTGACCTGCCGCTCACCGAGCAGCCCGCGCAAGATCAATCCGGCGCAGAGCACCGTCACCGCGATGATCGCCGAGCGCGTGTCCCCGAAGGCGACCAACGCCACGATCACCGCCAGCACGACCAGGAAAGCTCCGCGCTGGGCCTGTTCGCGCCCGAGCGAGCGCATGGCCAGCCCGATGGCCAGCACCGCCACGGCGAATGTCCGGGCCGCCGGTTTGTCGATGAAGAGCGACAGCTCGATGCCGACCATGACCACGAAGGTCACGAACATCAGCGCGCGTTCCCAGGTCTTGAGTTCGAGCTTCCGGTCGGTCGAGCACGCGCCGAGGTTGGTGGCAATCGCGCCGACGACGCCGACGGCGTAGAGTTCCGCCAGCCCCGAGAGATCGCTGACGAGCAGCACCAGGCCCAGCGGCACCAGCGTCGAGACGACCAGCCCCCACGTCGGCACGCCCCAGTTGTTGAGCTTGCGAAAGATGTTGGGCAATTCCCGGTCGCGCCCCATCAGGAACTGCGTGGAGATCAGCGCGCCGATGGCCGTGTTCACCGCCGAGAGCAGTAGCACGCAAAACACGATGCTCACCGCGACTCCCATGATGTGTCCCCCGGCCGCGCCGAACGCGTGCCCGCCGAAGGTATCGCCCATGTAGCGCAGCATGAAGTCACGCACGCCGGGAGAGCCGGGGGCGTTCACGCTCGGGTGCATGGCGTCCACCGTCGGGTCGCCGGGGTCGCTCGTCACGCGGTCCAGGCCGGGCAGCGCGTGCATGAGCAGGCCCAGCAGTGCGGTGAAGAAGACGACCTCCGCCATCACCCACAGGATGGCCGGCGTGCTGGTCTTGACGACGCTCGGCTTGTGGTGGTCGTCGCCGCCGGGGTCCAGGCGCATGACGCCCGTCGAGTTCGCCACCGCCTCCACGCCCGAGAGCGCGAGCACGATGGACACGAAGCTCGTCCAGTTGTGCCCCCAGCCGCCGGTCAGACCGTGGACGTTGTGCCAGGCCACGCCCAGGTACGGCAGCCCGAGGACCCCGAGCAACACCACCACGACCGCCGTCGGGATCGCCACGACGAACGCCAATCCCCCGGTGTGCTTGGGGCCGAACCAGTTCAACGCGCCGATGCCCAGGATGGCGACGGCGGCGAATTTTTCCGGGTGCGGCACGCCGATGTACTGGAACGCCGACAGCGCGCTCAGGGCCGCCGTGACGATGTAGTCGGCGATCAGGAGGAACGCGCCGACGATGGAGATGATCTCCGAGCGGTGCCGCACGCTGGCATACACGCCCCCGCCGTCGGGGTAGTGCTTGCAGATCACGATGTAGTTGATCGCGACGACGGCCGTCAGCCCGCACATGGCCAGGATGAGCCAGAACGAGGAATACCCCGCGAACGCGAACGCCAGGCCGATGACGTAGGCCTTGCTCGTGCCCCAGTCCCCGTAGAGGATGGCGGCGGCCCGCTTGGCGTCAACGTTGCGCGGCCGGTTGGATTCGATGCCAGCTACCATGCGAGCCTCGACGAGGCATACCCTATAACCGACTGACCAGGAAAGTGATTGGACATCCGAGGGCGCACACTTAACCCCAAGTCAGCGCGGTTGTCCAGCGGGAGTCCCGGCGGCTTCGCCCCGGAGGTTGTACTTGCAAATCGCGTAGATCGCCCGGAACCCGTCGCGCCAGGTGATTTTCTTGCCCTCGGCGTAGGTGCGCCCGTGGTAGGAGATGCCCACCTCGTAGAAAACCGCGCCGCGCCGCGCGAGCTTGGCGGTGATCTCCGGCTCGAACCCGAAGCGGTCTTCCTCGATGGGGATGGCCTGGATCACCTCCCGGCGAAACATTTTGTAGCCGGTCTCCATGTCGGTGAGGTTGAGGTTGGAGAACATGTTGGAGAGCAGCGTCAGGAAGCGGTTGCCGACCATGTGCCAGAAATAGACGACCCGGTGCGCGTTGCCCCCGGCGAAGCGCGAACCGTACACCACGTCGGCCTTGCCCCGGACGAAAGGTTCCATCAGCAGCGGATAATCGTCCGGGTCGTACTCCAGGTCGGCGTCCTGGATGACGACCAGATCGCCCTCCGCGGCGGCGATGCCCGTGCGCAGGGCGGCACCCTTGCCCTGGTTGCGTTCGTGAAACAGCACCTTGTCAGCCCGGCCGCGCAGCTCACCCTGGAGCAGGTCGCGCGTACCGTCGCGCGACGCGTCGTCGATGACGATGATCTCCACGTCGGGCACCGGACCAGCGCGCACCGCGTCCAGCACGGCGGCGATGGTCGTGCGCTCGTTGTAACAGGGGATCAGGACGGTCAGTTTCATCGGACAAGCAAAACGGAGGTCACGTCCACAGCCAAAATTCGTGCAGGCCGTAGGCGAGGGACAAGCTGCCCAGGAGGAAAAACGGCCAGAACCACACGACGCGCTCCCGCGCCAGCCGCAGGTAGAAACACAGCGTCAGGGGCAGCAGCACGCGGGCGGCCGCGCTCGGGTCTTCCCAGACCGCCGGCCCGAGGACCACCGCCAGCGCCAGATAACAGACCCCCATCCGCCAGAGCGGGGAACGGACCTCCCAGCGCACCAGCAGATACAAGCCCTGGAACCAGAACGCGGCAACCGTCAGCGCGTCGTGCAAATCGCGGTTCAGGTACAGCCACTCGAACTGCCACCAGTGGGAGAAAATCTGGTGAAAACCCACCTGGGAACATTGCTGGATCGAATGGGAGAAAACCGCGCACATCGTTTGCAGCGGCAAGGCGAAGTTCCGTTCGCCCGCGCTGTGGTCGAGGTGGCCGAACCGATGGTGGACGTAGGCCATCCACAGGGCGAAGGGGACGACCGCCAGCGCCAGCGGGACGAGGGAACCTTTCCAGCCACCGTCCCGCCAGGACCGGTGCAGGTCCAGGAATCCGGCGGTTGCCAACAGGTTGGTCTCGCGGGTGAGGATCGACGCGGCCAGCAGGCCGTACCCTCCCCAGGAACCGACGACCAGCCCCGTGAAAAGCATCGCCGCCGCCGGTAGATCGACCAGGGACCGCTCCATGCTGGCGAAGGCCCCGTAACACCACATGCCGGCGCTCAGGCAGAGGAGTTCCCGCCCCGTGCGCGGCTTGAGCAGCCAGCACAATGCGCCGAGCAGGACGAACCAAAAAAGCAGGTTGGACAACGCGTAGGCCTGGAGAACCCATGCCCGCTTGCCCGCCCCGAGGCAAAACGCCACGGCCGGCAGGCCGATGCGGCGCGCGCGGTACGCCGGGGTGTCCAGCGCATGGTCAAAGGCGGGGTCCTGCAGCGAGGGGTCGAGGGCCATCTGCGCGTAGAACTGTCCGTCGTAGCCGTAGCTCGCGTCGGGACCATCCTCCGTGTAATGGAAGGTCCGCTGGAGGCGCGGCAGCGACGTTTTTGCGAAAAACGGGCCGAAACAGATCATCTTCGTCCAGCCGAACCGCGGGTTGTAGTTCGTGATGTAAGGATGAATAGCGACCGCGCTCAGGAGCAGCGCCACGCAAAACGGCAGCGCCCGGACGACGTACCGCCGGACGGAGCCGGGTGGGGCGGCGGGTGGCTCGTCGGGTGGTGTGGCGGGCATCGGCAAGTGGACTTGGGGGGCGACGATTACCAGTAATTTCGCGGGTCGGCAATGCCGATGTTACGGCCCGGTCGGGACGGCGGCGGGCGCGCCGGCATCCGTCGCGGCCGGGGGTGGCGTGTCGTCCAACTCGATCCAGGACAGGGCGATGCCCAGTTCGCGCAGGTCGCGGCTGTCTTCCAGCGAGGCGGGTGCGGCGGCGTCGGGCAGGTCGAAGCGCAGGAAGTTTTTCTCGTGCCACACCCCGTCGGGCAACGGCAGCAGGTAGTCATGCGGTGCCTGCTCGTTGCCCGGGAACTCGCCGACCGGGTGGCCGTTGAGACGGACTTTGACGCGCTGCTTGAGCAGTTGCGGCGGGTGGAGGTAGGGCTCGAAGCGCAGTTGCAGCCATTTCGGCCTGGGGCTGTCGGTGGCGAAGATCAGCGTGGCCCGGCGTTCGGCGGACCAGCAGCGGTCCTTTTCGCTCCATCGCCAGCCCTCGTACTGGAAACGCCGCCCCGCGTCGTCGCCGAAGAAAATCCGCTCCCCGGTCTTCGCCACCGGGAAAACCTCGGGCACCGGCGGTCGGAGGAAACCGGCGAGGACCTGCGGATAATGCCAGTCCCAGACCCGCGTCGGCTGGCGGTCCACGAGCACGGGGTATTGGTTCCAGCTCTGGGTGGCCAGGACGTTGGCCCCGCGCTCGTTGATGAACAGGCTCAGGCCCAGGAGCACGCTGCCTGCCGTCAGCGTGGCGAGCCATTCCCAGGACCGTCGAGGCACCGCGTGGTCTTCCCGCCAGCGCAGGGCGGCGGCCAGACCCAGGCTCGCCGCCAGCACCATCCAGGGGACCAGTTCGGTCGTGTAGCGCGGCCCGTAGCAGCCGCCGCCGTACCAGGGCACGAAGCCCGAGACCGCGACGTACTGGCAGAGACTCACGCCCGCCGCCAACCCGAGCAGACGGGCGTGGAGGCGGTAGCGCCAGAAGCGCAGCGGCAGGTAGACGACGAACAACACGACGGGCACGAAGATCAGCAACCCGCGCGAGGGGCTGATCAGGTTGCCCGCCAGCGCCTCGCCCAGGGTGCTCGTCCCCAACCTCGCCGCCGCGTAATAACTGGGCAGCACCCGGCCGAAATGTTCCCACGAATAAACGGCGAACCCCGCGAACCACGCCGCTCCCGTCAGGGCATACCGCAGGAAGCCCGCGCGGTGGAAGCACAGGAGATAGAGGCTGATGCCGATGATGAACAGGCTGTTGGTCGGCCGCACGAAGTACGCCCAGGCCAGCAGCGTGGCCAGCGTGACCGGCGGCACCTTGCGTCTGCCGGTTTCCCGCACGACCACCAGGTACAGCGCGCAGCCGATCAACACGACGCCCCAGGTGTGGTTCCACAGGCCGCGCGAGGCCGTGCTCCAGATCTGCGTGCCCAGCGCGCCGCCCACGGTGACCACCAGGCTCCAGCCCACCGGCAGCAGCCGCCGGGCGGTGAGATAGAACACGGCCGCCAGCGCCGCCATCAACGCGGCGGCGATGAAATGCTGGTTGCGTTCCTCCCGGGAAAAATTGTACGAGCCGTCCGGGCGGATCACGGGCTTGCCGATCAGATCCTGCACGAGGACAAAGGGCGTGGACAAAATCGAACTGCCCGGCGGAAAAAAATAATAGAGATGCCCGTCCACGATCTCGATCTGGTAGACCTTGCCGTCGAGTTCGGCCACGCCGTAGTGGATCGGCGGATTGCGCGGGATGCCGTAGTCGTCGAGCACGAAGCTGCCCTTGTTGAGCAGGTTCTGGGTCAGCAGCAGCGTGTACTTGGAGTCTCCGGTGGTGGTGAGTGGCGAGTGCCAGAAGACGAACAGCGCCACGGCGTAGATCGCCACGGCAAGCCAGAGATCGCGCCGGGTGGGTAGCAGCGGCTCTGCGGCCGGAGAAATGGACATGGAACGGAGGGCGGGTGGTGAGTTGCGGGTTGCAGGATATGGAAGGCGAGTCGATCTGTCCACCACCCGCGATCCGCCGCCGGCAAATGACACCCGCCCGCCCGCTCTCTCCGCCCGCCGCCCGCGTCCGCCCTCCCGGCCGGGGCGGCGTGGGTGGGGACGCGCTCGTCGCCGTGGTCCTCGGCGCGGCCTTGCTGGCCGGCGGCTGGGTGGACGTGCGCGCGTATCGTGCCGCACGGGGGAAAACCCTGCCCGCTTTCCGGTTGGTGGGCACTCCCATCGGCGAGAGGGTGGGCCAGGACGAATTTTTCCACGAGACCTCGACGCTCGTGCATCTGGGCAACGTCGGCGGCCTCGAACAGGACGACCCCCGGGACAAGCGGACGCGATTTCGCCAGGCGCTGGGGCCGGTGAGCACGGTGGAAATCTGGTCGCGGCTGAAACGCGCGCGACTGGCGTTCACCTACCGCAGCCCGGTCGCGGACCAGACGGTCACCGTCGCCTGCAACGGTCAGACGCTGGAAGAAATCCATTTGCACGACGGCGAGGACATCGCCCGCGAGTACGCGTTGGACCTGCAACCGCGCGCCAACCAATTCACGCTGACCTTTTCGCGGTACAGTTCCCACGGCTTCGAGCTGAACAATCCCGACAAGCGCGCCATCGCCGGGCGGTTCTTCGCGCTCGACCTCTATCTGCCGGACCCGCAAGGAAACCTCTGACCCGTGTCCACGACCCGCGCTCCCGCCGCCGTGCCCGAGGCCGTCCTGCCGCGTCTCGACGCGGGTGCGCTGGTGCGCGTCACGGGGCTGTTTCTGATGTCGCGTCTGCTCGTCCTGTGCGTGGCGGCGCTCTCGCACACCGCCGTCGTGCAGGGCTTCTTCGCCACGCGGACCCGGACGTGGGTCGAGCGGTTTGCCGCTTGGGATACCACCTGGTATCTGGGCATCGTCGATGGCGGGTATTCCTACGATCCGCAAGGGCAATCCAGCGTCGCCTTTTATCCGCTCTATCCGATGTTGATCCGCGCGGGCACGTTCTGCGGGTTCGACGCCCGGCTGACGGGCTACGCGATCTCTCTCGCGGCGTTGTATGGGTCGTGCCTGCTGCTCTGGCGGCTGGCGGCGCGCGAGACGCGTTCGGCAGCGGTTGCGGAACGCGCGGTGTTGTTCCTGTTGGTCTGTCCCGGCACGATGTGGTTTGGTCTGATCTACACGGAATCGTTGTACCTGCTGACGCTGCTCGGCTGCCTGTTGTGCGCGCGGCGGGGACGGTGGCTGGCGGCGGGTTTCTGGGGGCTGGCGTCGGCGTTGACGCGCACGCCGGGGCTGCTGCTGACCGGGTTTCTCGTGCTCGAAGCAGGCCAGCAATGGCTGGAACGCCGCCGCGCCGGCGGGCAGCGGAACGCACCGGCTCCGGCGGCACCCGCCGAGGCCGACGGCGAGCGTCCGCGAACGGTCTGGTGGCAGGCATCGCGCTGGCCGTGGCTGACGCGGGCGGCCGTCGCTGTGATGGGTCCGGTCGTCGGGCACGCGTCGTTTTTGATCTTCCTCCAACTCCGGTTCGGTGACTGGCGCGCCCAACAAAAAACGGTGGCCGCAGGCTGGCACGGCACGCCGCGCTGGCCGTGGGAGGCAGTGGCCCTCCAATGGAACACCGTGGACGCGATCTACACGCACGTTTCCATGCCGCTGCTCGGCATCATTCTGGTGCTGTCGGTGATCGGACTGTTCACCCTCAAACGGGTCGCGTACGCCGTGCTGGCCATCGCGTTGGTGACCCTGTACGTCGTGACGACGCCCGGCGACGCCCTGACGCGCTACCTCTGCACGACGGTGACGGCGTACATCGTGCTGGCGCAACTCGCCGAGCGCTCGCGTCTGCTGGAAACGACGGTGCTCGTCTTCTCTGTCGCGGTGATGACGGTCCTAACCGTCCTGCGCGCCAACGGTTACAGGATCATCTGAAGTCTCGTCCGAAATCTCCCGTCCCTCCGGCGGCACCGTCTCGACCTTGATGAGGTTGGTCCGTCCGCTGACCCGGTAAGGAGTCCCCGCCACGACGACGACGTTCTCGCCCGGCCGCGCCCCGCACCGTGCCACCGCCGCGCGCAAGGCGAGCTGGACCATGTGCGCCGTGCCGCGAATTTCTTCGGTCCGTTCGCTCTCCACTCCCCAGGTCAGGGTCAGTCGGCGGCGGATGCGTTCGTCGGTGCAGAGCGCCAGCAACCCCATGCCGGGGCGGTGGCAGGCCACGCGGCGCGTCGTCGAGCCGCTGGTGGTGTGCGTCACGATGGCGCGGGCGTCGAGCGAGGTGGCGATGTCCTTGGCCGCGCGCGCGACGACGCATTCGAGTTCGCTCCGTTCTTCCAGCGGCGGCGGGCAGGGCAGTTCGCCGTCGTTCCACGCCGCTTCCGCGCGCGCGGCGATGGCCGACATCATGGCCACAGTTTCGACGGGGAACTCGCCCATCGCCGATTCGCCCGAGAGCATCACGGCGTCGGTGCCGTCGAAGATGGCGTTGGCCACGTCGGTCGCCTCGGCGCGGGTGGGCTTTGGCGCGGTAGTCATGCTTTCGAGCATCTGGGTGGCCGTGATGACCGGGCAGGCCGCCGCCCGGCACGCCGCGATGATGCGCTTTTGCGCGACGGGCACTTCCGGCAGGCTCATTTC
>CAZZYS010000153.1:0-10483 GCA_964658285.1 uncultured Verrucomicrobiota bacterium
CGGATGCGGACCCGGGTTGCGAGTTGCGCGTTGTCGTTTTCATTGCTGGCATGGCGGGTTCCCTCCGATGCAGGCAGATTCTTCTCGGCTTGGTGCTCGGCTCGGTCGTCGTTTGCGCAACGGTCGCGCACGCGGCGGAGTTTTACGTTTGCAGCCACGGCTGGCACACGGGGGTCGTCGTGCCGCGTGTGGCGGTCGTCGCTTCGGGAACGTGGCCGCCGGGCGTGGCGGAACGTGACTTCGCCGGGTGCGCCTACCTGGAGCTTGGCTGGGGCGACCGCCAATTTTACATGGCGAAAAAACCGGGCGTGGCGATGGCCGTCGGCGCGGCGTTGGTGCCGGGGCCGAGCGTGCTGCACATCGTCGGCTACCCGGGACCGCCGACGAACGAACACGTCTGGAACGAACTCGTGACGGTGCCGTGCACGGACGCCGAACTGCGCTCGCTGTGCCGGACCCTGGGGGAATCGTTCGAGCGCGATGCCGGCGGACGCGCGCCGCTGCTGGGACCGGGATTGTACGGCTTCAAGAGCCATTTCTACGCGGCGAAGGGGCATTACTGGATCGGCAACACCTGCAACTCATGGACGCTGCGCGTGGAACGCGCGGGCGGGTTGCCGGTGCGCGTGGGTCCGAGCGGGACGTTGCGGGCCAGCGCCGTGATCGCGCAAACGCGGCGGGTGCTTCTCAAGCGATGATTACCGTCGAACGCGAAGACCCTCGTTCCGAAACCGCGGCCACGCTCGTCGCGGACCTTTGCGCCGAATTGAGCCGGCGCTACCACCGTCCGCCGAGTCCGTTCACGATGGACGAGGCCGCCGACCCGCGCGCGGGCTTCGTGGTGGCGCGGCGGGATGGCGAACCGGTCGGTTGTGGGGCGCTGCGGCGCATCGACGAGACCACCGCCGAAGTCAAACGCATGTACGTCGCGCCTGCCGCCCGCCGGCGAGGGCTCGCCCGGCGCATCCTGGACGCGCTGGAACGCCTCGCGCACGGGCATAGCTACGCGCGGGTCATCCTGGAAACCGGCACGCGCCAGCCCGAGGCGCTGGCGCTGTACGAGTCGAGCGGCTATCGGCGCACGGAAAATTACGGCCGCTACGTCGGCAACCCGGAGGCGGTTTGTTTCGAGAAGCGACTTGCCGATTTTCCTTTTCCTTGAACTTGTTCGATTCCGTATCTCGGTGATACCCTGTCTTCAATGAACTTCCTGCATTCGGATTTTACGCTCGGTCCCGACGATGCCGTTGAAGTCACGTTGGATAAGCAGGCAAACGTCAGGTTGATGGACGATGTGAACTTTGATCGTTACAAATGTGGAGAAAAGCATACCTATCACGGCGGTCTGGCTACCAAGTCACCCCTCCGGTTGACCCCCCCCCAACAGGGTCATTGGCATGTCGTGATCGATCTCGGAGGTTATGGGGGAACTGTGCGCTCATCCGTGCGCGTGCTACATCCAGCTTGAGTATGCCCGATGAAAACCCCTCACCAACACCTGCTCATGTGTTGCCTCCAGCGATCCAGTGGGTGCCGCTTGGTACACTGACGGTTTACCATGTGACGGAGCAGGAACTTGACCAATTGGAAAGAGGCACGCCGGAGTCGACGTACTTCGGATTTTCGGTCTTCCTTTCGTCGACCGGGATCACGTTCCTTATCGCTTTGCTGACAACGGACATAAAGTCTGTCTAGCTTTTTAACATTTTTCTTGTTGCCACCCTGGTAGGTATTATTGGTGACGTCTTGCTGGGCATCGTTTGGAGGTATTCTCACCGCACGACCAGAGACATCGTGGCGATTATTCGCGGCCGCAAACCCCCGGAAGGCCAACAACAGTCGTGAGTAGCCATTAACGGCGGGAAGTTCATACCCCTAGCTCCGCCCTCACCTCCGCGAACGCGCGGATGGCGAAGTCGAGGTCTTCGGTCGTGTGCGCGGCGGATACCTGCGTGCGGATGCGCGCGGTTCCTTCCGGCACCACGGGATAGAAAAACCCGACGACGTACACGCCCTTTTCTAACATCCGCGCGGCGAACTTCTGCGACAACGCCGCGTCTCCTAACATCACGGGCACGATGGGATGCGTGCCGGACTTGATCGTCATTCCCGCCTTCTCCATCCCGGCGCGGAAATATCGCGTGTTCTCCTCCAGCCGGTCGCGCAGTGCGGTGGATTCGGTGATCATCTCGATGGCCTTAAGCGATGCCGCCACCACGCACGGCGCGAGCGTGTTGGAGAACAGGTAGGGCCGCGAACGCTGCCGCAGCAAATCAACGACCGGCTTGCGCGCACTCGTGTATCCACCGCTCGCGCCGCCGAGCGCCTTGCCGAGGGTACCGGTGATGATGTCCACCCGGTCCAGCACGCCGCAATGCTCGTGCGTCCCCCGACCCGTTGCCCCGAGAAACCCGGCCGCGTGGCAGTCGTCGAACATCACCAGCGCGCCGTATTTTTCCGCGAGGTCGCAGACCCCCTTCAGATTGGCAATCGTGCCGTCCATCGAAAACACCCCGTCGGTGGCGATCAATTTGTGCCGTGCGCCCGCCGCGTTCGCTGCCTGGAGCTGCGCTTCGAGGTCGGCCATGTCGTTGTTTTTGTACCGGAACCGCTTGGCTTTGCACAGCCGGATGCCGTCGATGATGCTGGCGTGGTTGAGTTCGTCGCTGATGACCGCGTCCTCGGCAGTCAGGAGCACCTCGAACAAGCCGCCGTTGGCGTCGAAACACGAAGGGTAGAGAATTGTGTCCTCCGTGCCGAGAAAGGTGGACAGGGCGCGTTCGAGTTCCTTGTGGATTTCCTGCGTGCCGCAAATGAACCGCACGCTCGCCATGCCAAAACCCCATTCGTCGAGCGCACGACGGGCGGCGGCGATGATCTCCGGATGATCCGCGAGGCCGAGATAGTTATTCGCGCAGAAATTGAGCAAGGGCCTGCCGTCGTCGGTGGCGATGCGGTTGCTCTGCGGCGTGGAAATGATCCGCTCGTGTTTGAAGAGGCCGCGGGCGGCGATTTCGGCGAGCGTGGCGTTGATCTGGGTGTCGAAGGCGTTGGGCATAACGGGAAACTGGCAAATGGAAACGATGACCGCCGACGAGTCCGGCGGCCGGGGGCCTCACCGGTGATGCACGGTGGGTGTCCCGAGCAGGTGTGCCATTTCCGCGTTGTAGGCTGCGGCGTAGGTCAGGACCGTGTTGCGATAATAATCCCGCGCGTCGATATCGGCATTGTTCGCGGTCTCCGTCAGGAGAGTCGTGCCGTACCGCCGCGCGAGCTTTTCGCCGACACCGGGGGCGCAACCGGGATAATACGTGCCAAAGCCGACCGCTCCGTAGAGGCGGTAGTTGCCGACGCGGAAGTCTTCGTCCGCCTCGCTGACGGCGTCCTTGTTGGTGTAGACGTAGGCCGCCCGCAGGTAGCCGGGCGAGTATTTAACGACGCGGAAGTCGTCCGCGAAGGGATTGTCCTCGCAGCCGGTCACGGCGAGCAGCGCGACAGCCGCCAGCGTGAGGGCCAGCAGGCGGCGGAATGGAATGAAAGGAGCGTTGTGCACGATAGGATTCTATCACTTCGGCCCCTGGATGCACCTTGGGCGCAGAAAATCGTGCGTCCCCTTCCCCGCGCGTTTTCGTTTTATAGTGTTAGGCACCGTCAACGCCCCACTTCCCATCATGGACTCATCCCGCCGTTCTTTCCTGAAAACCTCCGCCTCCGTCGCCGCCGGACTCACCGCCGCGCAGACCTTCCTGCGCGCCGGCAGCCCCGAGACCGACACTGCCACCAAGACCGAGGCCGTCAACACGCTCATCTCCGCCCCGAACGACCTGCCGCTGCTCGGCGGCCCCATGCCCGGCGAACAGCGCAAGGGCGACATGGTCTACCGGCCGCTCGGCAGCACGGGGGAAATGGTTTCCCTCGTCGGCATGGGCGGCTTTCACCTCGGCAAAATCCCCACCGAGGAGGAAACGACCCGGCTCGTCCGCAGCGCCATCGACCGGGGCATCACGTTCATGGACAATTCCTGGGACTACAACCTGGGCACGAGTGAACTGCGCGCCGGCAAGGCGCTCAAGGACGGTTACCGCGACAAGGTTTTCCAGATGACCAAGGTCGACGGCCGCACCAAAAAATCCGCCATGCGCCAGATCGAGGAATCGCTCACCCGGCTCCAGACCGACCGCCTGGACCTCGTGCAACACCACGAGATCATCCGCATGGAAGACCCGGACCAGATCTTCCAGGAGGACGGCGCGATGGCGGCGTTCCTGGACGCGAAAAAGCAGGGCAAACTGCGTTTCATCGGCTTCACGGGTCACAAGGACCCGCTCATCCACCTGCGGATGCTCCAGGTGGCGGATTCCTACGACTTCCATTTCGACACGGTGCAGATGCCCATCAACGTCATGGACGCGCACTACCGTTCGTTCGCCGCGCAGGTGCTGCCGGTGCTGATCCAGAAGAAAATCGCCCCGCTGGCGATGAAAACCTTCGGAGACCACTACATCCTCGACACGAAAACGACCGACCCCATCGACATGCTGCATTTCTCCATGAGCCTGCCGGTGTCGGTGGTCATCACCGGCATCGACAAGCCGGAAATCCTCGACCAGGCACTCCAGGCGGCGAAGACCTACAAGCCGATGAACAAGGAGCAGGTGGCCGCGCTGCTGGCGAAAACCAAAGTGGCGGCGGCGCGTGGTGAGTCAGAGTTGTACAAGACGACGTGGCAATTCGACAGTACGGCGCAAAATCCCGAGTGGTTGGGATATCAGAAGATGCAATCGACGTGAGGAGCGGGTGATGGATGGAAAACCGGGCGCAATGACAACGGCACGCGTGCGGTAGGGAACGTGTTATTTTAACACGGAGGACACAGAGAACACGGAGCCCGGAGGAGGCCGGAAGGGAAAAATAACAGAAAAAATCTGGCCGGACGGTCCTGTACTTTTTTGTCTCCCCCCCCCCTCTGCTTCTTCCCTCCTCCGGACTCCGTGTTCTCCGTGTCCTCCGTGTTAAAGTAACACTGACCCGAAGGACGCGCGTGCCGACGCCTATTGCGCCCCAACTGCCAGCCCACCCGCTCAGTTGCCGAAAACTTTCTGGTACCACTTCCGGTCGTCCGCGCTCACTTTCGGACCGCTTGCATCGAAACCCATCTTCTTGTAAATGTCGGCGGTTTCCCAGCCGGTCAGATCAGCGAGGGCTTTCGCTTCGGTGCGGTGGCGTTCGGGCAAACCGGCCAGATACTTCTTGCCCAGATCGCACTTGGCCTCACCCGTCCAGGGGTGCCGCAACACGTACCGGCCCTGGAAATTCGTGCGGTCACCCGTCTCCTGAAACACGAGGTCCTCGGGAAAATGCGCCTTGTCGTAGCGCAGGTGCAGCCGCGTCACGAACACATTCTGCGCACCCGTGCCCATCGGCGGCGGAGCGGGCCGCCCGCGCCGCGAACCACCCGGGCTGACCAGCGGGCCGCCGTCCGCGCCGTCGAGCCAGAACACCCCCAGCCCCTTGAGTTCCGCGCTGGTGAGAGGCTCGGCCGCGCACGGGTCGCACCAACCCATGTCCCAGGCGTATTCCTCGAACACCGTCGTCATCTTCTTTTCCTCGACCTGATGACTGAACATCGCCTTGTAGAACTCCCCGAACGTGTCCTTGACGTAGAGCGGCACGTCCATGCCGGTGGGGAGTTTAGTTGTACGGTAGTTCGTTGTCTCGATCCGGCCGCTTTCGGTCAGTGCGAATACGAACAACTCCTGCGGCCCGTCGGCGTTCAACATGCCCAGCCGGATCGGCAGCATGAACTTCGGACTTTCGTAGGCCACCTGGATCGGGCGCAGGAAATTAAAGCCGCCCTTCGCTTTTGCCTCCAGGTTCACCTTGGCGACGAAGAAGTGCATCTTCTGCTTGATGTAGCCGTCCAGCACGTCGGCCGCGCCGGTGGGGATTTTGTAACCGCTCTCGGTGAGCCACGTTTCCAGCCCGTCGCTCTGCTCGCCCGAGAGGATCACGATGTCGTACTCGCCGACGGTGTACTGCGCCTCGACGTGGACACCGAGTTCCTTGTCGCGTGCAATGCTGGCCCCTCCCGACGGTGCTGGAGCGTTCATGGCCCTCGCGCTGGAATATTCCACCATCGGCCGGCACGGGTCTTCGTCCCAGTATTCCACTAGCCGCGGCGCGGAGTAGGCGTCGAGATGTTCCACGGTCGCCTGGTTGCCGATGTGAATCTGTCCTTTTTCGAGGAACGTCGGGACGGGGATGACGACCGCGAAGTCCTTCGCGTCCCCCTCGAAATCATTGACCATCGTCAGCACGGTCTTGTCTCCCTTGCGGGCCAGCACGACCTTGGAGGCGTGGTTGAAAAGTTTGGTGTCGGCCTTGGCGACATAGAAGCCGCAAAAAGCGTGGGCGTCAGTGCTCAGTGCCAGGAGGCAGGCCAGCAAGGGAAACAGGGGCGATTTCATAGGGTGGTAGGACAGGTTCGGGTCGGGTGAGAAAACGGCGCAGCGGCGGTTGCCAGCAGTAACGCTTGCCGGGCAGGAGCCAGTCGAGCAAGGGCACGAGCAGCGAGAACGCGGCGAGGCTCCAGAGCAGACCGTTTGTGCGGAAAAGCCGGAACTGCACGTACCACCCGCCGAAGGCCACGAGCGCGGCAAAAACGATCCGACCCACCCGCGAGTCGGGCGTGGTGCGGGGGTCCGAGATCATGAAGAACGCGAAGAGCAAAATCGTGCCGCTCTGCAAGCGATGGAGGGGAATTCCTAGCGGTTCGTTGAGGTAGGCCGAGCGCGCGAACAACAACCCCAGGTAACACGCCAGAAACGTCAGTGCCACGTCCGCACGGCCCGCGCGCGTGACGACCAATCCACCGAGGCACACCATGCCGAAAGCGAAGAACGCCACGCTGCCCCATTGCCCTGGCGAGACCCACGCGCAGCCGTCCGCGCACAGGAGCAGGAAGACCAGCGCGAAGTTGGTGGGATTGAAGAGGTGTTTCCCCTTCCAACGGAGCAAGAATTTGCTGGCGACGGCGGCGGTGGGCGCGGCGGCAGCGAGCCAGAGAGAGTTGGTGCGCAGCAGCAGGCAGAGCGACAATCCGGAGATGAGTGCGCTGCGCGGTTCAAAGGCGTTTTTCCCGGCCAGGAAGCGGTTGCAAAGCCATTGCGCGGCGAGCACGGTCGCCAGAGTGACGATGACCTGCAGCGGGCCGATTTCGAAATCGAGCGCGTGGACGCCGTAGAGCAACAGACCCGTCAGCGCCGTGATCTGGTAGATGCGAGGGTCGCGGAAGAAACGGCGCACCGGCATCGGCCGGGCATGATAGATAGAACTCTCCACATCAAGCCAACGCGCGAGTGCGGAAATTCTTAGAATGTTTGTTTGAGCCGCAACGAAGGCGGGGAAACACAAAAGGTGGAAATGGCAGAAGCAGCTCGCGAGTCGGCAGAATGATGAAAAGCAACGAGAACTTGTCCACCGCAGGGAGCAGAGGCGCTCAAGCCGTCAGGTCATCGAGCGGACTAACGATCTCCCCGCGCATCGACCGCGCCAGTTGGGTGTAAATTTGGGTGGTACGGATGTCCGCGTGTCCCAACAGAATCTGTACGCTGCGAATATCCACGCCTTTGAGGAGCAGATGGGTGGCAAACGAGTGCCGCAGGACATGAGCCGTGACCCGGCGCGACAGCCGCGCCAGGGTCGCCGCGCGCTCGAGTTCCCGCGTGATGCCGATTTCGTGCAAGTGATGCCGCCGCGGGGTGCCCAGGCGCGGGTCGATCGATTCGCTTTTCGAGGGGAAGAACCAGAACCAGGGCCAGGATTCGGCCGCGCGAGGGCTTTTGACGGCGAAGGCGTTGGGCAGGGTCACGCCAGGCGCGCCAGTGGCGCGGTCCGTCTCGTACCACCGGCGGACCTGCGTCCGGTGCGTGCGCAGGGCAGGCATGAGCGATTTTGGCAGGCCGACGACGCGGTCTTTATCGCCCTTGCCACTTCTCACTTCCAATTTCCCGCCTGCAAGATCAACGTCTTTGATGCGCAACCTCAAGGCTTCGCTCACGCGCAACCCGCAGCCGTAGAGTAACCGCACGGCCAGCCCGGCCGGTTCCATGCTGACGCCTTGCAATAGCCGTGCGACCTCCGGCGCGGTCAGCACGGTGGGTAACCGGACACGATGTTTCGCGCGCTCGGCGTCAATGCCCTCGATCGGCTTTTGCAAGACCTGTTTGTAGAGAAAAACGATGGCATTGAGCGCCTGGTTTTGAGTCGCGGCACTGACGGCCCGGTCTACGGCGAGGTGGGTCAGAAAGGCGGAGATTTCTGCCGCACCCAGGTGTTCCGGATGACGCTTGCCGTTCCAAAGGATGAATCGACGATACCACCCGACGTAGCTTTTTTCGGTTTTGAGCGAATAGTGCTCCTTGCGTATCACCCCGACTAATCTGCGTTCCAAAGCGCCGCTTTCAGCCGAGCGGGGCTGTGAGTTTGTGCTCATTTCTGCGTGATATCCCACATTTTTGGAGGATTGCCGCATTTTTCGTGTGTTGGATTACATTTTCTTATGGGACACACAAAATGTCGGCTATAAAGCCAGTGTGTGACAAACTGACGGTTTTGTTGTCCATTCACCTGTTAGGCCACCAGAACCATGACCGCGACCAGACCGGGCGAAGTAGAAATCTACGGTTCCTTCAGCCGACACGTTGGCCCGCGCTACTTGGCGGCGGGTTTGCGCGTGCAGTTCCACTACAACCAAATACCGGGCATTCACTTCAAGGCAGCTCCGCCCGAGGAGTACCGCGCCGCTATTCTGCGCGGTTTACAGGAGGGATTGGCACACCGTTTCCCCGAGTTTCCGGCGAGTGCCAGCGTCTGGGTGCTGGAGGTCAGCGCGCACGAAGTCGATTCCTGCGAGATGGCGTTCTACCAAGCGGCACGCATGGTCATTGAGCAAGCCTTTTTCTTGGTGGCACGTCCCCAGGCCTAACAACGCGCTCCAGCGAACAGAGGCTGGCCGTCACGTCCTTTCTGTACTCCACGCTTGACTTGGCCAGCCTCTGTCGCTGAGCTTGGGTCCGTTAGGCGACTACGTTCCCGGTCCATGTCACACCGCTATACTGTCCTTGCGTTGGTGCTGATCGTCCTCGCGGTCCTGCTGGTTTGGCCGCTCGGATTGCTTTCTCTCTTCGCCGCTTGGCCTTCAGGTGGGCTTTCCATCCAGGGTGCTCCGGTGGTGCTCATCGTTGTCCTTCTCGTGGCGTGTCTATTTGCCTTTCGTGCGTTTCTGCGTCATCGGTAGCGTGCCGTCGCCTAACAACGCGCTCCAGCGAACGGCTCATGGCGGTCAGTCTCTTTCTGCACTCCACGCCCGTCCTCGCCATGAGCCGTCGCTGAGCTTGGAGGCGTTAGGCGACCAGACAGTTCACCTCTCACGATCATCAAAAGATTCCTTCCATGAAGAAGTTCCTCGCATCTCTTGCTTTCGTCACAGCACTTGCACTTGTGTATGCCTTGGTGCCCAAGACGACCGTCTTCCACTTTTCTACTACAGAGACCCAGCCGTACACCCTCACCTACACGGGTTTTGGTATCCGTGGTTCTGGTTTCCTCGGGTTCAAGCCGCAGAGCATTGTTTGCAGCGGATCGAGCGGCTACGACGCTGGCACCACGACCGTCACGATTACCCCGATTTCAGGTGGCTGGGCGTTTTGCGAGCGTGGCGAGCGCGGCCAGATGCGAGCATACGGCTTTGTGGCGGGTTCGGCCTCCATCGAGCGAGGCATTTTGGCTCCTGACCTCAAGCACCATCTGGATGCGTCGTATTTCTACTCCCCAGATGGTTCCACGACTGGATTCGTCCGAGAGGGGAGCGGTGCGTACGACATCGTCACACCGAAGTTCATCCACCACGTCAAAGTTTCCGATGGTGCGACCGTGATCTCGAAGTCACCCAGCGCCTAACCACGCGCTCCAGCGAACAGAGGCTGGCGGCGGGCTTTTTCTTGCACTCCACGTTTGACCTGGCCAGCCTCTGTCGCTGAGCTTGGAGGCGTTAGGCTCTTCGCACCCCATGACTGCATGGCCCTTTGACCAAGCCCCGAACGTTGCCGCCATCACCACGCGGCAAGTCATCCAAGATAGTTTGCCGATTCTCAGCGTCGTCCACTACTCCGAAGATCACTCGTGGGCTTTCGTGTGCGGCACATCCAACGCCGTCGAGGATGGGCGCGTCATCGGGATGGGCACGGCCCTGAAGATCGACCCCACTTTAGCGAGCATCGCCGACCTGCCGCCCGGATGGCACGCTTACCGGCGGGCGGTGGGCCAGCCGTGGACCAGACAGCCCAACCCCGACGACCCAGTCGCCTAACCACGCGCTCCAGCGAACGGAGGCTGGCGTTTGGCGTTTCCTCGTAGTCGAGCCTTGCTTCGCCAGCCTCTGTCGCTGAGCTTGGAGGCGTTAGGGGCAGCTCGCTTCCCTTGC
>CAZZYS010000154.1:0-7033 GCA_964658285.1 uncultured Verrucomicrobiota bacterium
CCGAGCGCACCTACCTCGAAGGCAAGGGCATCCAGTGGGCCTACGAAAACGACCTCGAAGCGTTCAAGCGCTACGCGCTCGAAGACGTGCGCGAAACCCGCGCGCTGGCGGATTTGCTCAGCCGCTCGTACTTCATCCAGGCGCAGATTTTTCCGTTCAACTACCAGGAAATCCCCGTGCGCGGACAAGCGACGCGGGTGAACTCGTTGTTCCTGCGCGAATACTACCGCCGGGGGCATTCGGTGTCGCAACTGCCCGAGGTGCGCAACTTCGAGGGCGGCTACACGGACATTTTCGTGACCGGCGTGGCGCGCAACGTGTGGCACTGCGACGTGGCCTCGCTGTACCCGTCAGTGATGCTCAACTACGACGTTTTCCCGGCGAACGACAAGCTCGGCATTTTCCACGGGATGGTGGCGGACCTGCGGAAATTCCGGCTCGCGGCCAAGGCGGAAATGCGCGCCTTCAAACCGCACTCGCGCGAGTACGCCCGCGTCAACGCGCTGCAAAACGTCTTCAAGGTGCTCATCAACGCGTTCTACGGTTACCTCGGTTTTGCGCAGGGGCATTTCGCGGATTACGACGCGGCGGCGCGCGTGACCGAGATCGGCCGCGACCTGCTCAAGCAGATGGTTGCGTGGCTGCAAAAACGCGGGGCCAACGTCATCGAGATCGACACGGACGGCATTTACTTTGTGCCGCCCGAGCACGTGACGACGAACATGCTCCAGACCGGGTTGGGCGAAGTGCTGCCGCCGGGGATCGACATCGAGTTCGACGCGAAATACCAGGCGATGTTTTCCTACAAGGCGAAGAACTACGCGCTGCTCGACGAGGACGGCCGACTCATCCTGAAAGGCGGTGCGTTGAAATCGCGTGGGATGGAGCGTTTCCAACGTCAGTACCTCGAACGCATGATCCGCCTGCTGTTGGAAGGCCGACCCGAGGAAGTGGCAGCGATGCGGACGGAGTTCACCGCCGCCATCCGCGAACGCCGCTGGCCCATCGAAATGTTAGCGAAGGCCGACACGTTGCAGGATTCGCTCGGACAGTATTCCAAGAAGATCGAGGGCAACGCGCGCAACCGCTCCGCGCCGTACGAGTTGGCCCTGCGCAGCAAGCGCGTCTACCAACCCGGCGACCAGATTCGCTACTACATCACCGGCACGAAGAAGAAGGTCAGTTCCTACGAGAACGCTAAGCTGGCCAGCGAGTGGAACAAAAACGAGCGCGACGAGAACGTGGAATACTACGTCGGCAAGTTAGACGAACTGGCGAAGAAGTATGAGGAGTTCATCCCGAAGGACGATGGCAAGGCCGTGAAACCTGGGCAAGGGGAATTGTTTTAATTGCTCATTGGGTGAGGCGGATATTATACTTGGACTGGTGGGGAAGTGCGCAAATTACGAACAAAACTATCCAGAACTATGCCAACCATTGAGAAATGCTTCATCATAATGCCGTTCTCCGAAACAGTACATGGTGACGGTGTTACAACAACCAAAGTAGAATGGGACCATATCTATGAAAAGTGGATTAAGCGCGCAGTAAATTCTTTCAAAAGAAAACGTCTTCAATGTAAACGTTCCCCCGCATTGCCAGGAAACTTTGTGCGCGGCATCATCGCAGATTTATCCGATGCTCATTTGGTGATTGCTGACATTACGGGTAGCAAACCAAATGTATTTTACGAGCTTGGAATTCGACATGCTTTGCGGACTGGTACAATAGCAATAACTCAAGATATCAAATCCGTTCCCTCGGATTTGAAAAGTTACTATACGTTCGAATACACTTATTCTAATAAATCGCACGAGTATGAATCATCGTATGCTCGCTTCGAGGCAGAGCTACATGAAAAAATAGAGGCTTTTGGTAAAGGGGAAATACTAAGCGATAGCCCTGTAAGCGATTATTTAGGTATGCGCGCTGAGGTTCTTCAAAGATCGGTTGAGCAGGAGAAAACGGAATTGATGAGGATATTAGATGAATGCGGAAGGGCTTTCGAAGAAAATTTTAATGTCTGCGAATTTCTTTTCGAGTCAGTGGTAAATCAGAAACAAATTCCAATCGGCAGATTTCCTGTCATAGATATCTTAGCTGCTGACGTGCTTTTTTCGCGTATAATATCTAGCCCTTCGAAGCATTTTTCTGAGAAAGCTAATGCTGACCTGAGAAAAATTGTCACTCAGCATCGACATCTATTTTTGATGGTTAAACAAGATTGGGAAACTTTTTTTACGAGTCCATCTGAGGAAGGAATGCAACGTCTTCTGGATATGCTTGATCACGTCGTGAATATGCAGAAAAAGGCTTACGAAAAAGCGTGGCCAAGAATTATTAAAAGTCTTGAGGAAGCCGGCTTGGTTTTTGTAGTAAAAGATGGACGCAAGAAAAAGAAGGTCAAAATACCATAAAATCGGGTTTAATTAGGATCATAGCCAGTGGTCAGTATTCCAATCGCGATAGAGATTGAACATGAGAAAAGAGGACAGGTATCTTTCGCGGTCATCGTGTTGTCGCCGACTGGGAGCGTACGTCATCGTGTGTCGTTTTAATTCTTCATGCTAGCCGTGCATTGTATTGACGGAAAACGCCGACGCGTGCATGATGTAGATTGATGAAAGCGATTCACGCAGTTTATGAAAGCGGGGTTTTTCGACCCCTGGAAGCCGTGGATTTGCCGGAGGCGACGGAGGTCATGCTTGAACCTCAGCCAGTGCGCGAACCGATGTCCGATGCCGCTCGTGCCAGGATCGTCGCGGTGCTCGCACAACGCTTTGACTCGGGCGAGAGCGACGTGGCGGCTCGCCACAATGAACATCAGCCTTGAGCGCGGTCTTTCTGGATACCGTCGGCATCATCGCTCTCCTCGATAAACGGGACCAGTGGCACGCGGTGGCGGAATCGGCGTGGACGCGCGTGTTGGCTGCCGACTCCGATCTTCTCACGACTTCTCTGATTCTGGCCGAATGTGCGAACGCCGCCGCACGCCGTCCGTATCGGGGCGCGGTCGCAGAATTACGCGGGGCGCTGACGGATGCCGGCGTGGTGATCGAGCCATCACGCGATGACTGGGATGAAGCGTGGCGAAACTACGCGCGAGGCGAGACGGCCAGCGCTAGTGTGATCGATCATCTATCCTTTTTAGTGATGCATCGGCATCGCATCATCCAAGCCTTTACCAATGATCGGCATTTCCTTGCCGCAGGCTGCGAGGTCTTGTTCTGACGGGCAGTGGAGAAAGGGGATAGGCATCTTCTCCGTTGTCAGTTTCGGATGTATCGCTGACTGGCTTGATCCTCTGCCGAACGTCGGATGGTCTCAGGCAGCATCTCGGACTCGCCAGCGATTCGCGGGAGAGCGCCACCCAGCGAAGGGTAATGTGCCTGCACCTCTCGCACTGTTCGTGGGTCAGATGGCTGGCCCTCACCATCCAAATACAACGCGCCCACCTCTTCCGGCAGCAACGCCGCCACCAGTTCGCGCGCGGCTTCCACGCTTTCCCGCCAGCGGGTTTTCATCGCTACGAAGTCGAACCGGTCCGTGCCCAGCACCGCCAGAAAATCTTCCGGCCGCAGACGGTTGAAGCGGTTGGCTTGTTCCAGGATCAGCGAGGGAGTCAAACCGGGGTCTTTTCCCGCCGCTGCCCACGCCAGCAAACCGAGTGAAGCATAGCTCTCGTCCAGATAGAGCGTATCCACAAAATCGCGCACCTCCCACCGACCGGCGAGCGCCAGCACCTTGTTGGTGGCCAGATCGGCGAGGTGCAGCCGCCATCCGAACTCCGCGTCCGCTTGCACGGGGAAGAACCGGAAGGCGCTGTCCCGTGTCCATTCCAAGCGGAGACTCTGTCCATCACGGCTGACCAGCGCGCGTTGAAAGCCGGGTCGGGTGACCAGCCATTCGATCCCGAATCCGGCGCGCGCCAACGCATCCGTGTCAGCGGCCGCAGCAACGGCAACGCTTTCCTCGGCATCATGGAAAATATCCACGTCGTCCGAGTAGCGCGGCGAATCCGGCGCGGCGTTGATGACCGCGCCGCCCGCCACGAAGCTTTCCGGACCGCGCTGATTTGCGAGCAGGCGTAGTACGCCGCGTTGGAATTCGGTCAAGGGCATCGGAGATTTGAATCTCTGCGTTACAATCGCGCCGCCAGCCGCATCCCTGCCCGGCCGCCGTGGGTCCGCAAACCCTGTTGCAGCGTCTCGCGCGGCAATTCTAGCAGCGCCACGTTCGCGGGCACCCACCAGAAGCACCGGACGCGGAACGCTTCCAGTTCTGCGCGGAGTTCATCGGACGAAGCGGGCATAGCCGGGATCAAGATTTCCGATTGCCACCATACCCGCCGACAGGTCGGACCGCACCTGAAAACTACCTCGATCCCGGCAAAAATATCCCCGGGCAGGCCGATTTCTTCATCCTCTAAAGGCTTGACAGGCAAACGTTTCGTTCGTCTGCTGCGTGAACCACCGTCACCCGAAAAAGCCCACCGCAACCTCCGCCTGAAACCGATGATTTCTCCCCTGAAACCGCTTGCCGCCCTGTTCCTCGCCGTCCTGCTCGGAACCGCTGCCACCTCGCACGCGTCGCCGACGCTCATCAACGCGGAGCCGGGCGGCAAGCGCCTGCTCGCGGTCTACGACAAGGAAATCAACGAGGAGCCGTCGAAGAAAATCGTGCTGCACATCGATGGCGACAACCTCCTGGCCAACATCCACGATCCCGCCGTCCTCGTCGTCGATGGCAAGGACGTGCGGCACACCCCGGCCGGGCTCGTGCTGGCGACGTTCGACGGCGAGAACATCCGCCACGGCCGCGGCGGCAAGATCATCATCAACTACCATCACCCCGACATCTGCCCCGACCCCGCCGCCAACCGCATCTACAGCGTCGAAGGCCCCGCGCTGACGAAACAACAACTCGTGGCGGTGCTCTACACGCTCAGGCCGGAGTTGTTCAAGCTGACCGCCGCCGAGGAGGCCGCGCAAAGGAAGGAGTTCGCCGACAACGCCGCCGAGGCTGATCAGGAAGCGGCGGCCGACCACGTCGCGGGCAAGTGGATGGTGCTCAACGCCAGCGGCCCGGTCGAAAAGATCGGCAGTGGGTCCGTCGTCTTCGCGCCCAGGAAAGGCGACGCCTACCAGATGACCCTCGACTACACGCAGAACGGCGGCCCCGCGTGGACCGGCGTGGCCGTGGCGGGCAAGGTCGCCAGCGACGAACAACCGGTCTGGGCGGCGTACGGCACGCCGAAGACAGTCGCCCTGTGTGTCTACGACATCAGCGGCGGGACGCTGACCGGCAAGTGGTATCCGTGGTACGCGGACGGCGATCCGAAGAACACCGGCAGCGAACAACTCGCCGGCCCGGCGGTGCTCGACGGCGAGTTCAAAATCGTCGCGGGCAAGACGGCGACGACGGGCGCGGATTACACGGGCACCGTCACCATCAAACCGTTGCAGATCGTGGGTGCGTCGGACGACGGCAAGCCCTATCTGCTGACGTGGGATTTCGCCGGGACCAAGGTGTACGGCCTGGGCATCCGCACCGGCAACCGCCTCTACGCCGCGACGGGCGCGGGGGCGGACGTGGTCATCGCCAAATTTACATTGCACAACGGGTCGTTCAGCGGCGACTTCTACAAACGCGGGTCGATGGAGATGGGTTCGACCGCGGCGACGAGCATGAATTGACGTAATTTCCGTTCGCGGGTCGGGCGGTCGTTCGCTAAGCTGACGGCGAACGCATCCCCCGCCGTGAAGACCGGCTTCATCGACAAACTCATCTCCCGCCTCGGCCGCGTCGGGCCGGAGGAGGCGCGCCGGCACCTGTTGCGCGTCGTGCGGGAAAAGGGGTTTCTCGAAACGATCTTCAACGCGATCCAGGAGGGCATCGTCGTCACCGACCCGCGCGGGCGGATCGTCTACCTCAACGGCGCGGCCACCGTGTTCTTCGGCCTCGACGCGAAGACCTCCCTCGGCAAACCCCTCGCCGAACAGGTCCGCGGCCTCGACTGGTCCGCGCTCACCGGCGGCGACGAACTCGTCAGCCGCGACATGGAAGTTTTCTATCCCGCGCACCGTTTCCTGAACCTGTACGCGGTGCCGCTACGGCTGGTGGACGTGGATTCGGCGGAGACGGGACAGAACCCCGAGTCGGGCCACGTCGGCCACGCGATGATCGTCCGCGACATCACCGAGGACCGGCGTTCCGTGCAGACCACCATCGAGAGCGAACGCCTCTCCGCCCTGACGATGCTCGCCGCCGGCGTGGCGCACGAGATAGGAAATCCCCTCAATTCGTTGACGATCCATCTCCAACTCATGGAGCGCAAACTGCGCCGCCTGACGCCCGACCAGCGCGGCGACCTCGACGAAAGCGTGCGCGTCGCCCGCGACGAGATTCGCCGGCTCGACTTCATCGTCAGCCAGTTTTTGCGCGCGATCCGGCCCGGCGTCGTCGAGACCCGACCCGGCGATGTGAACGCCATCTTGCAGGAAAGCGTGTCGTTCCTCAACGCCGAGATCGCCGACCGGGACATCCTCGTCGAACTCGAACTCGACCAGAATTTACCCATCGTGGAGTTGGACCACGACCAGATGAAGCAGGCGTTTTACAACGTCATCCGCAACAGCTTCCAGGCGATGCGCACAGGCGGCATCCTGCGGGTGACGACGACGCTGGAACCCGATTATGTGGCGGTGACCTTCACGGACTCCGGCGGCGGCATCGCCCCCGAAAACATGAGCAAGGTGTTCGACGCATATTTTACCACGAAGAGCAGCGGCAGCGGGTTGGGACTGCTCATCGTGCGCCGGATCGTGCGCGAGCACGGCGGCGAGATCGAGTTGCGCAACGACACCGGGCGCGGGTTGACGGTGGTCATCCGCTTGCCGCACGGCGACCGTCGGGCGAGGATGCTGGAGTTTGGGGGAGAGGAATAAGGCAGAAGGCAGAAAGAGAGAGTAGAATTTCCACTCACCACATGAAAAATCACGCCTCCCATCCGCGTCCAGCCATCCGGGTTCTG
>CAZZYS010000154.1:7043-10477 GCA_964658285.1 uncultured Verrucomicrobiota bacterium
CAGTTCTTCTCCATCGTACAACTTTTTCTACCTTCTGCCCTTTGCCTTCTGCCTCTTGGCTGCGTGCAGCCGCGCGCCGCAGACGGCCGCAGAATTATTTGACCGGATGCCACGGCGTTACGGCGGCGAGCTGCACGTGCAGGGCGAAACCACGACGCGCACGCTCAACGTCGAGTTGCTCGACCTGAAAGTGCGTGATGCTCACCGGTTGGAGTTTAACCGCATCGCGTATGAAGTCTCCGGCGGTGACGAGGGCGCGCACAAGGGAGAGGCACCCGTCAAGGGGACGATTTCCGCACCCGGCGGTGAGATCGTCATCGAGGATTTCGGCGGCGAGGGCGGAGGCGACGCACTCAAAAGCGGGTCATTCCAGGGCAAGCTCGGCGGCGACCTGAAAACGGTCGATGCCAAGTGGAAAACGGGTTTCGATCAGGCGGTTCACTTCGAGGGCAAGGCGGCACGGTAGCGCGAACAGCTTGGCCCAAAGAAAAGGGGACAGGCTTGTGCACCTGCCCCCGATGCACGGAAGACGGTCGTTTTTTTCCAGGCCGTTACATCGTTGCGGGCGGGTACGTGCCGGGCGCATAGCCTCCCGCGCCCGCGTTTCCTCCCGGCCCCACGTAGCGCGAACTGCCGAAGCCGAGGATCAGGAAGAAAATCGGGCTCAGCAAGACGAGTCCCAAGCCGAAACCCACGCCATGCCCGAAGCTTTTGGCCAGATCGATCATCACGATGATGACGACGATGAGGTTGACGAAGGGAATCAACAGCAGGATGAACCACCACAGGGGCCGCCCGGCGATTTCGAGCAGGACGATGATGTTGTAGATGGGGATGATGCTGGCCCAGCCCGGTTTGCCTGCCTTGGTGAAGACTTTCCAGATGGCGATCACCGCGATCAGACCGATCACCAGTCCGATGAGGCCGCTCGTCATCGCGTATTGCTTCATCTGCGCCGCCTGTTCGGGCGTGACCGGCTGGCCGTTGATCGTCATGGAAGACGTGAACACCGGCGAGGAGTCGGGCGTCGGCACGGCTTCGGGCGTGTCGGCTTGGGCGAGCAGGGAGGGTAGATGGAGAAAAAAGTTCGGCAAATTCATGGACAACAAGGGATCGTTTTACTGCGGCTGGATGGAGGTGAACGCTGAGATGTACGGGAAATCCTTACGAAAACGCGAGACATTTTTTCGGGTCGTCGGGCGTTTTAGAAACCATCCGGGCAGGCAAGCGAATGGAAGGAAGGTGAAACCGCGCGAATCGATGGTAGGAATGGCAGGTCGCCGATGAATGTCCTTTTCACTTCCCCCGCCAACGTCGAGATGCAGCCGTGGGAGGGCGCGTTCCTGGAAGAAATCCGGGCGCACTTCCAGGCGCATCCGGGCAGCGTTTACCGCCTGGTCGAAGAACCAACGGCGGCGGAGATTATCGTGTTGCTGGAGTCCAACCAATTCCGTAGCCAGCACGACATCGCATCGGTCGAACAGGAGCCGCACGTCCGCGACCATCCGGAGAAGGTCTTCACGATCAACTACGAGGATCATCCGGCGGGGTTCCTGCCGGGGTTGTACGCGGCGTTGTCGGCGACGCGTTACGATCCGCTCCGGCACGCGGCGTGGTGCTATCTTTTTCCGCCAAACCCGGAAGTGTACCGGGCCGCGCCGGTTGAGCCGACGGACGCGGACGCGCTGTTGTTTTCCTTTCGCGGCGCGCCTTCGCACGAGTGCCGGGATCGTTTGTTCGCGCTGAAACTGCCGATAGGAATGCGTGCCCGGATCACGCGGATCGACCGTTGGTACGACCACACGCAGGACGAACAGACGGACTACGTCACGGAGATCCTGCGCAGCCGTTTCGTGCTCTGTCCGCGCGGGCTGGCCCCGGCCTCGCACCGGCTGTTTGAAGTGATGGCCCTGGGCCGCTGCCCGGTCATCATCGGCGACGAATGGGTGCCGCCGGAGGCGGTGGACTGGGAGTGTTGTTCGATCCGGGTAGCCGAGCGAGACATTGCCGGGTTACCCGCGACCCTGGCACGGCGCGAGGGGGAGGCGGCGGAGCTTGGACGACAGGCCCGGCAGGCGTGGGAACGGTTCTTTTCGCCCCGGCATCGGTTCGAGGCGGCGCTTGATGCCATCGTGCGGCTACGCGACCGGCGGCCGGCGGGTTACGACGAACGCGCCTGCCAGAAACACTGGCGCTCGCACCGTTTTTATCGGATCAACGAATGGGCGCTCGATCAGCGTCTCGCGCGTGCGGCGGGCAAGGTTTGGCGGCGGCTGGTCTCGCGTTCACGTTGATAATAGTTGGTAAGTGTCGTCGGCGTGCACCTGGAGCCGGTGGGTGCGATACCACGCGTGCGCCGCGTCGGCCACGGCGTCAAAAGGGGCGTCGCCACCCGGACCTTCGAGGTAATGCTCGCCCGCGCGCAGACCGTCCAGCGCGCCGACATTGCCGGGGAACGTCACGGGCGTCATGCGGTGCGCGCAGTACGCGGCGAACGTTCCCGATTTACCCAGGTAAGGGGCAGGGTAGCTGAAATACCCTGCCAGCGATTGCGAGAACAGAGCGCTCGCCGCCGCCGCTGGCAGGACGCCGGTTTCCCGGACCTCCAACCCGCCGCCCAGACGGACCCCACCCGGGATCGGCGCGCCGACATCGACGACGCGCCTGATCTCGTGCCGCGCGCAGAACACTTCCAGGGCGGCGGCGTGCGTGTACACGGCTTCGCGCACGTGCCGGCTGCCGAACACGACGAGCTGGCGTTCGCGCGCGGAGGATGGCGGTGGGTCGGCGGGCTCGCCCATGTTGGAAAACACGGGTGCAATCGTCGCGGGCAGGTCGTGCCGGCGGCGTCCGAGGGTGCCGTGGAGTTCGCGCCGGGAGATCGTCGTGGTGATGCGCCGGGCGTCGGCCGCGCGCGCGAGCCGCGCCGCCAGCCAGCGTTGGAACGGGTGGGTCCAGAACGCGCTCGACCACGGTGGACCGGTGGCGTACACCTCGTGGAAAAACAGGAGCAGCCGGCACGACGGTCCGGCGGTGCGTTTCCATCGTTCCACGGCATCGACCAGCCAGAACGGGCAGCCGCGATTCGCGTAGCCGTAGGGCACGTAATGCAGCAGGACCACACCCGCCCCGTCGAGCAAGGCACACAACGCGTCAGCCGAACGCGCGCGGACCGCGGCGGCCGGAAACGGCGCGACGGCGGCGGGTGCATCCCAGCCGGGATCGCCACCGGCGATGAATCGCGTGCCGACCCCGTGGCGGGTGAGGAGTTCGCGGGCGAGCAGGGTCGCGTAATCGCCGACGCCGCTCACGGCGGGCGGGAGGGTGGGGACGATCTGGACGGGGTCCATGCGGCACTTTAACACAGAGACACAGAGACACGGAGACCAGAGGAGAAAAATGGCGAAGAATAAAGCAACGCGGCTCGATCATCG
>CAZZYS010000155.1:0-10429 GCA_964658285.1 uncultured Verrucomicrobiota bacterium
GGACACGGCAACGGAGTGCCGTGGCTACAACCTGAACCTGCGGCTGACTCAAACGAGTAGTGCTCTAAGAGAGCCCGGGAACGCTCGCCAGACGCCACGGCCATCCACCCGAAGACCGTGGCCAAGTGCCGTCTGGCGCGGCGCGACGCTGGGCCCCGCGCGGAAAGCGGCCATCGTCGCCTTTCGCCGGCCCACGCTTTGGCCCCTGGACGACGGCCTCCACGCCCCGCAACCAAGCATCCCTTCCCCGCTTGGCTGCGGTAGCCGTTGGAGCCAAGGACGAGGACGATTTGTTGGTTGGTCAGCTTGATCAGAGGCATTCTCCCTGTTCGCTGGCTGACTATCCGCCGATTCTACTCTCATCGCCGGAGAGTTTGACAGATGGTTTGTGCTCAAAGGCTGATGCGCGTAGAAGAGTCGAACATGAAAAGCGGGCACGAGCCATCCGGCACCGGCAAGCGTGGCATGGTCAGGCGGTGGCTGCCAGCGATGGCGCTCCTCCTCGCCGGCGGGGCGGCGGTGGCGGCCTGGAAGCTGGCACCCTTGCTGCGCACGGCCACCGGCTCGGTGAGCAAAGCGGTGGGCAACGCCGTGTTCGTCTGCGGGCTCGATCCGGCGCAGGTCTACCGCGAGGAGCAGCGGCCAAACCCCGGCCTCTCCAAGCTGGACTGGGCGTTGCACTACGCCGTGGACCGCGAGCGCCGGGAGGTTCGCACGACGGTGCTCGGCGGGTTCGAGTCGCGGGCGGTTTACCACGAGGGCTACGGCTGCCGCCTGGTGCAGGCAGGCACCCCGGCGGGCCTCGACTGGACTGTCCCGGAGGGCCCGGAGGTGGGGCCGGAGAAACCAGCCCCGCCGCTCATTGAAGCCATCGACCCGCGTTTGTCGCCCGCGCTCGACGCGGCGTTCGCCGAGGTGGATGCCCGCAAGCTGCGCCAGACCAAGGCCGTCGTCGTGCTGCAGGACGGCCAGCTCGTCGCCGAACGGTACGCGCCGGGCTACGGTGCGGACACCCCGATCTGGGGCCACTCCCTGACCAAATCCGTGACGAGCGCGCTGGTCGGCATTCTGGTCCGCCAAGGCAGGCTCACCGTGGACCAACCGGCACCGATCCCAGCGTGGCGATCATCAAACGATTCCCGGCAAAACGTTACGGTGGATCAACTGCTGCGCATGAGCAGCGGGCTGCCGCCGGACGAGACCAACGACACGCTCACGCTGGCGACACGCCTGTGGTTCCTGGAGCCGGACAGCCTGGCCTTCGCGGCGCGGCAACGGTTGACCGCCGCGCCCGGCACCCGCTGGGCCTACGGCAACCTTCCCTACGCGCTGCTTTCGGGGATCGTGCGCGAAGCGGCGGGCGGGCAGCCGCGCCAGACGCTGGCGTTTCTGCGGCGAGAGCTTTTTGGTCCCCTCGGGATGCGCCACGCCACGATGGAATTCGACTCCGCCGGGACGCCGGAGGGCAACGGCTTCATGTACACGAGCGCGCGGGACTGGGCGCGCTTGGGTCAGCTTTACCTGGACGACGGCGTGGTCCAGGGCCGACGCCTCCTGCCAGAAGGGTGGGTAAGATACAGCACGACGCCCACGCTCGACACCGGCTACGGAGTGGGCTGGTGGACCAACCGCAAGCGGGACGGCGAAATCCCGTACTGGGGTATCGGATGGGGATTGCCGGAGCTGCCCGAGGACGCCTACTTCGCGCGCGGCGCGCTGGGCCAGTTCATCGTGGTGGTGCCCTCCGCGCGCCTGGTGGTGGTGCGTCTCGGCTTGAGTCATGACACCAGCACGGGCATCGGGCAATTGGCGGCCTCCGTCTTGGCGGCGCTCAAACCAACTCCTGGCGATCATCCGTAGCGGACCGCTCGGGTTCCTGGCGATGCGCCTGAAAGTGAAAACCAGGAGTCGAAACCTGCCTCAAGCCAAGAAAGACAAAGCTCGTGAGGGCCGGATCATCATGGAGATCGTGGTGGACGCTTACAACGGACAGGAACGGGCGATGGGCTGGTACTGCCACCTGGGCGATAAGCTCCAATTTCCGTTCACGGCCAAGTGCATCGAGGTCCGCAACGTCTCCCTTTTAAAAAAGGGCGATGAGGTGGAAGTAAAAAGGATGGCCCCAAGTTCAGAATGCGAACACGAAATCTTCGTGGAAATGCGTTGGGAGAAGAGGAACCTGGCCGTCCCCTTGAGCCAGTTGCAGGTGATAGACGGTGATGAAGAAACGAAGGAAGCCGTCGCCGACTGGCATTATTGGGTTGCTCAAGGTTACCGGTTCTAGGGCAGATAGTTTCCAGCCTCGGAAAAGTGCAACGGGGGCGGTCCCGAAAACCGGAATACAAACTGCTTTCTAGGGTGGGCTCCCACTGACCCATGTTGATCAAGAAAAAAGACGACGTTCAGCCCACTCTCGACCTCCTGGAGGGATTCCTGGCGCTGAAGACCCTGACCAAGCAGCAACGAGAACGAATCGAGGACCAACTCCAGAACGTCCGGGTGGGAGCCAAGGGAGAAGATGATGCCGCCTACCACATCGACTTCAAACTCAAGGATTCCAAGAACTGGGTGGTCGTACATGACCTGCGCCTCGAACATCATGGCAGAACGGCCCAGATCGACCATCTCCTCATCAACCGTCGGTTCGACGTTTTCGTCGTCGAGAGCAAAAATCTGCAGACGGCGGTACGGGTAAACGAAGACGACGAGTTCGAGGTGGTAACCCGGTGGGGCTGGAAGGGGATGGCTTCACCGGTGGAACAGAACAAACGGCACATCCGAGTGCTCCGTGACTTGCTCGGTGATGAAAAAATCATGCCCACCCGGCTGGGCTTCCAGATTCGTCCGACGTTTCACAACTGGGTCCTGGTAGCTCCGGAATGCCACCTGGTGAGGGGCGAGCAGAAAGAAGCGACCATCCTGAAGATGGACATGTTTGACCGGGGACTGGAGGAATTCATCAACCAAAGCTCCCTGAGGGACGCCATCTCATTGGCCAAACTGTGTTCGACGGAAACCGTGGCGTCTTTCGCTGAAAAACTCGTCGGCCTCCACAAATCGATCGATTTTGACTACGCAGCCAAGTTCGGCATTACGGACGAGCAACGCTTCGCTGGTTCCCCCCAGGCTCGCACTGTCTCAGTCGGCAAACCCAGACTCGAAAAGAAATCTTCGTGTGCGCGGTGCCACACGCCTGTGGAAGACAAAGTGATTGCATTCTGCCGCTCTCACGAAAAACGCTTCGGAAGAATGATTTTGTGCAGAACGTGTCAGACGGCGTTCTCCGAACCGAAGCCCGTCCGTGAGTCGTTGGAAACCGTTTCAGGGCCAGCCTGCCACGAATGCAAAAGTCCCGTTGATTCCAAGGTGGTCGCTTTCTGCCGGTTCAACAGCAAGCGGTTCAGGCAAAGGGTCCTGTGCCGAACCTGCCAGACTTCGAGTGCGGTGACGGTAAGTTGATCCGTTGGCAGCGGCAGAGATTTCGGCAGGGTTGGATTTGCCTTGCATCTCGCCGGTGGACACGTCCGCATCATTTTGGTCGTCGCCCCCACGGTGTTCGTTTTGCATCTTCTGCAAGGGGGGGCTGAAGACGGGAGCGGGCTGCAGGGGGGAACGGCAATAGATTGCGAGAGAGCAGTCCAGTCCAGGGCCAGCGTCATTCCAAGGACATCCATGAACACCACAGGCCCTCAAAAACTTGTGCCTACGGCGCTTTTCATTTGCCTGTAGGCATGTGCGTGCCCTTCTAAATTTCTGTCATCCTTCGGCTGCGCCTCAGGATGACAGAGAAAAGGTGTTTGCCCGCTGCCTTGCCGCCACGAGCAAGCGAAAAACGCTTTAGAAATGTTCGCAGTTTGGCCTCGATCTTTTGCAAGATGCTCGTTCACAGGAACTCGGTGAGGGAGGGATTCGAACCCTCGGTAGCCTTTTGGACTACGGCGCTTTAGCAAAGCGCTGCTTTCGACCACTCAGCCACCTCACCTGGAAGGATTGCGCCCTGCCTTGCACTTGGCG
Organism: uncultured Verrucomicrobiota bacterium; assembly: GCA_964658285.1. Taxonomy (GTDB): domain Bacteria; phylum Verrucomicrobiota; class Verrucomicrobiia; order Chthoniobacterales; family SZAS-18; genus CAHJWO01. Next base: position 4,015 of record CAZZYS010000155.1, read on the forward strand.
CGAGATTCCAAGCTATCGCATGGCGGGGGCCGTGGTCAATGAAGAATCATTGACACCCCGCCGTGGTCGGGAGCTTATTCGGTTTCCCCATCTCCATGTTTGCCCGACGCCTTCCTCGCCCCGAACCGAATTCTCTGCGGTTGCACCGCTTTGCGGGCGGCTGTTTTTGCGCGTTGACCGCGCTCCTGTTCACGAGTGGATGCATCCGGCTGCCGCACCGGGCCGGCAATCCGGCGGCCAACAAGCCGGGCACGGCGGACCGCAGCGCGGCCACGCCGACGCCCGCGGCCCGGCCGGCCTTCGGCGAACGTCTGGGAACCGTTCATGTCATCGGCACGGGCCAACGCTTCGTCCTCGTCCAGACACCGGCCCTCCAGCCCGTTTCGACACTCGTTGACGGTCAGGCGTTGGTTTGCCGTGCGGCGGGCAGCGTGACTGGCACCTTGCGGGTTTCCCACGAACGCCGTCCGCCGTTCGTGGTCGCGGACGTGACGGCGGGTGAGCCGCACGTCGGCGACGACGTGTTCATCGACACGGCTCCCGGTCATACCGCGATCCCTGCGGCCCAGAGTTCGCCACCAGCTTCTCCGTCCCCGCCCACCGCGCCGGATTTCCGCGCCGAGCCGCCGCTCCCGCCCCCGCGATGACCCTCGCAAACATGCTGACCGAAGACGAGGCCCGCGCACGAATCCTGGCGTGCGTCTCCCCGCTGGAAGAGGAAACGGTCCCGCTGCTCCAGGCGCTCGGGCGGTTCGCGGCGGGTGATCGGATCGCGACGCACGCTCTGCCGGCTTTCGATAATTCCGCGATGGACGGTTACGCCGTCGGCATGAACGAACAACCGGGTCCGCTGGCGGCCGGCACGCGGCTGACCGTGCGCGGCGAACAGCCCGCCGGCCCCGACCGCGGTTTGCGGGTGGAACCGGGCGGCGCGGTGCGCATTTTTACCGGCGCGCCGGTGCCCGTGGGCACGGGAGCGGTGGTCATGCAGGAGGATGTCGAGCGCACGGGAGACGTGATCGTGCTCAAGGAGCCCGTCGCCGCGGGCGAGTTCATCCGGCGGACGGGCGGCGATCTGGCGCGAGGTCAACGCATCCTCGCCGCCGGTGACCGGCTCACGCCGGGACGCCTCGGCCTGCTGGCATCCCAGGGTCTCGCCACCGCCGCCGTCCGCCGCCGCCCGCGCGTCGCCATCCTGGCCACCGGCGACGAACTCCGCCCGCCCGGTCAACCTCTCGGCCCCGGCGAAATCTACGAAAGCAACGGCGTCCTGCTCGCCTCGCTGGCTGCCACCTTTGGCGCGGCGGTCACGATCCTCGAACGCGCCCGCGACGACCGCGACGACCTCGACGCCAAGCTCGCCGCCGGACTCGGCTCGCACGATGCGCTCGTCATCGCGGGCGGTGTTTCCGTCGGCGAGCGGGATTTTGTCAAGGAACGCCTGGCCGCCGCCGGAGCGAGTCTCGATCTATGGCGCGTCCGCGTCCGGCCGGGCAAACCGTTCCTCTACGGCCGCCACGGTGGGGGCGGCGGGACCACCCACGTTTTCGGACTGCCTGGCAACCCGGTCTCGGCGTTCGTGACGTTCGTGCTTTTCGTGCGTCCGGCGCTGCTGCGGGTGGCCGGGGCCGCGGACGAGGCGCTTCCGCTCACTGCGTTCCCGGCGACGGCGGCCGTCGGATTCGCCAACGAGGGCGACCGCCCTCACTACCTGCGCGGCACACTCGACGCCGCCGGACGTTTTGCGCCGAGTGGACAACAGGAGTCGCACGCCCTCTTTGCCCTGAGCCGCAGCCGGGCGTTGGTGCGGGCCGAGCCGGGCATCACCGTGCCGGCGGGCGCGCCGGTCGAGGCGTTGCTCTGGGAAACGGGCGGTTCGTAGCGATTTGTCGAATCCGCCACCGCCCCTTGACATCATTAGGGCAACTGATATTTAAGGCCATTGATTATCTGCCGGTCACGCCGGATTTTAAGATGAGCCTGCCGGTCGAACCGATTTCCCGAACGTCGCCACCGTGTGTGGACACGGGCGAACTCGCCGACATCCTGCTCTACCTGCAGCGTTGTTTCCTGACCAACCTGTCGTGCGAGTTGTCGCACGGGAACGTGTCCTTCGCGCAATTTTTTCTGTTGGGTGGGCTCAACTGCGGCGAGGCGCTGACGATGTCCGAGATCGCCGCCCGGATGCGCCACACCACCGCCGCCGCCACCGGCCTCGTGGACCGCCTGGAAACCCTCGGTTACGTCGAGCGCGCCCACGCGACCGACGACCGCCGCAAAGTGCTCGTGAACATCACGCCCCGAGGTTCCGCGCTTGTCGGCCACATCAAAGATGACATGATCCATAACCTCAACACGACCATGACCCATCTCACGCCCGCCGAACAGCGTGCGTGGTTGCAGGTCTACCGCAAGGTCCAGCGTGTTGTCCAAGCGCAGCCATCCAGAAGCAAGTCATGAAGAATCGTTGTTTTGGCGCGGCCCGTGTCGCCGCCCTCGTTTTCGCCGCCACTTTCGTGCCGACCGCCGCGCGCAGCGGCGACACCCCGCGCCGTCCCACGCCGACCGATGCCACCCTGGCCTCGCGTCTGAGCCACCTCACGCTCGACGATGCCATCGACATCGCCCTGCACCGCAACCCGCAAATCCTCAATCAGTTGCAGGAAATCCAGCGGCTGCAAGGGGTGTTCATCGAGGTCCGGTCAGCGGCCCTTCCCCACCTCATCGCGACGGGGACCTTCAACCAGACCGACAAATCGCTCACCACGAGCGGATCGGGGGGCGGCAGCAGCTCTTTGCTCAGTGGTACGGGGACCGGCACGACCGGCACGGGCACCATCGGCACGGGCACGGGCACGGGCACCGGCGCCATCGGCACGGGCACGAACATCAACAACCTGAGCCTCGTCACCGTCAATACCGCGACGAACACGCCGGGACAACCCATCCCGCTCAGCGCGCTTTTCGGCGGCAGCGGCGAGTCGATCAACGATAAATCCTACACGATCACCGTCGAGGTCCAGCAGACGATCTACAACGCGGCCATCCCGCCCTCGATCCGGCAGGCCCGCTTCCTGCGCGACGCCGCTTACTACGCGTTGCGGGAGACCGTGGACACAACGATCAACACCGTGAAGACCGACTTTTACACGGTGCTGTACGATCAGGCGAACATCGCCAACCAACAGGAAAACCTGCGCCTGCTCCAGAGCCAGCTCAACGACCAGCAGAATCGTTTCCAGGCCGGCACGGTGCCGCGTTTCGACGTGCTCCAGGCCAGCGTGGCGGTCGCCAACCAGCGGCCAAACGTCATCAACGCCCAGAATACCTTCAACCTGGGCTACATCGGCCTCGCGCGCGTGCTGGGCATCGAGTACGGCCCGATCCAGGAGCGCAACTCGCCGATCAAGCTCATCGGCAACCTCGATTACCATCCGCAGAACTTCGATCCCGTGGCCGGAGTCGCCGCCGGCAAGGCCAACCGGGCGTTGCTCAAACAGCAACGGCTCAACATCCTCGCCCAGGTGGAGCAAATCCGCATCGCCACCGCCGGTTACCAGCCGACGCTGGTGGCGCAGGGAGGCTTCGAGGCGCGCAACAACTCGATCAGCGACGACCTCGGCCAGACGCTCACGGGCTGGTTCTACGGCGCGAACTTCAACTGGAACATCTTCGACGGCCTCGCCACCTACGGTCGCACGAAACAGGCCAACGCGTCGTTGCGCGAGGCGCGGATCACCTATCTGGACGACGTGAACGGCGTCGTGCAGGACATCCAGAACAACTACCTGACGCTCCAGCAGGACAAGGAATTGATCGCCAGCCAGGTGCTCAACGTCAGCGAGGCGGAGGAAGCCGTCCGCCTCTCGCAGGCGCGGCTTTCGGCGGGCGCGGGCACGCAGCTCGACGTGCTGACCTCCCAGCAACAGTTGCTCGCCGCGCAGACGACCGAACTCCAGGCGCGTTATCAATACGCCGTGACGTTGAGCAATTACGAACACGTCACGGGCACGAGCACGGTCTACGACGAGGCGTTCGACGATCCGCTGACCTCACGCCGCCACCCGACCGGCGCGGACCAGACCGGGTCGGCGTCCGGTGAAAAGAAACTGTCGCTCGGTGCCGTCAAAACGCCGGACACGAAGGTGCGCGGTTCCGGCCGTCCGCTCCAGCGGAAAATGAATGCGGCGACCGACGATAGGGCCGCCGGCAGCACCGATGCCAACGGCAACTCCAACGGCAAACCGCGCAAGCCCGTCGGCGAGCGCGACTACCTGCTGGAAGACCGTTGATCTGCGCTGCCCCGGGCATGGACACCGAGACCGCCGCCGCGTCCGTCGAGCAGTTCGCGGCGTTGCGGGAGTTGCCCGTGCGTCATGGGTTTGTCGGACGCGTGCCCGGCGTGGAGGTGGTCGCCGACCGCGCGGCGGTGCTGGCACGCCTGGACGCGCATCACCGGGACGCGTTGCGCGGGCTCGAACTCGGTGACCGGGCGTTCGTCACGGCACAGCAGGTGCACGGGACCGCCGTGGCGGTCGTGGCCGCCGGGGAAGCGCTGCCTGCGGGACCGCTGCCGGCGGTGGACGGCCTCGTCACGGACCGTGCGGACGTGTGCCTGGGCATCTACGTCGCTGATTGCGGTCCGCTGTATCTGATCGATCCGGTGCGGCGCGTGATCGGCCTCGTGCATTCGGGCCGCAAGGGCACGGAACTGGGCATTGCCACCGTCGCCCTCCGCACGATGACCGAACGCTTCGGCGTCCGCCCGGAGAACGTCGTCGCACAACTCGGCCCCTGCATCCGGCCGCCGTGGTACGAAGTAGATTTTGCCGCGGAGGTCCTGGCGCAATGCCGCGCGGCCGGGGTGCGACAGGTGCACGACTGCGGGACGTGTACGGCCGCCGCACTCGAGCGCTATTACTCTTACCGCCGGGAAAAAGGCCGCACGGGGCGGATGCTCGCGTTCCTGGCGCTGGCGTGAGCGACCGGCTTCCACCGATGTTTCCGCGCGAATTCGATCCGGCCCGGCCGGAACTGATGGACCGTCCGCAGCCGGTGACGCGCGAACTGGAAATCGACCTCGCCAACCTCGTCGGCATCAACCGGCATTTCGGCAGTCACCGGCTGGTGCGTGGTTTTTTACGGCGCTGGTTCCGGGCGGGGGAAAGTTACCGGGTGCTCGACCTGTGCACGGCGTCGGGCGACATCCCGCGCCTGATGGTGGACTGGGCACGGGCGCACGGCGTGACGTTGCGGATCGAGGCGGTTGATTACCAGGCTTCGACGGTGGAAATCGCCCGCCGCCTGAGCGCCGGCTACCCGGAGATCGTTTTCCGGGAAGGCGACGCGCTGAACGTCCCAGGCGAACCGGGGGCGTACGATTTCGTGTTTTGCTCGCTGGCGCTGCACCATTTCTCCGAAGACGATGCGGTGCGCGTGTTGCAAAAGTGTCGTGAACTGGCCCGCCGCGCCGCGCTGGTGGCCGACCTCGAACGCAGCCGCCTCGCCCAGGCCGGCGTGTGGCTGCTGACCGCCGTGTTGTACCGCGAGCCGATGACGAAGTACGACGCCCGGGTGTCGGTGCGGCGGTCGTTCAGCTACGGCGAGTTGCACACGCTGGCACGGCGAGCGGGGTGGACGACGTTCCAGCAACGCCGTTTTCCCATCGCACGGCAGGCGGTCTGGACCGAAAATCCCGACTGAATGGCTTTCGTGCCATGTGTGCCCTGATACGCATCGGAGCTTCTGGAATTTGGCTCGAAACTTCTTGCGGCACACCGGGCGACGCATCATGCTGAGGGCAGAAAAACACGAACCGCCATGAAACCGACCCAGAAAAAACTGTGGATCAAGCCTGCCGCCAAGAACGTGATGATTTTCTTTGAGTGCACCTGCTACGCCGGGGCGGTCTAACCTGCCGAAAGAGGAGCGGACCATCCAAATCCGGCTGCTGGGAACGGCGGCTGGTGGGGGACTGCCGCAGTGGAACTGTGCGTGTGCGAACTGCGCCGCCGCACGGTGCGGAACCATCCCCGCGCGAACGCAATCGAGCCTAGCCGTTCGGATGGGCGGCGGTCCGTGGCTCATCATCAATGCATCGCCCGACCTCCGGGCACAGATCGCCTCGTTTCCCGCGCTGCACCCGGTAGGGCTACGTCGACGCGACACGCCCGTCCGCGATGTGTTGCTCACGAACGCCGACCTCGATCACGTTCTCGGGTTATTTTTGTTGCGCGAGCATCGGGAAGCGCTGCGGATTCATTGCACGGCGGCCGTGCGCGAAACTCTTTCCGAGGCGTTGCGGATGAACGCCATTCTCAGCGCATACTGCGGTGTCGAATGGCGCGAGTTGCCGGAAGCTCGCGCGCCGCTTGATCTAACGACAGTCGGATCTACTCTCGCGTACCGGGCGAGT
>CAZZYS010000156.1:0-10214 GCA_964658285.1 uncultured Verrucomicrobiota bacterium
AGCCGCGCAGCGGATGGGACGCTGCGCGGCTCGGGGTTTGTGCGGAAGGCGGATTACGGGTTGGTGCCCGTCACCGTGCGCGCGGTGTAGCCGATGCCGCCGCTGCTGGGCATGGCGAACTGCAACGTCACCGTCGCGGTCGCGCCGGCGGCCAGGTCGCCGCTGCTCACCGTGATGTACGGGCTCGCGGGCGGGTTGTTGGCCGTGGTGCCCGTGGCGTTGGTCAGCGTGGTGTTGGTGAGGTTATCCAGCACGAGTTGCACCGGGCCGGAGGCGGTCGTGCTGCCGAGGTTCGTCACCGTGACGGTCTGCGTGACCTTGTTCGTGCGGTGGTTCACCGTGTAGCCGCCGCGCTCGATGTCGAGCGAGGTAAACACGTTGGAGAACGTGGGGGCCGCCGCCGTGACCGCGTTGGTGTGCGTGCCGTTGGCGAAGCGCGCCTCGATCGTGGAGAGGATCGAAGACGTGTCCGTCTGCGTGCTGTTCACGAACCCCTTGCGGGCGAAGGGCGAGATGATGATGCAAGGCACGCGTTCGCCGGGGCCCCAGATGTCGCGCGCGGGAGGCGTGACGTGGTCCCAACGGCCACCGTGTTCGTCGTAGGTGATGATGATGGCGGTGTGCGCCCAGAGCGCCGGGTTATTCTGCACGGCCTGCACGATGCTGGCGACGTGCTGCTGGCCCAACTGGAGCGCCGAGTAGCCGGGGTGTTCGTTGTTCACGCCCACCGGCTTGATGAAGCACACCGAGGGCAGCGTGTTGTTCGACACGTCGTCGAAGAAGTGCTGCTCGTCCTGTACGTGCGCCGCGGAGTTCTGCGCGCGGGTGACGCCGCTCTGGCCGGCGGTCAGGCCCGTGGTGCCGTAGCCCGCGAACCCACCGACGTACGCGGTCGGCACGATGTTCGTCGTGTCGAAGGGCGCGTAGTTATCATAGTAGACGAACGGCTGGTGGTGGTACTGGAACTGGTTGGACGCGTTGACGCTGCTGTAGCTCGGGCTGGTGGTCACGGCGGGGTTCGAGCCGCTGTACGCCTTGATGAGGTCGAAGCCGCCGGAGTACCATTTCCAACTGACGTTCTGCTGGCTCAGGGTGTCACCGATGTTCGGGATGTAGGGGCGGGTATCGCCGTTGGCGTTGGCCGGGTTGCTGTCGTTTTGCGAGGGCAGCAGCGAGACGAGCGTGGTGCCCGTCGTGTAGCCGGGGATGCCGAGCTCGCCGTTGCCGGCGAGGTTGACCGAGCGGGTCGTGTTGACGACGTAGTGCTTGTCGTAGGCGGCGGCATTGTAATAAGCCGCCGAGTAGCCGGTCGGGGCGTTGTTCGTCGTGGCGCCGCCGACGGTGATGGACGTGTTGACGAGGCCGTTGTAGGTGACCGAGAGCACGTCGCCGTTGACCGGCGTGATGCTGCCGTCACGCACGTACTTGCCCGCCGCGGTGCCGCTGGCGTTGAGCACGAACACGCCGTTGGCGTCGAGGTAGGCGATGTTGCCGTTGTTGCTCGTCGGCATGTTGTTGTACACGTTGGTCGCCGCCGCGATGAGCCACTGGTGGTTCAGGTACGAGCCGCCGTAGGCCGAGTGGAAGAAGTTGTCGCAGATCGTGTACTGCTGGGCCAGGAGACCCTCGGGCAGGTCGGTCGCGTCGTAGCTGCTCATGACGAGGCCCGGGTTATCGCTCCAGGTCACGAAGCCGCTGTTGCTGCCCAGCTTGCCGTCGGTGCCGTTGATGGAAGTGGTGCCCGCGATCTGGAACTGCTCCTGCCAGTAGCGGTGGTAGATGTCGCCGGTCATCGTCGTCGGGTCGGCCGAGGGCGCGTTGGCGACGATGTTGTAGGGCACCACGGTGTTCAGGCCGTTGGGAAAGCGCGGATCGGCGACGCCCGAGGCGGCGTCGGTGGTCAGCGGCGGCGGCGGGTTGGTGGTCTGCGCCGTCGTGGCCGGCGCGCCCGAGGGCACGTAGGCGGGGTTGTTGTAGAGACCGCCGGCTTCGGAAGCGAGGGGACTGCCGTTGAGACGGTCGATCTGGGTCGTCGAGGCGGCGCTGGCCTTGCTCAGGTTATTGGCTCCGGGGAAACTCCCGTAGAGGCCGTCGAACGTCCAGTTTTCCTGGTAGACGACGATGATGTGGTCGATGTTCGACAGCGCATCCGCGGGGGCCGCGGTGACCGGCGCGGGCATGGCTGGAGGACGGGCCAGGACGGGCGAAGCCGTGGAGAGCCCGAGTAGGCCGACCGCGGAGAAGCGGGCGAAGGGCGAGCGACAATGTTTTAACATGGGATGATGGGAAGGTATCGGTGCAAGGTGCTTCACAGCCGCTCCCGTCTTCACGCGAAGGCAAAAAGAAGAGCGACCGGACACAGCGAGCTAAAACCCGGGCAACGCGTATCCCAAGTGGGACGTTGTGATAATTCCGTGACAGAGATCGACAGAGCCAAGCCGGGCAACGGCTGACGCTCGATGGCAGGTGCCTTTGCGTCGGACAAAAGGGGTCTGGCCAGCACCAATCGTGGACCGTGGCGCGGCGGCTCCAGATGGTAGGGCAGGCTCGTCCCATAGGGTGACGCTCTACCCGCGTTTTTCGTTTGCCCGTGGGAACGCGCGTGCCCTTTCAAATTTTCTGTCATCCTGAGGCGCAGCCGAAGGACCTCGCACCAAGGTGCCCGCCCGGCCCTGGTCGCACGCCTGACCAAAAGCGGGAGGGACGCGAGTACCCCCGGGGGAGGTCCTCCGGCTGCGCCTCAGGATGACAGAGAAAGTTGTTTACCCGTCGCCCGCCGCTACAAACAAACGAAACGCTCTAACCAGCCGGGAGCCGGAAAGTGACACAACGCCTGATGTCGCCGCCCGGTTTGACAAAGATCGACTCCGGGTCGCGCGCGAAACTCTCGCCCTGACCGGACAAACCGTTCCCTCCGAAACCCAAACCGTAGGGCGGCAGCAGGCCCGTACCCTGTGGTGTATTGATCAAGGTAAAACCCGCCTCGTTTTTTCGCTTGAAGATTTTCGCCTCCGACTGGTCCGATCCATAATAAGCGTTCACCAACTTCGCGTTCGGCTTCTGCACCAGCCGCAACGCCGCCGAGACATCGCCCGCGTAGGGAACCATCGCAAAATACGGCCCGAAGATTTCTTCGTCCAACAAAGGCACCGGAGCCGAAAAGAGTCCGCACGCCGGCCGATAATAGTGCGCTTCGGGATAGCGCTCACCCTCCAGCCGTTCGCCACCGACCAACTCGCCGCCCTGGGCCACCGTTTGCTGCAAAGCCCACTGGAAACGCTCGCCGGCGCGCACATTGATCAGCGGACTAAACTCGAACGGATTCTCCTCGGCGAAAGCGTTTTCGACCTTCCAGTCCCTGGCGAACGCCTCGATCCGGGTCCGCACGGCCCGGACGAAATCACCGTGGATGTCTTCATGGACGACCAGCAACCGTGCGCCGATACATTTTTGACCAGCGTACGGCAGCACCGACTTGAGGACCGCGCCGACCACGAAATCGACGTAGGCCGTCCGCGTCATGCCGTCGTGCCGGTCGGAAACGATCACAAAATTTGCCGCGCCGCCTTCCGTCAACGCCCTGGCCTCTCGGGCGAGACGTGCGTCCGCTTGCTTCACCTGCTCGCAAACGGCGATGCTGCCGGTGACGACCACCTTGGCGACCCGCGCGTCGGCGACCAGCGCCTTACCCACTTCCGGGCCGCCGACGGCCACCAAAAAAATGTCTTCGGGCACGAGGTCTTCCGTGCGGCCCGCGTTGAACGCCCGCGCCGCACGACGCACGATCTCCGCGAATAGGATCGTGGGCAGCGACGCGTTCTCGGACGCTTTGCAGACCACCGTGTTGCCCGCCAGCAAGGCCGGAATGCCGGTCCACAGCTTGATGCTGAAAAAATTGAACGGCTCGATGATCGCGACGACCCCCAGCGGGGTGTACTCCTTGGAACGCTCCGCGCCGCTGGACAGCGGTTCGTAGAATGCGGCTTTGATCGTCGTCTCGATGAGCGTCACCGTGCTCGCCACGTCGCCGGCGGATTCCCGGACGCTCTTGCCGGAATCGTAGTGCACCAGCTTCGACAGGTCGGCCGCGCTTTCGGTCATTTTGCCCGCGAGGAATTTCAGGAATTCCACGCGGGTGTCCCGGTCGATTTTCCATTGCGCCTGGGCCGCGACGGAGCGCGCGACCATCGCGTGGACCGCCCCGGCCGGATCGGTCGCCACCGCCGCGATCTGCTCTCCGGTGAGCGGGGTCGTGACCAGCAGGTCGCCACGCAGCTTTTCCGTCAGGCCGTGGCGCGCGAAAATCTCTTCGACCTGTGGCTTGATGTCGGGGGCTTGCATAAGGGAATGAGGTCAGGCCGTGGCGGGCCTCTGGGTGGAAAGGACGCCGACCGGATACGGACGAAAATCGTAGATCGGCACATCGATCTCCGGCAGCGGGATTTCCCGCCGCACCACCCGCGCGCCCAGACCCTCGAACGTATCGACGATCACTTCCATCATGTCGCGCAGGCTCGCGTTCTTGAACGAACAGTTGAAACGGATCGTCCCCGCGTGCCGGAAGGTGGAACCCGCGAAAACACCGATGCCTTTGACCGTCAGGGCGTCCACCACCGCGTTTTCCTTTTCGGCGGCGGTCATGGGAATCCCGAAATCGACCGCGCGAAAATCGAGGTAGCCGTAGTACGCGCCGAGATGCGGCGACGCGTGCAAACCGGCGACCTGCGCCGCCGCCGCGCCGACGTACCGCATCTTCTCGGCGTACATCGCGGAATTTTGCCGCAGGTAGTCCGGCGCGCTCCGGTCCAGATACTCATCCATCGACACGATCTGCAACATCTGCGGCAGCGCCGGCCGGCCGCGCTTCAGGTGGCTGACCGCCGCGATTTCGGCCACGTTTTCCGCGCCGCTGAGCAGCCACGCCGCGCGGTCCATCGTCTTCGCCACCGACTTGCTGGTGCCGTCCACCTCGTAGATTCGCCGGCGTTGCGCGCGCGTGGCCAGGCCGTAGAGCGTCGTCACGTTTTCCTCGCGCGGGGCGACTTCCTTGTAGATCGTGTCGCTGACGATCCGCAGCGCCGGGTAGTCGTCGAGGATCGACAGCACGCCTTCCAGGAAACGGCGGCGGTAGATTTTCCCGTCGGGATTGCGCGGGGAATTGATGAAGACGAGGCAGGTCTCCGGCGTGATCCGCGCGCGGATGTCCGCCAGGATTTCGTCGTCGGTGCGCCGGGTCAGCGTGTTCGCCGCTTCGTCGAACCGGTCGGAACTATCCGCGTAATCGGTCAGGAAACCGTTCTCGCGGAGTTGGCCGAGATAGAGATGGTAGATCGGCACGATCAGCAGCGCGCGCGGCGTCGCCGCCGCCGTGAACCTCGACCGCGCGTGGTCGATGGCGATCTGGATCGCGTCGGTCACGCCGCCGGTGGCGAGGTAAACCTGTTCGGGATCGACGGCCTCGCCGGGCATTTGCCGGTCCGACTGGTAGCGGTTGAAAAGGTGGGCGACGGCGGCGCGCGCCTCGGGGATGCCGGCGTTGGCGGGATAGCCGTTGCGGTACAGTCGCGCCGCTTTTTCGCCGAGCAGGCCCAGGTCCAGGCACGGCGGGGATTGCACCGTGCCGTCCGGCCCCGGCGCGCCCAGGCGTCCGTTGACCCGCCAGGTCGTCGGCAGCTTGGGCCGGAGCGATTCCCGGTCCGGCGCGAAGAGCGTCCGGGCATTCTGCGGGATGCGTTCCGCCTGGCCCAGCGCGTAGAGCGCGGCGTACGCGCCCGCCTCGACGGCGAATTTCGCCCCGATGCCGCTGAAGCCGGTCATCACGACGACGTGGCTGCGCGCCGACCTCGGACCGATGATGGGCATCGCGTCGTTGGCGAAACTCTCCAGGTACGTCCGCGTGAAGCTCGGCGCGTCGGCGCGCTCCAGGTGCGGCGCGAGACCCGGGAAAAACTCTCGCACGAAACCCGCGACGAACGCCCCGTGCTCCGCCGTGATCGTTTCGCGCGCCAGCAGCGCATCCGCCTGTTCCTTCATGAGGGGCGTGGGCTGATAATGACCCACTTTTAGGTAAGCGCCATCCGGCAGACTTTCGCGCAGCAGATAGAACCCTTCCTCCGTCGTCGTCTTACTGAAATCGTAACCCGGATGCGCCGTGGCAAAACCGGGATGGGCGGCGGCAAAATCCTCCCCGCCCTTGATCTTGAAAATGAAGTTGGGAAAGTCGCCCAACTCGATGCCTTGCTGGAGCTTGAACCAGAACACCTTCAATATCTTCGCCTTGGTGTGCAGCGACGTGGGAGGAGCCGCTCCGGCCAGCGGGTCGTTCCACACGCCGCTTGCCGCGATCACCCTGTCGGCGAGGAGCGTTTCGTCGTGGTCCAGCGTGAGTTCGAAGGTGCCGTCGCCCCGCTCGACGAGCGCGCGCACCGCCGTGCCGTGCCGTACCTCCACCCCGTTCGCCGCCGCGCGGGCAAGCAACTTTTGGATCGCCACGCGCGGGTTGATGATGCCCGAGCCGTCGCCGGAAGCGTCCATCGGGGCTTCCACCAGGCCGCGCAGGCCGTCGGTGTTGACGTAGGAAACCGACTTGGCCAGATCGGCCACCGGCGCGTGGGCGACCCCGCAGCTTGCCGCCGCCCGGATCGCGCCGTCGATGTAGCGCGGATTGTTCCCGAGGATGACGGTCCGGGAAGGCTCCACCGCGCCCAGTGCGTACAGGGCGGCGTTCGAGCGCACGGTCATGGCCGGGATCACGTCGGCGTTCTCGAAACTCGTCTTGCGCGAGATGCGGGTTTCCCCGGCGCTGCTGCCAGCGGGGGCGTTTTCCTGGCCGCGTTCGAGCACGGTCACCCGCACGGCCGCGCCGGACTCGCGGGCCAGCGCGGACAGACGGTCGGCAGCGGCGGCACCCATCAGGCCAGCACCGACGATCACGATTTTTCTGGGACGGTCCGGTTCCAAGCGGGGGGGCTCCTCAGCCGCGCGCGGCCAGTGAAAACCTCGTTTTTCGCGGGCAGGCGTCAAGGCTTTATTCGCTCCGGCCCGCGCGGCGGGAAGGGCAGGAAACTTGCTCGACCGGAGGTTCCGGGTTAATGCACACACGGGGATGCTGCTCCCGACAGCGATGATCGGGCGAGTTGTCGAAAACTCCTTATGTCCCATCTCTGGTTGCGCCATGAGTACAAACCTGACGAACGACGTGCTCCGATCACGCCGGAGCAGGTCGGTGTGCTCGTCGCGGCCGGGCACCGGGTGACCGTGGAAAGCTCGCCCGCGCGCGTTTTCCCGGACGATGCCTACCGCGCGCACGGCGCGACCCTCGCCGCCCCCGGCACCTGGCACGACGCGCCGGACGGGGCGTTCGTCCTCGGCATCAAGGAGGTGCTGCAAGAGGAGATCACCGCCGATAACCTGGCGTTGCGGCACCGGCACATCTACTTCGCGCACGTCTTCAAGGGGCAGTCGCACGCGCCCGTGACGATGCGCCGCTTCGCCCTCGGCCGGGGGACGCTGCTCGATCTGGAATACCTCGTCGATGCGCAGGGCCAGCGCGTGGCGACTTTCAGCTATTCCGCCGGGTTCGCGGGGGCCATCGCCGCCGTGCGCATCTGGGCGGACAAACAGACGGGCGCGCCGCCGCCATACGCGCTGCCCTGTTGTTACCTGAGCCGGCAGGAATTTATCGACGAACTCCGGGGCAAGCTGGCGCAAATTGGCCGTCTGCCAAGGGCGCTGGTCGTCGGCGCGAACGGCCGGTCGGGACGCGGGGCCGCCGCGTTGTTCGCCGCGCTCGGCATCGAGACGACCCGGTGGGGCCGGGCGGAAACCCGGGCGGGCGGGCCGTTCCCGGCCTTCCTGACCTACGACATCGTGTGCAACTGCGTCTTCTTATCGCAACCGGGCCCGCCCTTCCTGACCCGGGAGATGGTCGTCGGCCCGGCCGCGCCGCACCGTCTGTCCGTCGTCGCGGACGTGAGCAACGACCTCAGTTACAACCCCATTTTCGGGCTGTCCACCCCCACGAAGTTCGGGGACGCCACCGTTCGCGTGGGCGACGTGGACGTGATCGAGATCGAAAACCTCCCGGCCCTGACCCCGCTGGACAGCAGCGTGGAGTACGCGGGCCAGCTTTTTCCGCACCTGCTGGAGTTGATCGCGGGCAACCTCGCGCACGGTTCGGCGTGGGAAAAAACGCTGCTCACCTATTTCCAGCACCACGACATCCCGGACCTCGCCCTGGAGTGCGGCCGGGAACTGGGCGAGTGGGTCCAGGCGCGTCCCGGGACGCTCGGGGTGGGGGAGTTGCAGGCGTATTTCCACGGCATCTTCGCCAAGAATCCGTTGAGCCCGACCGACCGGCTTTTCTTCGCGGACCATCTGCGGGCCGGCGCGGCCGAAGTGCTGCCTGCCGCGGCGGCCGAAACGTTCGCGGCCCTGCTGGCGAAGGCGAACCTGGACTCGGTCTACGACGCGCCGGCCATCGGCGTGCACCACGCGCTGCTGCGGGCAGTCTACGGCTTCAGCCACGGGCGGGTGTTTCAGGACGTGATCGCCGCCGCCGCGAGGGAGGAATTTTACGCGCTGTGCGATGCGGCGTCGGCCGCCATCGACCAGGAAACGGGCGCGGCCGAGGAATATGCCCGCGCGAAGGAAATCTTCTTGCGCCAGCTCGGACCGAAGGCCGGCGACCCGGCGTTCACCGCCTTTCTGAGCCAGATCGAAACCCTGGCGTCGTTGCCGATTTCCCGCGTTTGACCCGAAGGAGACCCCCCCATGTATTCCGAAACCGCCACCGCTCCAGCCACCCTGCCCGCCTTTGAAATCCGCAAGCTCGTCGCGCGCGGCTTTTCCGAGATGTACGGCCGCGAACTGCCCGAGTACAACCGCTTCACGGTCCCGGTCCGGGCCTCCAACCTGGAACAACTCGACCGCCGTCCCGACCCGAACGTGCATCGGGAGACGCTCATGGAGGAAAAACACGGCGCAATCCGCGTGCCCGGCGCGGAGGAGATGCGCGTCGTCACGCGGATTTTCGCGGTGATGGGGATGGTGCCGGTCGAGTTCTACGACATGACGATCCTCGGCGCGAAGTCGCTCCCGATGATCGCCACGGCCTTCCGCTCGACGGACCGGTCGGTCGAGGAAAGCGCGTTCCGCATGTTTTGCTCGATGCTGCACACCGATTCGATCCCGCCGGCGCTCCGCGCGGAAGTGCTCGCCGAACTGGAAAAAAACCGGCGGCTCTACCCGAAGTTTTCGCCCGCCCTGCTAGCCCTGCTCGACCGGGCGGAACACAAGGGCGGGTTGGACGCGGACGACGCGCCGGAGTTCGTGGCGCTCGTGGTCGATGCGCTGAGTATGCACAAGGACAAGGTCGTGAACTTCGCGCTGTACTCCAGGCTGCGGCAGATCAGCGACCCGCTGGCGGACATCGTGCTGGAATCGCCCGTGCTGAACCATCTGACCCCGCGCGCGCTCGACATCGAGGACGCAGTGGACCAGCTCAACGCGGCGGGCATCCCCATGCAGACGGTGATCCAGGGGCCGCCGATCCGGGAGGACGGCGTGCAAATCCAGTTGAACCAGATCGCCCGCATCGCCGCCGGCGAGGATGTCTTTGTCGCGCTGGACCCCGCCGTGCTGACGGCCTTCGAGCGCGACCCCGCTTCCCTGTCGCAAACGAAGGCCAGCGCGCCCCGGCTCGAACTGCAAAAAGGCGAGGACGTGGCCGCTTACATGGCCCGCGTCGAGGCCGCGCTGGCCGCGAGTCCCATCGTGATCGTCCAGCACAAGGCCCGCTTCGGCGAGATCGAGGCGCGCGGCGTCGCGCTGACGGTCGCGGGCGAGGCCGCGTACAACGCCTACGGCATCGAGAGCGAGGCCGATCCCGCCGCAAAGAAAGCCAGGGTCGAGCAGTTCAAACGCGAATATCCACGGACCGACCGGCAGTTGCACGACGCCGGCTACGCTTATTACACGTACCGGACGACGGACGACGGGCGCACCCGGCGCGAGCCCATCGCGGCCCGGCGGACCAGCTTCCTCGAACTGCTCGACGCAGGCGACGTGGAGCTGGTCCCGCAGACGTACCACGATTTCCTGCCGTTCAGTGCGGCGGCGATCTTCCGGGCGAACCTGACGGAAGGCAGCCGGGGCCTCGGGGGTGTCGGGCAGGATGCCTCGGACAACCGACGGAAGCTGGAAGAGGCGATGGG
>CAZZYS010000157.1:0-10211 GCA_964658285.1 uncultured Verrucomicrobiota bacterium
TTCGTGCGCACGGAGATCATCCAAGCCAAAATAGGGACTGGCTCGGAGAGCCATCAGGACCTTGTGACGATGCAGGTTGCAAAATTCAATTCCGCGTGGAGATTGGCGGCCCTCGAAACGTAGTCAGCCCCTTCCCAAGTATGATGCAGTCCCAAGGCCCCGACGGAGTTTTGCTGGTGGATAAAGCCCCCGGCATGACCTCGCACGACGTTGTCGCCATCGTCCGCCGCTTTCTCGACACCAAGAAAGTCGGCCACTGCGGTACGCTCGACCCGCTCGCCACGGGTCTCCTGATCGTCGTGCTCGGGCGCGGCACGAAGATTTCCGAACTGCTCATGTCCGAGGACAAGGAATACGTCGGCACGATGACCCTCGGCACGACGACGACCAGCCAGGACCGCGACGGCGACATCGTCGAAAGCTGGCCTGTCCCGCCGGACATCGACCGCGCGCGCATTGACGCGGCGTTCCAGAAGTACCACGGGGATTTTTACCAGATGCCGCCGATGGTCAGCGCGATCAAACAGGGCGGCGTGCCGCTCTACAAACTCGCGCGCCAGGGCAAGGTCGTCGAACGCGAGCCACGGTTCGTGCACGTTTTCGCGCACGAGATCACGGACGTGCGGATTCCTGACGTGGATTTCCGCGTGGTGTGCACGAAGGGTTTCTACGTGCGGACGTACGCGCACGACATCGGCGCGGAACTGGGTGTCGGCGCGCATTTGAAGGAGTTGCGCCGCACGAAGTCGGGCCGATTCGACCTGGCCCGCGCGGTGACGATTGACGAGATCCGCAACCTGCCGACGGCGGAGTTGAAATCACGCATTCTCAGTCTGCCTGAAGTCTCGCGGCTGCGCGGGGCGTGACGGGCTGAGGCTCATCGGCGGCCAACGGTCCCTCTTTGCGGGCCTGCTGCAAATCGGCTGGATGACCCCATGTTAGGTTAGCAGAACACCTATGCGGAAGTTCACGATCATCGTCAGCGCGTTTGCCTTGGTTGTCGCGGCAGCCTGGTTTTACCTCGCCGTGCATTCTTCATCGTCCGATGTCCCGCGAGCCATGACCACCTCCAGCGATGGGAAGACCGTCCAAGAACTGTATAGCTGGACCAAGGATGTCGGCCAGAAACGCGTCATGGAGATTTTGTTGCGCCGCTCCAAGGGCCAGCCGTGGCGCGCCACCAAGCTCGACTATCCGGACACAGAGATGGTTTGGCGCTACACCCAGCCCGATCTCGACCTCCATGCCTCTTACACCAGAGACGACAAGGCACACGACTCTATCTATTACTTTCTGACCGTTGGCCTCTGAGCTGCGGTCGGCAGGCGCACTCACCCGCTTGGCTCAATCACGCGCTCCAGCGAATAGAGACTGGCCGTTGGGTTTTCCTTGCAATCCACGCTTTTCTCCGCTGCTTCTGTCGCTAAGTTTGGACTCATTAGTTCGAGCTTCCCCGCGTCTGCTTTTCGGGTTACACTTTCCCGTTACATGGCCGCCATTCCCCGTTATTCCCGCCGCTACGCCGCGCCCCGGCTCGGTCCGGTCGAACGCTGGTTCATTCCGGCCCTGCTGCTGACCGCCGCGCTGCATTTTGGCGGCTATCATCTCCTGCGGGTCACGCATTTCAACGGCTTCGCCGCGCCGCGCGACACCCGACCGCCCTCGCGCGTGTTCAAGGTCCAGCAGGCTACCATCGATCCCAAGACCCTCGATCAGCCCAAGGAACCTGAGAAACCGGCGACCAAGCCCGTACCCGACGTGACGGAAATCCAGATTCCTGGCGGCGACACCAAACCCAATTACGAGAAACTCCTCCAGGAACAGCACGACATCATCGCCGCGCCCGAGACCGACAAGACGATGGCAACGGAAAAACCGCGCGTCGAGCAGGCCCGCACGCTCGAAAAAGCCCTCTCCGACAACAACAATCCCTCGGCGATGCCCAGCGACCTGAAGGCGCTCACCGACCAACTCCTCGCCGGCAAACCCAACGTCACCAGCAGCCATCCGTCCTTCGATGTCACCGGCAATACCAACGGCAGCAAGCCCAACGCCGGCCCCAACCCGGGCGTGGCTAACTTCAGCAATCTCGACGGCCTCCTCTCCGCCAAAGGCCCGCTGACCACCAAGACCGCGCCGATCTTGTTGCCGACCGACCTACTTTTCGATTACAACGCCGCCGATCTGCGGCCCGAAGCCGTCGGCAGCTTGCAAAAGCTCGCCGAACTCATGCAGCGCAACCCGAACGCGACGTTCATCATCGAAGGGCACACCGATAACTTCGGCACGCCCGAATACAACCTGGCTCTGAGCAAGGCGCGCGCGGAGTCGGTAAAAGTCTGGCTGGCGGAACAGGCGCAGATCGACCCCGTACGCATCCAGACGCGTGGCATGGGATTGACGCGCCTGCTCGTCAACGGCGGCAGCATCGAACAGCAAAAGCTCAACCGCCGCGTGGAGATTGTCATCAAAGGCAACAAGGGCGCGGGCAGCCGATAGAATTTCAGCTACAAAAAGCACAGAAAACACAAAAAAGGAGAATCGGGAAGAGAGTTCTGCTTACCCTCTTTCTTCCTTTTGTGTTTTCTGTGCTTTTTGTGACTAATTCTCTGCTGGCTGCGCGGATGGGTTGATCTCGTGCAGCCGGATGCACGTCGCCCGACGCTCCGGCGTGTATTCGACGAATGGCGGGTATGTCGCCTTGCACGCCTCCACCATGTAGGGACAACGCGGGTGAAACGTACAGCCCACCGGTGGGTTGATCGGCGACGGTGGATCGCCCGACAAAATGATGCGCTGCCGGTGCTTCTCGCGGGTGGGATCAGGGATCGGCACGGCGCTCACCAGTGCTTTCGTGTACGGGTGCAGTGGTTTCTCGAACACCTCTACCGCCGGCCCGACCTCCACAATACGTCCGAGGTACATGACGGCGATACGGTCCGAGATGTGTTTGACCACGCTCAGATCGTGCGAGATGAAAATCATCGTCAGGCTCATCTCGCGCGTCAGCTTGATGAGCAGGTTGATGATCTGCGCCTGGATGGAAACGTCCAGCGCGCTGACCGGTTCGTCGGCGACGATGAGCTGCGGCTCGACCGCCAACGCCCGCGCGATGGCGATACGCTGGCGCTGGCCGCCGCTGAATTCGTGCGGATACTTGCGGATGTAGCGCGGCGACAGGCCGACGCGCTGGAGTAGTTCCGATACTTTCCTGGGCATGTCTCGCAAAGACACTTCCTTGTGCGCGCCGATGGCTTCGGCCAGGGTGTCGTACACCGTCATGCGAGGATTGAGCGACGCGTAAGGGTCCTGAAAAATCATCTGAAAATCCCCGCGCGCGTCGCGTAGGGCGGAGCCTTTCAGCCCGGCGAGGTTGCGCCCTCCGAGCACGACGCTGCCCGCGGTCGGCGGGATCAACTGGAGGATCGTGCGCCCGAGGGTGGATTTGCCGCAGCCAGATTCGCCAACCAGCCCGAGCACCTCGCCTTTGCGCAACGCGAGGTCGATGCCATCCACGGCTTTGACGGTGCCGACCTGCTTTTTGAACAGGAAACCTTTCTCGATGGGAAAGTGCGTCTTGAGGTCGGTGACTTCGAGAAAGGTGTCGGGCATGAATTAAAATGATGTATTTTCGATGCCTTCAGCGCGGGTGAACGCCTCGTCGATGTGCGCCGCGTCTGATGCTTCCAGCGGTGTCTCGGCCAACTGCAACGTGCCTTGCTGGACACGCGTACACGCCGACTCGTGCCCGGCTGCCACCGTCTCCAGATGGACCGGCGTCTCGCACTCGGGCTTGGCAAACTCACAACGCGGCACGAACGGACAACCCAAAACTGGCTTGGACAAGTCCGGCGGCAGACCCCGGATCGTGTAGAGTTCGTCGCCCTTCGCCTGCATGGCGGGGATGCTGCGTTGGAGCGCCTTGTTGTACGGGTGCTTCGGCTCGCGGAAAACGTCGTCCACGCCCGCCGTCTCCACGATGCGCCCGGCGTACATCACCTGCACACGGTCGCAAAACCCGCTCACCACGCCGAGATCGTGCGTGATGAACACCACCGCCGTGCCGTGGTCGCGCTGGAGTTTTTTGATGAGTTCGAGGATTTGCGCCTGCACGGTCACATCGAGCGCGGTCGTCGGTTCGTCGGCGATGAGGAGTTCGGGGTTGGCGATGAGCGCCATCGCGATCATCACGCGCTGGCGCATCCCGCCGCTGAACTGGTGCGGGTACGCGCGCATCCGGTTCTGCCCGTCGTGGATGCCGACCTCGCGCAACGCCGACAGTGCTCTTCGCACCGCGTCGGCCTTGCTGACCCCGCCGTGGATCATCAACGGCTCGATGATCTGGTCGCCCACGCGCAGGTACGGGTTGAGCGAGGTCATCGGGTCTTGGAAAATCATCGCGATGCGCTTGCCCCGGATGTCAGCGAGTTGCTTGCGCGAACAGCCGAGCAGGTCCACGCCGTCGAAGTTCGCGCGGCCCGACTCCATGCGTCCCGGCGGCTGCGGGATGAGGCCCATCAACGAGTAACAGGTGACGGATTTGCCCGAGCCGGATTCACCGACGATGCCGAGCACCTCGCCTTTCTCGACGTGGAAACTCACGTCGTTGACCGCGCGAGTGACTCCGTTGCGAGTGTGGAAGGAAACGCTCAGGTGATCGACTTCGAGCAAAGGCATAGGCAGGAATTTTTAGCCGCAAAAAGCGCAGAAGACGCAAAATAGGAGAAGAGAAGAAAATCGGCTCGTTGCTTGTTTTCCTTTTGCGATTTTTTCGCCTTTTGCGGCTAATTAATCTTTGGATGCGCGCGGGTCGAGTGCGTCGCGCAGGCCGTCGCCCAGAAAGTTAAAGGAAAACAGCGTGAGCGAAAACGCCAACCCGGGAAAGACCAGGAGCCACGGGAAATCTTCCATCTTTTCCGCGCCGTCGTGGATGAGCACGCCCCAGCTTGCGTTCGGAGGCTGCACACCCAGCCCGAGGAAGCTCAGGAACGCCTCCAGCAGCATCACGGAGGGGATCGTCAGCGTCGTGTAGACGATCACCGGCCCGAGCACGTTGGGGATCATGTGGCGGAAGATGATGCGCCGCTTGCGCAGCCCCAGCGAAATCGCAGCCTCGACGAATTCCATCCGGCGCAGGGTCCGCACCTGTCCGCGCACGATCCGCGCCATCGTCAACCATTCCACCGCGCCGATTGCCGCGAAAAGCAGGAGCAGGTTGCTGCCGAAAAACACCGTCAGTAGAATCACGAAAATGGCGAACGGCAACGCGTAGAGAATATCGACGACGCGCATCATGAACGCGTCGGTTTTCCCACCGAAAAATCCTGCCACCGTGCCGTAGACGACGCCGATGCACAGCGCCACCGCCGTGGCCACCAGGCCGACCGCCAGCGATAGCCGACCGCCCCACAGCACGCGCGCGAACAGGTCGCGCCCCAGCGGGTCCGTGCCGAACCAATGCGCGCGGCTGGGCCCGGTGATGTAGGTGTTCAGGTCCTGCGCGTTAGGGTCGGGCGCGATCAGGCCGGAGCACACGCACGCAAGCGCCACCACGACGATGAAGCCGCCGCCGGCGACGGCCAGTTTGTTCTTGAGCAACCGATGCCACGCGTCGCGCCACAGGCTGCCGCCGGACTCGGGTTCCGCCGCTTCGGCCGGTGGTGCCGACGAGAGTGCCGCGACCTTTTTGACCTCTTCGAGTTCGAGCATGGGCGGCGAGGATGCGGGAGCGCGGGTTTACTCGAATCGCAGGCGCGGATTGAGGAACACCTGTGCCACGTCCACCAGCAGGTTGAAGAAAATGATGAGTACGGCGAAGAACGTCACCGTGCCCAGGATCATCGTGTAATCGCGGTTGGTGGCGGAGGTGATGAACTGCTGACCCAGACCGGGAATCTGGAAAATCTTCTCCACCACGAACGACCCGCTGATGAGTCCCGCCAGCGCCGGGCCGAAGAAACTGACCACCGGCAGCAGCCCGCCGCGCATCGCGTGCCGCAGGATGACGCGTCCCTCGCCCGCCCCCTTAGCACGTGCGGTGCGGATGAAATCCTGGCTGAGAATCTCCAACATACCGCCGCGCGTGAGCCGGGCGAAGTACGCCGCGTAGTACATCCCCAGCGTCAACGCCGGCAGTACCCGGTCGGGCGCGAAGTTCCAGCCTGACGGATAAAACCACTGATGATCGCTCATGATGAACAGCACCAGCCCCCAGCCCAACAACCCACCCGCGAGCAAGCCTCCCGCCGTCGGCAAAGGCCGCTTCCGCCAGTGCCACGCGGCGAACGCCAGCAAGGCGGCGGGGAGCGCGATCAGCGCGACCTGGGCGACCGCCGGCAACGCGACGGCTTTGTACATCGCAAAACACAGGACCAGCAGCGGCCCGAGCACGAACGTCGGCAGGCACACGCCCGCCATCGCCAGCACCATCGGCACGTAGTCCGTGGCCGTGTTGGGACGCAGGGACGCGATGATGCCCGCCGCAACCCCGATGAAGACCGCGATGACCGCCGCGTAACAGCCCAGTTCCAAGGAAACAGGAAACGAATCGGCGATGATCTCGTTGACCGTGCGCGAGGGATACCGGAACGACGGCCCCAGGTCGCCATGGAACACCAGCTTGCCCATGTAGATGAGGTATTGCTGGTAGAGCGGTTTATCGAGGCCGTAGTAGGCTTCGAGGTTGTGCTGAATCTCGGGCGACGTGCGCCGCTCGCTGTCGAAGGGTCCGCCGGGCACGGAATGAATCATGAAGAAACTGCCCGTAATGATGATGAACAACACCGGGATCGTCTCCAGGATGCGGCGCGCGATGAATTTGAACATAGGTCAGGTCAGTTCATGCTTGCATCCCGTTTTCCCTTACCGTGACGTAGCATCCGCCAGCGGCAGCTTCTTAAACTCCATCGCCGCGTTTTCGTCAAGATAGATAAACTGCGGCATGTGCCGGTCCTGAATGTTGTTGTACCAACCCTTCACGCTCGGCTGGAGCAGGTACACGCGCGTGTAAAAATAGACCGGCGCGACGGGCGCGTCTTCGAGCAGGACGCTTTCCGCCTGCTGGAAGGTGGCCAGCCGCTCGGCGTCGGTGGGCGCATTGTGGGCGGCGGCGATGAGCCGGTCGTACTCGGCGCTGGCGTAACCGGTATCGTTGTTGCCGTTGCCGGTGGTGAACAGACTCAGGAACGAAAACGGGTCGGTGTAATCGCCGATCCAACCGGCGCGCGAGGTGCAGTAATTGAGCGACTTCTGCGAGGCGAGGTACACTTTCCATTCCTCGTTGCGGATGCGCGCGTCCACGCCGAGTTGCTCGTGCCAGGTCTGCTGCATGGCCTCGGCGACATCGCGGTGGTTCTGGCTGGTGTTGATGAGCAGATCGACCGGCGGCAACCCCTTCCCGCCGGGGAAACCCGCTTCGGCGAGCAGGCGGCGTGCGCCTTCGTAATCGGTCGGGATGCCGTGCTGGCACAGGTAGCCTTCGGGGTTGGGTGGGACGTAGGTATGGGCGGGGGCCTGACCGCCGCGCGTGACGTTCTTGACGATGCCGTCGCGGTCGATGGCCATCGCCAGCGCGCGGCGGACGCGGCGGTCCCGCAAGGCGGGATGGTTGACGTTGAAGCGGTAGAAGTACGTCCCGAAGTACGGCGAGATTTGCAGGAACTCCGGCGCGCGTTCGCGGTAGGTGTCGATCTTGGACTGCGGCGCTTCGTAGGTGCAATGGAGCTGGCCCGCGCGGAAGGAACGCTCCTCCGTGTCCACGTCCTCGGTGTTCAGATAGTGGATTTCCTTGAGCCGGACGATGTCGGCGTTCCAGTACGTCGGGTTCTTCTCGACGACGACTTCCTTTTCGACCGCCCACATCTTGAGCCGGAACGGGCCATTGCTGACGAAATTACTCGTGTTGGTCCAACGGTTGAGAGGCTCGTCCATCTTGCCGTACTTGAGGATCGTCGGCAGGTGGACCGGGTACCACGAGTTGTGGTTGAGCATTCCAAGAAAATAGCCGGCCGGGTTCTTCAGCCGGATGATGAACGTGTACGGGTCCGGTGCCTCGAAGCCGACCTTGGAAAAATCGGTGATCTTGCCGTCGTAGTATTCGCGGGCGTTGACGACCTGCACGTCGTCGAAACGCATACTGGCGTACTGCGCGCCGAGCGCGGGCTGGAGGATGCGCTGGTTGGACAGTAGGAAATCTTGCGAGGTGACGGGATCGCCGTTGGTCCATTTTGCGTTGTGGCGCAAATGGAAGGTGTACGTGCGCCCGCCGTCGGTGATGTCCCAGGTTTCGGCGACGCCGGGGATGGGGTGGAGGTCCTGAGGGTCCTGCGAGACGAGGCCCTCGAACAGGGCGTTGAAAATGTGGCTCTCGGGTTCGCCGATGACGATCTGCGGGTCGAGCCCGGCAGGGTCCCCGGCGTTGCCCCAGAACACGACCTGATCGTGGTTGCCCTGGGCGACGCGCCCGCCCTTGCGCACGCAGCCGCCGAAGAACAGCGCGAGAGGCAGCAAGCCCGCCAGCAGTCCCCTGGTGATTTGAGAAAATTGCCCCGTCATCATCCCTCCTTTTTCGTCGCAAGTTGAGCGACCGGGGCCGGCGAGGCAAGGCGAAACCCACGGGAGCGACGTTGCCACCCGCCTCCGTCGCAGAGCGCCCGGAGGGTCATCCGACGCCTGCGAGCTCGTCCGGGTCAGCGAAGTGGTTCACAACGGAGTGGCACGACCTGCCTGACGGTGATCGTCCGCGCGCTGGAGAGCGGCATCCAAGCGCCCCGCGAGCATGTCTAGCTCGATCTGCCTGTCCCATTGGTCGGCGGTGAACTCCTCGAACCACTGCGAGAACCGGGCCAGCTCGGCTGCGGAGAGGCTGGAAACTTGCCGTTCAAGGTCCTCGACGCTCATCAGCGAAAGGTAGCCGGGTCAGAGCCGTCGTCAAAAGAAAGGCGTCACTTCACGGAGAGCGCGAGGCACCGCCCTCAAAACACCTACCGAAAAACTATCCTAATCATCACAGTCGCTGTTAGGCGACGGTGGATGCTATCGGAGCGCCGACACAAGGCAAAACCCGCCGAAGCCGAGGGCGATAACGGCAACGATAAGCTGCTCGCCAGCGGTCATTTCCCGGCCCAAGTCACTGCGCCGCCGCAACTGCATGCGGAACCCCGGCTGGAACACGCCCAGCAAAGAGTAAAGACCACCGTAGATGAGGAAACCACTCGCCAGTAGTGGGAAGAGGTCGCCGTGATAGATCATAGAGTGCGTAGTCGCCTAACGCCTCCAAGCTCAGCGACAGAGGCTGGCGAAAAAGGACGTGGAGTTCAAGCAAAAGCCCACCGCCAGCCTCTGTTCGCTGGAGCGCGTGGTTAGGCCAGGCGGCTATCGGACGGGACCACCGAGATCGAACAGCCTGAAAATGCCCATGACCAGCAGCACCGCCACCAAAGGAAAGATCGCACCAATCGAAGCGAGCATGATCCCGCGAGAAGCGGTGCGCGAACTACGCGGAGTAAAGGCGGCGGCGATGGTGATGAGCACGTAGCCGACAGGGAGAAACCCGATGAAGTCGCTGTACATGGGACAGACGCAGGCAGCAGCGATGAACGAGGAAAGCACGTAAGCGAGCCAGAACCACGTAGGGTCTGGGTACACAACGCTGTTCGTCTCGGGTTGATTGGTCATGTTGCAGGGCCTAACATCTTACTAGGCGTCAGTTTTGAAACTTACGCCGCCGCGTTCCTCTGTGGCAATGCCGGAAAAGCTTGCCATGTCGAGCCGCCAAGCTGCCTGGCTCCCATTGTCCGCCGTTGCACCGAGCGCAAACGCATCCGGCGGGTGGACCGCCGTTGCCGTCCGCTACCTATCGTCCGGCGTTCGCCAGCGCTCGGCTGCCATTCCCCGGCGCTGCACTGCGGCTCGCTGGCGCTGGCGGAGGTCGCCCGAGAGCGGAAAAGTATCCGGTAACGGTACAGTTTGGCAAGTCTTCAGCCCCTGCCGGGGCTTCCGAGACGGCAAGTGGTATTACTCCCGCTTTGTCGTGCAATACGCGTATAGAAACGCGCCCTACGGCCAGATGAGCCAGCCGGTGAGCATCACCGTGCGCGGGTGAGGGTCGCAATCGAGGTACACCGCTTCTCGGGTTGGACGAGGGATCGAACCCCCGCGCCGCAGGCGTTCCAAACAAGGTAGGGATGGCTCTCCGAGCCAGTCCCTAATTT
>CAZZYS010000158.1:0-10198 GCA_964658285.1 uncultured Verrucomicrobiota bacterium
AGCTTTTTTAATTCATCGCTCACGGCTTGCTCGCCGTCAGGATTCGCTCCGGTCTGCACCCAGGCGACCTTGCCGTCAGTCCCGACGATCACCGTGTGCGGGATGCCATCGACGCCGTATTGCTTGGCCACGGACTGCCCCGCGTCCATCGCTACGTCGAGCTTCCAGTTGCGGACTTCCAGGAAACGCTTCACCTGCTCGGGCGCTTCCGCCTGGTTGATCCCGACGAGCTTGACCTTCTCGGCGGGAAACTGCCCGACCGTCTCGATCAGACCCGGCAGCGAATTGATGCACGGAGCGCACCACGTCGCCCAAAAGTCGAGCACCACGATGCTGCCCTTCTGACGGCCGAGGTCGAACTCGCCGCCGGTCAGCATCTTCAGTTTGAAGGTCGGCGCATCCTTGCCCAGCATCTCGGAATTTTCGCCGCCGCTCTCGGGGAGCACGGGTTCCGGCGCGTAGACCATGCGCCAGCCGCTGACCGCGTTCGCCGCGGCCGTCGGCTCGGGCAAGGTGTTGCGCACCGCGTACACTTCCGACAGCGGGATTTTGCAATGGCCGTAGATCGGGTGGGTTCCGCGGACGGCGTCGGGCTCGAACTTCTCCACGATCAACCCGATCCTGCCACCGTTGCGCAACAGCAGCCAATGCGTCGGCGAGCCGAGTGTCCCGCCGAAGTCGTTGGCGAGCAGCCCCTCGATCTTTGCCTGGTTGGCGGCGGTGTTGGTCACTTCCAGACACTGGGAACCCGCCTGCCATTCGGCGCTGGCTCCCTTCGGAAACGTCACGTCCTTCGCCGCGAGCAGGTCCGCCGCCGAACCGTGGCCCACGAATGGGTCGGTCTTCAACCAATATGCCTTCCGGACGAGGTTCGTCTCCGGTTTTCCGCCGCGCGTTTCGAGCACGATCACGCCCTTATCGACGTGGTAGCGCAGTTCGAACTGTTCGCAGATGCTGTCGAGCACGTCGCCGACCGTTTGATTGTCGAAGCGGAACTGCACGCGTCGAGTGTCCTGCTCCGTCGGGGGCTGGAACTTCAACTCCGGCACCGATTGCCGGATGATGCTTAAAAGCGAACTGTACCCCACGTTGCTGTACCACGTTTGCAGGGCGACGTGCTTTTCCAGGAGCTTCTGCGTGGCATCGCTTGCCTCAGGGGCGGGGGCCGCGACGGGCGGTTGGAGCGCGATCATCGCCGAGACCCGTTCGCGCGGGATGTGGAGCGTCTCCAGCCCGATGCGGAAGCCGATCTGCGTGTTGGTCAAAGCCACGATCTCCCCGCGCAGCACGTCACCGTTGCTCGCGAGGAGCGCGTGGCGCGGCGGATCGTCCTTGCGGAAACGCGGCACCATGAGCGCCTGCGCTTTCGCTTCGGAGTTGACGCTCACCAGAAAGCTGCGGCCGGTGGGCGAACTGGCGCTGAACTTCGATAACGTGAGTTCCTGCGGCGAGTTTCCCCACACGCTGGAGGATTCGAGGAGCAGCCCCGCGCCGGCCCGCTTGGACGTGGGATACCAGACGGTCTCGGTCAACGCCTCGTTGACGTAAAAGCGGACGGATTTTTCGTCGATGATGAGCCGGACCTGCACCGGTCCGTTCTGGGCAATCGTCTGATGCTGGTTGTTGAACTGCCCCTCCGACGTTTCCACGCCCGAGGAAATCCGGTTGCTCGAACGCATGAGGATGTAGTTCAACGACCGGGCGGGATTCGTGCCCTCGCAAAAGAGCCGCAGGCGCAGGCAGGAATAGTTCTCGGTGTCGTACGCGAACTTCACCTCGCCTTCCTGGGAGGCGGCCGGATGGCCGAGCACCGCCCCGGGGCTGAGTTTTACCAGGCCCGGCTTTTCCCCGATCTCGGCCCGGTTCCCTTTGATGACCTGCCAGCCCGGCGTGTCGAAACCCGTGATGGACCCCTTGCCGACCGAGTCGAACTGGACCGCTTGCATTTCGCTGGCCGGCAGGGTTTTTGCCTCGATCCACGGCGAGTCGAAATCGACCTCCTTGCGGTCCAGGTTATGCAATACTCCGGGCAGGGCGTCACCCATGCGGGTGTAGAGGAGGCTGGTCGCTGGCGGCTCTTCCGCCCCGAGCGGGAAGACGCGCGTGATCTCGCTGACGATACTTTTGGCCGGGGTCACCGGACTCGTTCCCCCGACCGGCAGCCAGCGCGGTCCGGTGCCGCCCTCGGCTGCCACCAGGTGCCCGTGCAAGGTCGTCCCCTGCACGACGATTTTGTCCAGGGTTTCCAGCGGCGGCTCGGCGGTGGTGCCCGCGCGGGTGAAGAGCTGCCGCAGCCCTCTGATTTTCACGATCCGCGGCAGCGGGGGGACGGTGTTCGGCGATTGGGCGGAGGAGCGGACGAAAAGCTGCTGCATGTCGTCGATCTTCACCGGGAGCGACTCGTCGGTGAAAGTGGTTCTCAACAGAGCGCGACCATCCTGGAAGCCGGTGATCTGGCCGTGGAGCAGCGTGCCGTCCGCGCAGGAAAGCGTGGTCTCGCGGAGATTCGACCGTGGCGCCGCGTCCGTGAAGACCAAGGCATCGACCTCCTTGAGAGGAACGCTCTCCGATGGGCCTGCCTCCGGCGGATCGACCGTCACCGCGCCTGCTTCGACCGCGCTCACGTTGCCCGTCAGAACACGGCCGTTGTCGAGTTCGACCCGGGGATGGTCTCCATCGAGAGCGGCGGGCGGCTGGCCGTCCCACTCGCGGATGCGCAGGAAGTCGAGCGTCAGGTCGTGGCCTTTGTTGGCGATGAGCACGGCCGGCTTGCCGCCCTCGCTCGCGTCCGGCACAGTCCATTCTTTCAGGAGCGTGCCGCCCGGAGTGTAAATCTGGCAGCGCCGGGCCGGACGGTCCCAGCAAACGCGCAGGGCGACGCTCCGGTCCTTGTCGTCGAGTTGGCAAATCTTTTCAAACGTCTTCGAGGTGGCCAGCACCACTTCATTACCCCACGTCTCGATCCGCAGACGTTTTTTCTCGCGTCCGTCGAGCACGAACTGAAACGCCGGCTGGTCCCTGGCGTGCAGATGGAACTCCACGTCCACGCGGTCGGGCAGCGTCAGCGCATTGGAGAGCGTCCGGTGCCAGAAGGGCAACACGAGCGAACCGCCCGGACCGGTGAGACGGGTGGGCACCTTGCCGATGGTATCGTACTGGGTCGTGTTTTCCGTGTCTTGGCGCACCCCCTGCGCTGACACCCAGCCCGATTCGCCCCACGGGCCCGCGTACACGAGCTGTGTGTTCTTGAGCCGCCACGCGCCGATCACCTCCGCGCGGCGCAGGACGGCGTCGCCGTGCCGCGTGCTGTGGATGCTTACGGTCGTCGCCGTCACTCCCGTCAGATCACCGTAGACGCGGCTGCCGTCGCGCAGCACGAAAGCGAACGGGTCCATCGGCGTGCCGTCGGTCGGGTCTCTTTCGATCCGGTGGAGGGTGGTCCAGGCGAGTTCGAGCGGATCGTCGAACAGCGGCGACTTCCACACCAGGGAATCATTCGTGGCCCCGATCAGGTCGCCGGTCACACTCTCGCCGTTGTTCCAATGCAAGGTGGAGGTCGGGGTAGGAGACGGCTTCGGGTCTTGTCCGGTGCCATGCGTACCGCTTACTTCCGTCCGAGGCCCCGGCTGGATGATGATTCGCTGCGCCTTTGCCGCGAGGACAGGCAGCAGCAGCAGCACCGCCGCCAGCGCCGCGTGCAGGATCGTGAGGCGGGATTTCATCGTTCGTAGATGGGCAGGAAACGGTAGTTGAGCGCCAGGCCGAGCAGCGACATCCCGGTGCCGTACGCGCCGTTGCCAAACGAGCCGTCGTCGTGCTGGGCGTCGTGGAGTTCACGGACTTTGCCCGCGTTCCATTTCTGCCACGCATCGTAATCGCCCTGGAACAACGCCTGGGCCATGTAATAGCGGAAATACTCCGGGTAACTCGTCTCGTGGTGTTCGAGGTTTTCCTGGAGCCGTTTGAGGCTGGCCTTGTACTGGTCGCTGTCCTTCGTTTTGGTGACGGCACCGACCAGCGCGGAAATCGCGGTCAGGTTCATGGACCCGCCCATCGAGCCGAACCCACCGGAATACGCCACGGAGCCATCCTTGGAAGTGGAGCGGCGCATGTATTCCATCGCGGCGTTGACGGTCTCGTCGGGCACGTCGAAGCCGGCGTTGCGCGCGGCCAGCAGGCCCATCAGCACGGCACCCGTGACCGACGTATCCGCGTCGTTCGCATCCGGGGAATACCGCCAGCCACCCCAGCGGTTTTTCTTCTGCGACGCCACGGTGCAGCGGATCGCCAGGTCGAGCGTTTTGCCAATCGTGCGGACGGGTTTGTTGCCCTCCCAGAGCAGCGACTCGTCCACCGAGCCGTACGCCTCGGACAGCGCGAGCATCCCGAAGCCGTGGTGGTACATGCTGCTCGGCAGGTAACCGGTTTTTTCCTCCTGGTGCGTGATGATCGAGCGGATCGCGCGCCGGATCGTGGGAGCGTACCGGCCGTAGTTCGGGTCTTCCCCGCTGGCGAGGAACGCCATCAGGCAGATGCCGTCCACTCCGCAGCCCTCGTTGCCGCCCTTCCAACTGCCTTCGGTGCCCTGGGCGTTGGCGAGCCACGCCAGGCCGCGCTGGTAGACGGTATCGACTTCCGGCGGGATCTGCCCCCCGTAGCGCAATGTGGGGTCCTGCGCACGGACCGGCAGGGCGGCGACGACGAGGGCCGCCAGTCCCGCCGCGAGCCCGGCTCCGCGCCGGACGGCAGGGGCGTGCAAAGCGGAACGTCTCATTTCTTGCCCTCCTTGGTGCGCTGCTCGTGGTATTCCTTCAGGTTGCTCCAGTATTGCACGCTGTACCGGTAGCCGTTGCTCGCCGCCCAGCGGTCATAGCGTTCCGGGCCGACGATGGCCTTGCAATCCGCCTCCGGGATCGCGTGCATGGGCAGGAACATGTAATAACTCGTGAGAAACCATTGCTAGTTGTTGCCGGAAAACATCCGGCCGATGTCCGGCCGGTAGTCCCGGAGCGTTTTGGAGAGGACGGGGGCGAGGCGTTCCCATTGTTCCGGGGTTAGGACGAAACTGCGGTCGAACTCCGCGAGCAAAAACTGCGTGATGGCATCGTCGCTGTACTGGGCGCGAGCATCGCGTTCGGTCTGCCAGGCGTCCTGCTGGGGCTGCGTCAGGTCGGTCTTCATGGCCTGTTTCCAGATTGCCTGATCCTTGGGCGTGGGCTGGCCGAAATAATAGTTTCGCATGTTGCCCAGACGCTGCTGCACGGACTCGCGGGTCGCCCCCTGGATCTGGCCGCGCACGGATTGTTCGAGGGAGGAAGACCAGTTCGCCAGCGCCATCTCGGCCGCGCCGTGGGCGGCCGTGCGCAGGCGGGCGGCGGTGGCGGGCGGCAACGCGGCGATCCGCGCGGCGTCCTCCGCCTGGAGGAGCATGGTGGTGTCGAGTTCCTTCCGCTCGACGGCGGATTTGCTGGCAAGGTAATCGGAGACGAGTTGCTCCAGGTCTTCCGGTTCTTCGATGGCGTCCGCACCCGTTTTGGCCGGCGTCGGGGTCGGCTGGACCTCCTCGTCGTCCTCGTCCGACTGGGCTTTGTCGTGGCTGGCTTCCTGCCAGCGTTTCCACTGGAGATCGTCGAGGACCGGCCGCAACTCGTCGGTCTTGGCGGCGGCGGCGGCTTTGTAAAACGCGCTCGGACTGAGGTTGAAATAATCGTTGTTGCTGTCGGCCTGCGGATAGAATTCCTCCACCCCTTGCACGAGGCGTTCCATGATCGGCTCCAGCTTCGGGCGCTGGCTCGTGGTGAAGGCCACTTTTTCGTCCATGAGCGTGAGCATCAGCATGGCCAGGGCGTGGGTGCGCCGCTTGCGCTGGGTGCCGTGCGAGGATTCCAGCTTGGCGCGGTCGTCGGCGCTGAGCAGCTTGGCGATGCCCTGCGTCCAGACGGCCTGGTTTTCCGGCGTGTTTTCCTCCTGGGGAGCCGAGTAATACGGCATCCCGCGCGAGAGCCGGGTGCGGGTCGCCGAGTCGTTGGCCAGGAACATCTTGCGGGCCTCCTTGCGCCAGGCGTCCATGCTGGCGTCAATCGCCTTTTTCGCCAGGGCCGTGACCGCGTCGGCCCGGTCCTTGGGCAGGTTCAGCGTATCGATGATCTCGGTGCTCCGGGTGAGCATCGGACCGGAGATCGTCGCGCGAATCTGGTCGTCCTGTTTGTCGAGCATGTCCTCGAATTCCTTGGAAACCGACCCGATCTTAGTGTCACGCGCCTTTTGCCACGCGGCGGCTTGCGCGGGGGTGAGCGTGCGCGCGAGGGCGTCGGTCCACGCGGGTTGGTCGAGAGCGTGGGTGTAATGGATCGCCGCCTCGAACCCCGAATCGCTCCGGGACGCCGCTTCCACCACGCCGGGCTTTTCCAGTTCGCCGACGCCGCGTCCATCCATCTTGGCGTAGGCCTTGCCGTACATTTCCAGGGCTTTGGCGAGGAGATCGGCCTGTGCGGCGTCCTCCGCGATGACCGCCGCCGCTGCGAGCTTTTTGGTTCCCTCGGCGTCGAGGCCGGTGACCTTCGCCACTTCGGCGATCTCGTCGGCCATGTGCTTGTCGAGTTCGCTGCGCCGGGCGGCGTTGATCTTGTTGAGGAACGCCGTGCATTTCGCGGTGATGTCCGGCGGAATGGCGGCCGGAGGCTCCGCCCCGCGCACGCAGACCGCGAAGGTGCCGACCAGCGTCAGCGCCAAAAGCCGGAGCGGGAGTCGCCTCATTGCCGCGTGCCCGGTCCTTCGAGCAGATTGAAGTACGCGTCTAGGCCGCCCTTGAACTCGGCCGGGAATTCCTTGCCCGCGTGGCCGGTCGCCTGCCCGACCGGACGGACGGCCACCGTGCTCTGCGCGTCCGCGCCCGGGCCGATGTCGGCGAGGGCGGCTTCGCTCGCGTGCTCGGCCCGGCCGCCACCGCCCGCCGTCGAGCCGCCGCCGCCGCCGCCGTTGGGGCTCTTGCGCTTGGACTGGAGCAACAGTTCGATGGCTTCCGACTCGGCGGCGACCGTCGGCGCGGCGGTGGCCGGCTGGTCGAGGAGATCGTGGGCCTCGGCCATCACGCTGCTGACCTCCGTGAGGAGTTTCAACTCCTTGCCGAACTTCTCCGCGCCTTCCGGCAGGTCGCGGATGTCGTCCGCGGCCCCATCGACGCGCTTGCCGATGTCGGCCTGTTTGTCACCGAGGGTCCGTGCGCCGGCCGTGTATTTTTCCGCTTCCAGACCCGGCTTGGCCTTTTCCATTTCACGCGTTTCGTCGCGCAAATGCATCTCATCGCGGAGCGTCTGCATGACCTTCAGGACGATCTCCGGCGGCAGGCTGTCGCTGCCCCGGCACGAGGAGGATTTGCAGTTGCTGGCGGCGACCATTTCCTCCGCCCAACGGTCCAGCGTGTCCGCCCAGTATTCGGATCCGATCATGCCCTCGCCGGTCAGATTGGTGGTGATCTTGTCGCCGTCGCGTTCGAGTTCGCGCACGATCTCGGTTTTGCGCATCTCGCCGAGCACTTTCTTGAAGTGCGCGTCGGCCTTGCGCTGGCTGTACGCGTCGAGGTCGTTCTGGAGCGTCCGCACGATCTCGCTCTGCTCCTTGGCCTGGTGGGCGATGGGCACGGCGGATAAGGCCGTGTCGTGGCCAACGCCGAACGCGTCGAGCGTCTGCGTGCTGATGTGGCTGGCCATCTGCATTTGTTGTTTGGAAGCGGCCTTGAGCCGTTTGACGAACGTGCTCGCCTCCAGGCTGCCCAGGATGTCGTTCAACTGGTCGGACACCTTGGCGAACTCCGCCAGCAGGTCGCGCTGCTGCGTGACGGCATTTTCCATCTTCTCCTGCGCGGGCGATTCCGGCGGCTTGGGCGCCTCGTCCCCGGGTTTCTTTTTGCTGGCCACCGCGTCGAGCGTGGTGGTGGGCAGTTTCAAGCTGCCGCCGCCGGGCGGTTTGGGCGGGGCGTTCGGGTCGGGTGGCTTGGCCTCGGGCGGCTTGCTCATGCCAGCCTCGCGGTCGGTGATGCTCGGGGCGGGCGGCTTGGGCGTCGCGTTGGGATCAATTGGCCCGGACTGCGGCGGCGAGGTCGGCGGCTGGTTGTTGCCCTGCGCGAGGTTGGTGCCGCTTTTCGACGGCGGCGCGGCCCCGTTCTGTTCCGCGCCGGGCGGGGTCGGCTGCGCGTCGGGCCTGGACTGCGAAGGGTTGGTCGGGCTCGACTGGCCACCGGGCGACTTGCTGCCCTGGGCGGCGTTCGCGGTCTGCTTGAGCAGGTCAGAGACGCTCGGCATCCGGTTGGCCGCGATGTCCTTGAGCGATTTGAGCATCGTCGCCCACGATTCCAGGCGTTTGGCGTCGAACTCGTCGTTCTTGGTGGCCTGCTCGACCAGACGGCGTCCCGAATCGTTCAGGTTGTCGAGCCGGGCGGCGTTGGCGTTCTCGTTGGCGGCCTGCTGGGCGACTTTGCGGCGGTTCTCGGGCCGGTCGAGTTCCTCGGGGGACAGGGCGCGGAGTTCCTTGTTCGTTTCGTGGAGCTGTTGTTCGCGCTCGTAGGTTTCCTTGGCGGCCTCCAGCCAGCGGCCGAACTGCTCGGTGACCCACATGGCATGGTCTGTCTTGTTGAGGATCTGGAGGATGAAACTGGCCGAGTAGGCATGCGGGCGGCCGGGCAGGTAATCATCCGTCCAGGCGCGCAGTTCAATGGTCTGCGGGGCAACCCCCTCGCGGGTCGCGCAAAATGTCGCGCGGGCTTCGAGTTCCTTTTGTTCCGGTGCGCCGGCGGCGGCGATTTTCTCGCCCTTGATCGGTGTCTTGCCGTCGGCTTCCGTCAACGATCCCGTCCAGCTCAGCCCGGTCCGCTTGACCCCGAAATCGTCCGATGCGTTCACGTCGAACGTCAGCACCTCCGAATCGAGCACGACCTGTTCGAGGCTGTCACGGCGCGCGACGATCTTCGGGGGCTCGTCCTCGGCGGCGTGTACCTTCAACACCAGCGGTTCGCGTGGCGTCAGGCCGTCGATGTCGCGCCACGCGAAGCGCCGTTCCACGTCCCCGTCCACGGGGGCGAAATTCGTCACGATCTTTTCGCCGGTCACGCTCTGCGTTTGGCCATCGAACTCCGCTGCCGCCAACGGCCGGCTGGCCTTCGCTTCAAACGATGCCTGCGAACCCTTCAACACCGACACCGACCCGCTGCGCACGGCGATGCTGGGCTCAGTCTTGTACTGGAGATAGGCGGGGAGCTTGAGATGGACGGTCACTTCCTCCAATTCCGGCCGGGGACGCGGCTGCACGTTCACCGTCTTGCGCACGTCGCCGAGCCAGACCGACAGCGGCGCGTCATTTTTTTGCGGCGAAAACGCCAGTGGGTACGCGCTGTCCGTTTGCGAGG
Source organism: uncultured Verrucomicrobiota bacterium (assembly GCA_964658285.1). Lineage (GTDB taxonomy): Bacteria > Verrucomicrobiota > Verrucomicrobiia > Chthoniobacterales > SZAS-18 > CAHJWO01. The sequence goes on from CAZZYS010000158.1 coordinate 9,401, forward strand.
CGTGCATCCACGGCTGCCCGGCGATCCGCCCGTACCCATCGGCGGGTGACCAGACGGTCGTGGCGGCCAGACGCACCGGCAGGTTGAACGGTTCGGCATACGGGACCACCAGCCGGTCCGGCAGCGCCTCGACCTGCGCGAACGTGTAGCGCTCGGTGTTCCCCATCGGCAGGAACCAGCGCACCAGGGCATTGCGCGCCGCCGCGTTGACCGCCACGAACGCCGCCACGGCCACCGCCAGCGTCCCCGCCGCTGCCCAGGCCCAGCGCCGGTGGCGCGCCTGCGGCACCGCGTGGGTGAAATCCTTGTCCTTCACGGCCTCCGCCGCCTGTTCCATCGCCGCGCGCACGAGCCGCTCGCTGCGTCCGGCCGCGGGGTGGTCGTGCCGGGCCAGTTCCACGATGCTCAGCAGTTGGTCACCCAACCGTGGGAAAGTCCGCCGCAGGAGCCGCGCGGCATCCTCCAGGCGACGCTGCCGCCAGACCCACTGGTGCCATTTCAACGGCACCCCGAGCCCGAGCACCGCGCCGCCCGCGCAAAGCAGCGTCAAACGCAGCCAGCCCGGCGTCTCGCACACGCGGTCCAGCGCGAAGACCACCAGATACGACAGCACGATGCCGAAGATCGCGGCGAGGACCGCTTCGGCGAGCTTGACGATCCAGACGCGCCGCCGGAAGTCGGCGAGCTTCGTTTCGAGCACGGGCGGGAGTGACTGGTCCATAGTTGGGCGAGGTTGAGGCTAAAAGGTTCCGGCGAGCTTGCGGCCGATCCAGAACGCACCGAGCAGGAAAATCAACG
>CAZZYS010000159.1:0-10154 GCA_964658285.1 uncultured Verrucomicrobiota bacterium
GAAAGCGCTTCGTGCGCACGTTGGTCATCCAAGCCAAAATAGGGATTGGCTCGGAGAGCCATCCCTACCTTGGCGACGACCGCCTACGGCGGGGTTCCCACACGCCCTCTCAGAGCCTGGTACTGCTCGCGCGTGTCGATGTCGGTCGCGGCTTCGGGCATCGGCACGGCGGTGACATGGTCAACGTGCCGCTGCAAAATCGGCTTGGCCCCGGCCGCATCGGGCAACGCGGCGAGTGCTGCGAAATGCTCCCGGCCGAACACCGCCGGGACGCCGACGGTTTCATCGTAAGAGGCTGCGGCAATCGTGCGCGGCCGACCGGCGTTCCAAGCCTGCAAGAGACGTTCCAGGGACGCTGCCTCAACCAAGGGTTGATCGCACAACGCTAGCAATACCCCATCAACCTCCGGGTCGTCGATCAAAGCAGCTACCCCCAGCCGCACGGAGCCACCCATGCCCCGCTCCCAGTCAGCGTTCACCACGATCCGCACGTCGAGGCCCGCCAATTCCGCGCGGAGGGTTTCCACCCCGGAGCCGAGCACGACGACCACCGGCCGGCACCGGCTCGCCACCGCCGTTGCCACCGCGCGTCGCAGCAGCGTGCGCCCGCCGTATTCGAGGAGCTGCTTGGGCGCACCCAGCCGCGTGGAACCTCCCGCCGCGAGGAGGATGCAGGCGACCTTCACATCCTTCCCTCAGACTTCCGCCAGGACGGCCGGGATTTCGAGGCGTTCGCCGGTCTTCTCGATGTCCGCGCCGACGTGCTCGTCGCGGTCGTGCATGTGGCTGCGATTGCGCGCGAGCAGCATGTAGAACGACGGCACCACGAACAACGTGAAGCCCGTGCCGATAATCATGCCCGTGACCAGCACCCAGCCAATCGAGTTGCGCGCGCCCGCCCCCGGGCCCGTCGCGAAGATCAGCGGCGCGTGCCCCGCCACCGTCGCCACCGTGGTCATCAGGATCGGCCGCAGCCGCGTCGAAGCGCCTTCGATGATGGCCCGGAATTTATCGTAACCCTGATCCTGGAGATGGTTGGCAAACTCCACGATCAGGATGCCGTTCTTCGACACGAGGCCGACGAGCGTCACCAACCCGACGTTGGCGTAGATGTTCAACGTGGTCATGCCCACGAACGAGAAAATCAGCGCGCCGGTGAGAGCCAGCGGCACCGACCCGAGCAGGATGATGAGCGGATCGCTGAAGCTCTCGAACTGCGCCGCCAACACCAGGAAGATGAGCAGCAGCGAGAGCACGAGCAGCGGCAAAAATTTGCTGCCCTCCACGCGCAATTGCCGCGACGCCCCCGCGTAATCCACCACGTAGCCCTTGGGCAGGATCGTCTTCGCTTCGTCTTCCATGACCTTGAGGCACTGGTCGAGCGTGATGCCGGGCTGCGGCATGACGACGCCTTGGATCTTGACCGAGTTCAACTGCTGGAACCGGCTCAGCGCGCGCGGCTCCGCCGTCGTCTCGATGTGCGCGAACGTGGACAGCGGCACGAGCTGGCCCTTTGGCCCCGACACATAGAAACTCCCCAACTGGTCCGGGTTCAGACGCTCGACGCGCGTGACCTGCGGGATCACCTTGTACGAGCGGCCCTCGATGGAGAAGCGGTTGACGTAGTTGCCGCCGAGCATCGTCGAGAGGTCCGCGCCGACCTGACCCAGATTCAGCCCGAGCGAGGCGACCTTGTCGCGGTCGAAGACGATCTTGGCCTGCGGCTGGTCGTACTTGAGGTCCAGCAGGGAGAACGGACTCTTCTTGCTGGCGATCAGCTTGGCCTGGATCTGCTTGGCGAACTCCTGCAACTCGCGCGGGTCGCCCGTCGAGGCGATGACGAACTCGATGTCGAAGTTGCTGCCGCCGGGCAGCGGCTGCGGGGTCGTGACAATCGCGCCGATGCCGGGTAGCGTGGAGGCTTCCTTCACCAACCCGGGCATGATCTCCTGCATCGTGCGGTGGCGTTCACTGAAAGGCTTGGCCACCATGCCCGAAAATCCTGCCGAATCGCCCGAGGGGAACGTCAACTGGAAGATGTGCTCCTTTTCCGGGACGGCGGCGAAGATGTCGCGAAACTTGTCGGTGTATTTCACCGTCTGGTCGAGCGTCGAGTTCGGCGCGGCCTGCACGATGCCGAAGATGACACCCTGGTCCTCCTTGGGGGCGAGTTCCTTCGTGGACATGAAATAGAGGATCGGCAGCAGCAGGAAGGCGAACCCGGCCGCGCCGAGTGTCGCCCAGCGGAACTCCAGCGTGAGGACGAGGATGCGGTTGTAGAACCGCCGCACGCCCTCGAAGCGGCGGGTGACCCAGCCGGCGTAACCGCGCTCGGACAATCCCGGCTTGAGCAGCTTGGAGCCGAGCATCGGCGAGAGCGTCAGCGCGACCACGGCCGAGACCGTGACCGCCCCCGCCAGCGTGAAGGCGAACTCGCGGAACAGCGCGCCGGTCAGCCCGCCCTGGATGCCGATGGGCGCATACACGGCGATGAGCGTGATCGTCATGGCGATGATCGGCCCGACGAGTTCGCGCGCGGCGTGGAGGGCGGCGCGGAAGGGGTTCTCGCCCTCGTGGATGTGGCGCTCGATGTTTTCAACGACGACGATGGCGTCGTCCACGACCAACCCGACCGAGAGCACGATGGCCAGCAGCGTGAGCAGGTTCAGCGTGAAGCCGAAGGCGATCATCAAGAACGCCGTGCCGATGAGCGAGATCGGGATGGCGAGCACCGGGATGAGCACCGAGCGGAAATTGCCCAAAAACAGGAAGATGACGACGACGACGATGAGCAGCGTCTCAATGAGTGTATGGATCACCTCGCTGATGGCGTCCTCGATGTACTTGGTCGAGTCGTAAGGCACGCCGACGTGCATGCCGGCGGGGAGTGCCTTCTCGATGTCGGGCACGAGTTTGCGCACGGCGTGGATGACATCGAGCGTGTTGGCGGTGGGCAGCACGAAGATGCCCATGAAGGTCGCCTTCGAGCCGTCGAAGCGCACGTCGCTGGTGTAATCCTCCGCGCCGAGGACGACGTTGGCGATGTCCCGCAGGCGGATGATGGTGTTGCCGTTCTGGCGGACGACGAGGTTCTCGAATTCCTGGGCGTTGTTCAGGTCGGTGTTGGCGACGAGGTTGACGGTGATCATCGACCCCTTGGTCGCGCCGATGGCGGAAAGGTAGTTATTTCCCGCCAGCGCGGTCCGCACGTCGGAAGGCGAGACATTGAGCGAGGCCATCTTGTCGGGCTGGAGCCAGATGCGCATGGCGAAGGTGCGCGCGCCCAGGATGTCGGCGCTGCGCACGCCGTTGACGCTGCTCAGCTTGGGCTGGACGACGCGCGTGAGATAATCGGTGATCTGGTTGGCCTCCAGGTCGTCCGAATAAAAACTCAGGTACATCGACGCGATCTGGTCGTCGGTCGTGGCGACGTTGATGACGGGGGCCTCGGCCTCGGGCGGGAGGTCGTTGCGGACCTGCGCGACCTTGGCCTGGATCTGGGTCAGGGCGGCGTTGGTGTCGTAGTTGAGCTTGAGGTGGACGTTGATGGTGCTCAGGCTCTGCGCGCTGGTGCTCTCCATGTAGTCGATGCCCTCGGCGCTGGCGATGACCCGCTCCAGGGGCGTCGTGAGGAACCCGCGCACGAGGTCGGCGTTGGCCCCGACGTAGGCCGTGGTGATGCTCACCACGGACAGGTCGCTGCGCGGGTACTGGCGCACGTTGAGCGAACGGATCGACTGGTAGCCCGCGAGCAGGATCACCAGGTTCACCACCACGGCGAGCACCGGGCGGCGGATAAAGAGGTCGGTCAATTTCATGGCAGAGAATGCAGAATGCAGAATGCAGAAGTTTGGAAAGAATCAGTCGGACGATTTGGCGCGGTTCATCGACGCGACGAAGATAGAGATCAGTTGGTTGGTTTCCTCGCGGAGGGGGGCGAGCATCTGAGGCGTGATGAGTTCCTCGCAGACGAGCAGTTCGAGCCAGTAGCGGTTTCGTCCAACTCTTTTAGGGAATCACCCATCTTGGCGATAAATTCGGCCTTCGAGCGGCCCCGGCAACACTCGCGGTAGTTCGCGCCGACGGAGGTCCCGGAACGAAGGAGCTGCTTGCCGAGCACCTGGGCCAGCGTGGTTTTCGGCAGCGCGACGTACAGACGAATAATGCGTCTGGCAAAATGCGTCGTCCGTTCACGGAGATTCGGGCCGGAAGCGTCTTCGCTGACGCGCCAACTCTCGTCACTGCCCGCGACGTAAAGCGGAACCTCGCTCAACCATTCGTCGGCTCCGGACTCTCGCATATTCTCCCTTCTGCTTTCTGGACTTCTGCATTCTGCATTCCTCAGCTTTCCTCCGGTTTGGGCTTTTCTTCCGCGCCCGGCTTGACGTTGTTGTTGATCTGCACGGCGGCCTTGTTCTGCAGCTTGAAAACGCCGCTGGTCACAATCTCCTCGCCTTCTTTCAGCCCGGAAATAATCGCCACGAGGTCGCCCCGGGTCTGGCCGAGTTTGACGAATTGCTGGCGCACGGCCAGCGGCAGGGTCTTGTCTTTCGAGAACGGATCGTTCGGGTCCTTCGGAATCTTGACGTTGTGCTCGATCACGTACACGGAATTCCCGTAGGGCGCGTACGCGATGGACGACCCGGGCACGGGCAGCACCGGCTTGTCGCCGCCGAGGATCACCTCCACGTTGGCGAACATCCCCGGGCGCAGCTTGGCGTCGGGGTTGGCGACCGTGGCCTGCGCCTGGAAGTTGCGCGTGGCGCTGTCCACCAGCGAATTAATGGCGTTGACCTTGCCCTTGAACACCGTGTCGCCCGTCGCGTCCGTGCGCACCTCCACCTCCGCGCCCACCGCGAAGTCGCGCAGGTTCTGCTGGGGCAGGGTGAAGTTGACGTAGATCGGGTCCATCGACTGGAGCGCGACGACCGGGTCGCCGTTGTTGAGATATTGCCCGAGGCTCACGCGCCGGATGCCGAGCACGCCGTTGAAGGGCGCGCGGATCGTCTTGCGGTCGATGGCGGCGCGGGCGTTGACGACCATCGCTTCCATCTGGCGTTCGTTGGCCTCGGCGGTGTCGAAGTCGCTCTGCGAATTGGCGTTCTTGGCGCGCAGGTCCTTCTGGCGGGTCAGGTTGAGCATGGCGATGTCGCGCTGGGCCTGGGCGGCGTCGAGCTGGGCCTGCTCCTGGTCGGTGACCAGACGCACGAGGATGTCGCCCTGGCGCACGGTCGCCCCGCTCTCGAAGCGGATTTCTTTCACGATGCCTGGCAGGTCGGCGCTGACCGTCACTCCCTGCACGGCCTCCAGCGAGCCGATGGCGCGCAGCGTCGGCTGCCACGAGGACGGGTGGACGACGCTGGTCGTCACCGCGGCCGGCGGCGGATCGAAAGCCCCGCTCTGCGCCATCGCCATGCCCTTGAAGATCGCGGACATCTTGATCCAGCCGAGGACGACCAGGGTGGCGAGCACAATGTTGAGCAGGGTACTGAAGGCGGCGTACCACGGCAGGAAACCGTGCCGTTGCCGGTGAGGCAGCGCGGGTGGCAGGTCGCCGGCGGATCTTACGTCGCGGGCGGGCGGATGGGACTGGAGCGTTTCCATGGCGGCAGGTGGCATCGGTCAGGCAGGGTGAGCCGGGGCGGGCTGCCCGGCGGAGAGTTCGTCGATCAATCGCAAAAGGTCTTCGAGAATGCGGGCGCGCTGTCCGGCCGAAAACGGCGAGAGCCCGAGCATCTCCAATAAGCAAAGTCCGTCAAGGGCGAGCGAGGCGACGGCCGTGCGCTCAAAAGGCAACCCGTCGCGCGCGGCGGCGTGGATCATTTCCAGCCGCCAGCGGTGGAGACGGTGGACGGGTTCGAGCAGCTTGGGGTCGTTGGCGGAGGCGGCGAGCAGGGAGCCGCCGAGGCGTTTTTCGTTGCACACGGACTTCTGGGCGACCATGCGCGCAAACGCCTTTAATTCGCGTCCCGGTCCGGCCGGGAGATGCGCGAGCGCGGCGGCGTGGTCCTGGCCGAGGCGGCGCACGTTGCGGTCCACCATCGCCTGGAGGAGCGCCTCTTTGTTGGGAAAATTATAGAGCAACCCGCCCTTGCTGACGCCCGCGCGCTCGGCGACGGCGTCGAGGGTCAGGTGCACCGCGCCCGCGCCGAGCACGACGGCCTCGGCGGCGTCGAGGATGGCCTCGCGCGAACTGCTGCGCGGCAGAGGTTTCACGGGGGCATTCTCCTGGTCGCCAGACACATGGCGGGAATGCGCGGGAACGAGGGCGGAGGGGGCGACGTTCATCAGCAGCGACGATATACCGTCCGGCCGGTACAGTTAGCAAGAAAAATTTGCTTCGTTTCTAATTCGGCGTGGCATCCGGCACGGGCCTCCGGTACGGTTCGCGGCATGCGTTTCCTGCGTCCCGCCGCCGCCGCCGTGGTCTTGTGGTGTATCGCTGCCGCCACCGCCACGGCGCAGACTTCCAGTCCGCAGATCGACGTGCAGGTGGCCGGGCACGGCGAACCGCCGCTGATCTTCATCCCGGGCCTGGCCACGCCCGGGTCGGTGTGGGACCCCACGGTGGCGCGCTTCGAGGCCGGCCACCGCTGCCACGTCGTCACGCTCGCGGGTTTCGGCGGCAAGGGGCCGGTCAAAACCGAGCATTTCCTGGATGACATGGCGGACGCCGTCATCGCCTACGCCCGCGAGCAAAAGCTCGACAAACCCGTCCTCGTCGGCCACAGCCTCGGCGGCGTACTGGCGATGAAGATTGCCATCAAGGCACCCGACCTGCCCGGCCGGTTGGTGATCGTGGACAGCCTGCCGTTCCTGGCCGCCATGATGGGACCGGGCATCGACGATGCCGCCGCCGCCAGATCGACCGCCGAGGGCTACCGCAAAATGCTCGCCTCGGAAACGCCCGAGCAGTTCGCCGCTGGTCAGCAGAAGTTCATCGGCGGCATGGTGACCTCCCCCGAAAAAGCGGCGGAAATCGCGGCACAGACCGGCAAATCCGACCCGGCGCTGACCGGGCAGGCGATGGCCGAACTCATCGTCACCGATCTGCGCGCGGACCTGGGCAAGATCCGGTGCCCGACGCTCGTGCTCGGCGCTCTGGCGGACAAGGTGGCGATGGGCGTGCCGCGCGACGTGATCGAGGGCGCTTTTCACAAGCAGTACGGGAAACTGCCGGGGGTGCGCTTCCAGTTTTTCGACAAGGCGCGGCACTTCATCATGGTGGACGACCTGGATGGATTCACGGCGGCGTTGGGGAAGGAAGTGGCGGGAAAGCCCTGAGGGAATGCACGGACGGCTGCGTTGTTCGTGATGAGTGACTTGCGCACGCGCGAATCCTCATTAATTTCTACGTGCTTGTACGAAAAACTTGTACGTGACACCTCCCGTCAGTCGCTTCCCTCCTCATGAAATTGCTTCCCCTGCTGAGACCTCCGCTGTACGTGGCCGCCTTGTCGTGCGCCGCGATTTTTTCCCTGTCAGCGACGCACCGCGTGTCCGGGCAAACGGGTGACCAGGACCCCACGTTCGTGGCTGGCCCCGACGCGAACGGCCGCGTCTACGCCCTGGCGGTCCAGGCCGATGACGAGGTGATCGTCGGCGGGGCGTTCACGCAGTTCGACGGTACGGGCCGCAATTGCCTGGCGCGTTTGCACACCGACGGCAGCCTCGACGCCTTCAGCCCCGGGCTGGCGATCAGCGGCTACAACGGCGGCGCGCCGAGCGTGCGGGCCGTGGCCATCCAGGCGGACGGGAAAATCCTCGCCGCCGGGATCTTCAACGTACTGAACCAGCCCCCGGGCGGCGGGGTCGTGCGCCTCAACGCCGACGGCAGTCTCGACACCTCTTTCAACGTCGGCACGGGCGTCGTCAACGACAGCGGCGCGGTCGGGACCGCCTACGCGCTCCGCGTCCTGCCCAACGGCCAGATCCTCGTCGGCGGCGCGTTCCAGACGTTCAACGGCGTGAACACCGCCGGACTCGTGCGGCTCAACGCGAACGGCAGTGTCGATACGTCCTTCAACCCCGGCGGCGCGGGTGTCGCGGCCAACAGTTACGGCCAGGATGTGCGCAGCCTCTTCGTCCAGGGGGACGGCCGGATCGTCATCGGCGGATATTTCAGCGCCTACGACGGGCACGCGGCCGGCGGCGTGGCGCGGCTCACCGCGAACGGGGCCTTCGACGCGAGCTTCGCCGTCGGCGCGGGAGCCAGTGACGGCGGGGTCCTCGCGGTGTCCGTCCAGGGCAACGGCCAAGTGTTGGCCGGCGGCGGCTACAACACCTTTGACGGGGTCAGCGTGCAGCATCTGGTGCGGCTGAACATCGATGGGAGTCTCGACACGAGCTATTCCCCGGACGGCGCTCTGTTCATCAGCGAGGTGGATGCGCTGCTCGTCCAGCCCGACGGCACGGCGCTGGCAGGGGGCGCGTTCCTGAGCCAGGGCGGACTGGTGAACCAGCCCCACAACGGCCTCCTGCGCCTGCACTCCGACGGCACGCAGGACGGCACTTTCGACAGCGGCACCACCTCGCGGCAGGTCATGGCGGTGGCGTTGGAAAGCAACGGCAGGGCGTTCGTGGCGTCGAACACGGACGCGCTCTCGGGTACGCCGACGGGCAACGTTTTCCGGCATTTCGACATCGCGCTGCCGCTGTTTTTTACGGGACAGACTCCCCTGGAAAACGGGGTGTATTACCTCAGCTTTTCCAACGGGGATTACTTCGGCTACTACAGCTATCTCTCCGACCCGCACTACCTCTACCACTTCAACCTCGGCTACGAGTATATTTTCGACGCCAACGACGGCAAAAGCGGCGTGTACTTCTACGATTTCAAGAGCGGCCACTTCTTCTACACCTCGCCGATCTTCCCGTTCCCGTACCTGTACGACTTCACGCTGAACTCGGTGTTGTATTACTACCCCGACCCGAGTCACCCGGGCCAATACAACACGAACGGCTACCGGTTTTTCTACGTGTTCAACACCGGGAAGATCATCGTTCAATAACAGGAAGGGTCTATGGCACGCTCCCGCCGGTCTTGGCCTGGGCGGCCTCCTTTTCCTGCTTTTCGCTGGCGGCCGGCTGGTCGGTGAGTTCGCTGGCCTTGGGGGCGGCGGGTGCGGCGTCCTTTTTCTCGACGGGCTTGTCGGTGCTGGCGTTTTTGAGTGCGAGCACTTCCACGCGCACACGGACCTGCCCGGTTTTGACCATCCCCAACGCCTCCGCCGCCTCGCGGTTGAGATCGATGAGCGTGCTTTTGCGCCCCACGCCGTCGTCCGTGATCCGCACGACCACGGTCTTCTCCGGGTCGCCTTTGCCGTCGATGCGCCGGACGCGGACATACGCGTCGCGCGGCAACCGGTTGCTGGCGGCCGTCATTTCCCCGGGCCACGCGCGGCGTTGCGGCAGGGAATTCGCGGGCACTTCGTACCAGTTCGCGTCGCCTTCGCTGGTGGACACCGGCTTGACCTCGAAATCCGGCAACGGGGCCGGGTCGGACGGGGGCGGGGCCGGGGTGGACGAGGAAGGGGACAGCGAAGACGTAGGCGAACCGATCTCCGGCGCACGGGAATGCGACACCCGCACAGCCAGCATCACCACCGCGACGACGAGCAAGCCCGCGGCACCCGCCAACCAAGCGAGCGGGCGGTGGTTCGTGATGAAGTCGCGCGCGGACACCCCTCTCGTATCGTGCCGGTCCCACGGCGGCGCAAGCGTCATCCCCGCCCGGCCGGGGGGGCGGCGGCCATCCCGTCACGTCCGTCGAGGTCCGCCACCCGCACGCCCGCCCCCGCCAGCGACGGCGCACCCGTCAAAATCTCCTGCACCTTCCTGGCAATCGCCTGCGGCGTGAACGGCTTCTCCAAAAACTCCACGTCCGGCGACAGGACGCCCTGTTCGTTGATGTCGTCCTCCGAATACCCCGACACGTAGAGCACCTTCAGGTCGGGCCGCAACGCCGTGAGCTTGCGCGAGAGTTCCAGGCCGTTCATCTGCGGCATCACCACGTCGGTGATGAGCAGCGCGATGCGGTGGCCGCATTCGTTGCTCATGCGCAGCGCCTCCATGCCGTGGGGCGCGCACAACACGTCGTAGCCGTGTTCCGAGAGCACCTGGCAGACCAGTTCGCGCACGATCTCCTCGTCCTC
>CAZZYS010000160.1:0-10115 GCA_964658285.1 uncultured Verrucomicrobiota bacterium
CTGCATTCTGCCTTCTGCATTTATTCAGTTCCCGTTGCCGAACTGGAGGTTGCGCTGCATCTGCTCGATGAGCGGAGCCAGGTCGATCTTCGTGTCGGCGTTGGCGTCGGCGTAGAACGACTTCAAGCCCTGGTCCACGATCTTGCCGCGCAGCTCATCATCCACGCCGGGCGGCGGGCTTTCGCCGGCGTGCTTCTTCATTTCGTCCACGGCGCGGGCGACGAACTCCTTGCGCTTGGCCGGGTCCATTTTGTTGAAGACCTCCATCATCTGCTTGAAGTCGGCTGGCAACGTGGCGTCGAGAAACGCACCCTGTTCGTCCTTGGTCAGCGCACCGAAAAACCGGCGCGTGGAGCCGTTTTTCTGAAGTTCCTGCCGGTCCTGGGGTGTCAGGTCGTTGAGTTGATCCTCGGCGCGGCGGATGGTCCGCTCGCGGTCGCTCCCACTCTTGGCGGAGATGTTGGAACCGTCCAGAAACGCCGTCACGGACTGCGGGGTCGGCTTGGTCGCGTGCAGCCACCAGATACCGAGTCCGGCGACGATCCAGACGGCACCGAGGGCGAGGGCGGCTTTGATCCAGGTAGTCACGAGTTGCGAGCCGAACAGACGAGCAAGCCTCGCGCAAAGTCCGCAACCCGCAACCCGCAACTTTCCCCGTCACCCCCGCATCGCCGCCACGAAGCCCGTGTGGTAGCTGCCGCGCTGGAAGTCGGCGTTGCGCATGATCTCCTGCTGGAAAGGGATCGTCGTCTGGATGCCGGTAATCATGTATTCGCCCAGCGCCCGGCTCATCCGCGCCACGGCCGAGGCGCGCGTCGAGCCCGCCGTGATGAGCTTGCCGATGAGCGAATCGTAATACGGCGGGATCACGTACCCCGCGTAGGCATGGCTATCCACACGGATGCCGCGTCCGCCGGGGGCGTAGTAGAGTTCGATCCGGCCGGGACACGGCTGGAAATTCATTGCCGGGTTCTCGGCGTTGATCCGGCACTCGATGGCGTGCTGGCGGATCGTGGCCTTGGCGATGTGTTCAGAGAGGCGTTCCCCGGCGGCGATACGGATTTGTTCCTTCACCAGATCGCAGCCGTAGACTTCTTCAGTCACGCAATGCTCGACCTGGATGCGGGTGTTCATTTCCATGAAATAAAAACTCCCCTTCTCATCGACGAGGAATTCCATCGTGCCGACGTTCTGGTAACCGACGGCCTCGGCGAGCTTGACCGACGCCTTGCCCATCTGCTGGCGCAGTTTGTCGTCGAGGAAAGGCGACGGAGCCTCCTCGACGATCTTCTGATTGCGGCGCTGGATGGAGCAATCGCGTTCGCCCAGGTGGATGACCCGGCCGTGCGCGTCGGCGACGATCTGGAACTCGATGTGGCGCGGGTTGACGATCAGTTTCTCGAAGTAAACGTCCGCTTTGCCGAACGCCTTCTCCGCCTCCTGCCGCGCCGCGTGGAAGCCCTGGACGAGACTCACGTCGTTGTGCGCCGCGCGCATCCCCCGGCCGCCGCCGCCCGCGCTGGCTTTGATCATGACGGGGTAGCCGATTTTCTTGGCGACGCGCAGGGCTTCGGCCTCGGTCTCGACGACGCCGTCGCTGCCGGGGGTGATCGGCACGCCGGCAGCGCGCGCGGCGTCGCGGGCGGCGTTCTTGTCGCCCATCGTGCGGATGGCGCTGGCGGGTGGTCCGATGAAACGGATGTTGCAGCTCGCGCAGACCTCCGCAAAATGCGCGTTTTCCGCGAGGAAACCGTACCCCGGATGGATCGCGTCCACGTCGCCGATCTCGGCGGCGCTGATGAGACGGTCGATCTTCAGGTAACTGTCGCTGCTGGCGGGCGCACCGATGCAGATGGCCTGGTCGGCGAGCTGGACGTGGAGGCTTTCTTCGTCGGCCTGCGAGTAGACGGCCACCGTTTTGATGCCCATCTCGCGGCAGGCGCGCACGACCCGGAGGGCAATCTCGCCACGGTTGGCGATGAGGATTTTATCGAACATAAGAGGGAGAAACGCGGGGAGCGGTGTCAGTGAGACGAGGATGTTGTTTTAACACGGAGAACACGGAGGGACACAGAGGCCGGATGAGGGCAGGACAGAGATAAACCAAAAAACTTTTCGTCTTTTCTCCTCCGGTCTCTGTGGCTCTCCGTGTTCTCTGTGTTAAAACAACACTCGCCCCCACGGCGGACAAGCCGATCACTGGCATCTCACCGCAAAATTACTGGAGCCGGAAAAGCGCCTGGCCGAACTGCACCGGCTTGCCGTTCTCGGCGAGGATTTCCGCGACGACGCCCGATTGCTCGGCCTTGATCTCGTTCATGACCTTCATGGCCTCGACGATGCAAACGACCGTGTCCGGGGTGACGCTCTGGCCGACTTTCACATACGGCGGCGAATCCGGCGACATCGCCGAGTAATACGTGCCGACCATCGGCGAAACGATCTCGGGGCCCTTGGCGGCAGGAGCGGCGGCGGATTCCGTGGCAGTGCTGGCAGCGGCGGTTTGCGGCGGCGGTAGCGGGATCGGTGGTTGTTGGTAGCCGGGGATCGGCGTGCCGCTCATCCCGTAGCCTTCGGGGGGGCCGAAACCCTTCTTGAGCTTGATCTTGAAGCCTTCCTTTTCCATTTCAAACACGGAAAGGTCATTCTTCTTCATCAAGTCGATGATGATTTTGATGTCTTTGAGTTCCAAGAGAGTGTCCTCAGTAAATAAAAGTCCCGTTTGAGGTGTGAGGGCGATGCTGGCGCGGTTTGCGAGGGAGGTCAAGGAGTTGCGTGCGGGGCGCGGCCTGGCGGGGTGGCGGCGGCACGTTGCGGGTTGCGGGGAAGGCGTCGATGCCTGTAGCGTGGGCACTCGCGCCTTTCGCCGATGTCCACCCCGTTTGTCCCCTTGTATTTCGTCGCCGGGGAGGTCAGTGGGGATACCCACGGCGCGGCGTTGCTGAACGTCCTGCGCGACCGGCAGCCGGAACTCGTTTTCCACGGTCGCGGCGGACCGCGGATGCGCGCCGTGGCGGGCGACGGCCTGGAAGATTGGACCGAGGAAGCCGCCGTGGTCGGGCTCTGGGAGGTGCTCAGGAAATATGGGTATTTCCGCGCGCAGTTCGCCCGCGTGCTGGCGGAGATCGAGCGATTGAAACCGGCGGCGGTCGTGCTCATCGACTATCCCGGCTTCAACCTGCGCCTCGCCGCCGCACTCCGCCGCCGGCGGTTGCCGCTGAAGATCATCTATTACATCAGCCCGCAGGTCTGGGCCTGGAACCGGGGCCGCATCCCGAAGATGGCCCGTTTGCTCGATCTCATGATCTGCATTTTCCCGTTCGAGCCGGTGCTCTACGAACCGGCGGGCTTGCGGTCGGTGTTTGCCGGGCATCCGCTGATCGACGCGCTCGCCGCCGAACCGCCGCAAACGCGCGAACCCGACCTCGTCGGCCTGTTCCCCGGCAGCCGGACGCGCGAGGTGCGCAAGATTTTCCCCGTCATGCTGGCGGCGGCCCGGAGGATGCGCGCGGTGCGGCCGGATTTGCGGTTCGCCACCGCCGCGCCCTCGGAACGCATCGCCGGAGAACTGGCCACCCTCCGCGCGGAAGCCGGTTGGAACGCGGAAGAACTGCCGGTCGGGGTCGGGGATTCGCGTCGGCTCATGGCTCGCGCTACGGTGGGGATGGTGGCGTCGGGCACGGCAACCGTCGAGGCCGCGAGCCTGGGGATGCCCCTGGTCATCGTCTACAAAGTGGCCGCGCTGACGTACTGGGTCGGGCGGGCGGTGGTGCGCGTGCCGTTTCTAGGAATGATCAACCTGCTCGCCGGCCGGGAAATCGCGCGGGAGTTCCTGCAAGGCGCGGCGCAGCCGGCAGCCATCGCGGACGAGACCTTGCGCCTGCTCGATCCCGAGGGCGACGCACGCCAGCGGCAACTCGCGGATTTGCAGGAGGTCGTCCAACGTCTCGGCGGCGGGGGGGCGGCCGAAAAAGCCGCCGACGCCGTCCTGGGCGTGCTGGGAACGGTCAGTTCGACTTGATGATGACCACCGCCGCCACCAGCAGCAGGCAACCGAACGCGCGCCACGCGTTGAAAGGCTGCACGGCGTAACCGATCAAGCCGAAGTGGTCGAAGAGCACCGAGGCGACGATCTGCCCGGCGACCACGAGGATGATGAGCCGTGTCGCGCCGAGTTTCTGCGCGAGGAGCACGCTGGCGCTCACGTAGCCGACCCCAATCGCGCCACCGGTCCACGCCCACCACGGGACGGCGGCGAGCCGGCCCCAGGTCGGCAGAGTCGGCCGGACCGCCAGCAGGCAACAGAGCGAAGCCAGCGTGCCCACCGCGTACGACGCGAGCGTCGCGTAAAACGGACTGTCGCTGCCCAGGTATTTGCGCAAAGCAGCGTTCACCCCGAACTGGAGCGCGATCAACGCACCGGCTCCGAGGGCGAAGAGAAAAGCGGCGGGGGTCACGGAAAGGTTGAAGATGCGCCCGCCTGACCGTTTTGTGCAACCCTTCTCGTTCCCTCGCGGCGGACTTTCCCTCCCCCGCAGGCACGGGACCGGACGCGATTCCACTGCGTAACCCCATGATTTCTGGCGCGAATGTTGAACCCTATCCGTCCGCGGACGGTCTGAGTCGTGATCCCATGCCTGCGATGATCCCCCTTTCCGTGCCTGGTCGCCGGTGGCTTTCGGTTTTCCTGTGCGCGGCGCTGGCGCTGGCGACCGTGGGTCTCGCCCGCCGGGCGGTGGCGCAGGTGGACCACGGCGTGACGCTGGTAAAAGCCGACCTGCTCGCGGACACGACGGCGGTGGCGCCCGGCAAGGCGTTCACGGTGGGCCTGCGGCTGAAGATGGCCCCGCATTGGCATACCTATTGGCAATACAGCGGCGACGCAGGGTTGCCGACGAAGATCGACTGGCAGTTGCCTGACGGTTACAAGGCCGGGCCGATCCAGTGGCCGTTGCCGGAAAAAATCGTCAGTCCCGGCGACATCATCAATTACGGCTATGACGACGAGGTCATGTTGCTGACGGAGATTACGCCCCCGGCGCAACCGGCGTCCGGCGGCGAGGTCACGCTCCAGGCCAAGGCGACGTGGCTGGTCTGCGCGGACAAGTGCATCCCCGGCCAGGCGGAGCTTTCCCTCAAGCTCCCCACCGGCGGCGAGGCGCTGGCGGCGAACGCGGAGGTGTTCGCAAAATATCGCGCTTCACTGCCCGTCCCGGCGGCACCAGCGCAATTGGTCAAGAAAACCGAGGCGAAAATACAGGGCAACAGCCTGAATTTTTCCTTCTGGACCGGCGGAGCAATCATCGCCGGCGACCTGGACTTCTTCCCGTTGCCTCCGGATTCGGTGGAGGTCGATCATCCCGGCAAAGTAAGTCAGGTCGGCAGCGGCGACCTTTTCACCGCCCTCGTCTCCGTGAAAGTGACCTCCGGGATCGAGAACGCCGATCAGGTTGGCGGGGTGCTTTCCATCAAGTCGGCTGACGGGAAACGGCTTGGCATCATCGTCCCGCCGATCAAATCCCCGGTTCAGGCAGCGCCCGGCGGCAGCCCTGATGCCTCCGCCGGCAAGCCCGACGCGCCGAATCTCTCGTTCGCCGCCCCGCCCGCTCCCGCGGGTTCACTCTGGCACTTCCTCCTGCTCGGGTTTCTGGGCGGATTGATCCTCAACGTGATGCCGTGCGTGCTGCCCGTCATCTCGCTCAAGCTGTTCTCGTTCGTCAAACAGGCCAACGAAGACCCGGCGCGCGTGTTCCGGCTCGGTCTGGCGTACGCGGCGGGGGTGTTCGCGTGGTTTCTCGGATTCGCGGCCCTGGTCCTGGCCGTGAAGGCGGCCGGCGGCAAGCAAATCGGCTACTCGTTCCAACTGCAAAATCCCTGGTTCCTGCTGGGTCTGATCGTGGTGACGTTCGTTTTCTCGCTGAACCTGCTCGGGGTGTTCGAGTTCATCCTGCCCGGCGGCATCACCAACGCGGCGGGCAACGCGGCTTCGCGCGGCGAGGGCTACGCGGGGGCGTTCGTGCAGGGCCTGCTGGCGACGGTGCTCGGGAGCGCCTGCACGGCACCGATCTTCGTCGATGCGCTGAGTTTCGCGTTTTCGCAAAGCGGGCCAGTCATCCTGACAATATTTGCCGCCATCGCGGCGGGGATGAGCGCGCCTTTCGTGGTCCTGGCGGCCTTCCCGCAATGGCTGCGCTTCCTGCCGAAACCGGGCGTCTGGATGGAACGCGTCAAGCAAGGCACGGGCTTCCTGATGCTGGCGACCGTGCTGTGGTTGCTCTGGACGTTCGGAGGAAACCGCCGCTCGACGGATGCGGTCGTTTGGGCCGGCGCGCTGCTGCTGGTGTTTGGCGTGGCTTGCTGGGTGCAGGGGGCGTTCAACACCCTGGTTTCGGGCGACCGTTCGCGGTGGGCCTCGCGGGCGGTGATCGTCGCGCTCGTTTTCGGAGGCGGGTGGTATTGCGTGGACCAGATCGTCCGGGCGGAACCCATCGCGGACACCGGCGCGCCGTTCCCGGTCCAGCTTGCCAACGCGCAAAAAAGCGGCCGGCTGGTGTTCGTCGATTTCACCGCGCGCTGGTGCGCCATTTGCCAGAGCAACAAGAAAATCGTGATCGACAGCGAACCCGTCCAGAAGGCGTTGCGGGATCAACAGGCGATTTTCCTCACGGCGGATTACACGGCTTACTCCGACGACATCGCGGAAATCCTGCACCGGTTCAACGCGCCCAGTGTACCGTTGTACGTCATTTACCCCGCCGGGAAACCGGACGCCCCCGTCGTCCTGCCGACGCTGCTGACCCAACAGGCCGTGCTCGACGCCCTCGCTGCCGCCACGCCGCACGATGGCGCGAGCAAGCCGCTCGCCGCGCGTTAAAACCCGCTTTGCCGATCACCCACCCCAACCGAACCGCTCCACTCCCATGAAAAAACTCCACACCCTCCTTTCCTCCGCCTGTGCCGCCGCGCTGTTCCTGGCCGCGACCGCCGTTGTCCGGGCCGAAGCGCCTGCGGTCGGTTCGGCCGCGCCGGACTTTTCCCTGACCGATTCCGCTGGCAAAACCCACAAGCTCAGCGAGCACAAAGGCAAGTACGTCGTGCTGGAATGGACGAACCCCGGCTGCCCGTTCGTGCGCAAGCACTACGACACCGGCAACATCCCGAAGCTCCAGGCCGAGTACGTCAAAAAAGGCGTCGTCTGGCTGGCCATCGATTCGTCCGCGCCCGGCAAGGAGGGTTATCTGGCCGGCGGGGACGCCGCCAAGGCGAAGGACGGTGATTATGCCGCCACTACCGCCCTGCTGCTCGATCCGGACGGCAAGGTGGGACACCTCTACGGCGCGACCAACACGCCGCACCTGTACATCGTCGATCCTGACGGCAAATTGGTTTACTCGGGTGCCATCGACAGCATCGCATCCGCCGACAAGGCGGATATTGCGAAGGCCACCAACTACGTGCGCGTCGCCCTGGACGAGACGATGGCTGGAAAGCCCGTCACCAAGGCGAGTTCCAAGGCCTACGGTTGCAGCGTGAAGTATTGAGGCCGGGTCCGGTCGTTACGAGATACGCCGCTCCTCGGGTTCAAGCCGAGGAGTCAACCCCACCTTACTTGGACGCCTGCGACGCGGAGTTCTCAGCTAGAGTGTTTTTCAGAAAAGGTGTAACCGCTTCTCTGTCCCGGAGGGACAACGGATGTTAGCCGGTGGTGCCAACCACCGGTAAAAACCATCGGGATGTACGCCCCGGAGGGGCAGCGCGAGGAGTCGGCGCGTCCCTCGGAAGCTCTGCCCCTCCGGGGCGTGGGCGTTCTTTTGCACGGACCCCGGTGGTTGACACCACCGGCTAATGTCCGCTGTCCCTCCGGGACGGAGGGGGGGCTACAACCTCGGTGAAAATACTCTGGCTTGCGAAGCGATGCACCCTACACAAGCGGCGGCCGCCGCTTGTGCCACTCGGTGCTCTGCTCGTAGACATGCGCGATGTTTAGCATCCGCGCCTCGTCGAACGATGGCCCGATGATCTGCAAACCGATGGGCAGCGCGCTGCCGCCCGTGTTTTCCCCCTGCGCGAAGCCGCACGGGATGCTCACCCCGCATACCCCGCCGATGTTCGCGGCGATGGTGAAAATATCCGCCAGATACATCGCCAACGGGTCCGAACGTTCCCCGATCTTGAACGCCGGCACCGGTGAGGTCGGGCAGATGAGCGCGTCCACCTTTTCAAACGCCCGCTCGAAGTCCTGCCGGATCAACGTGCGGACTTTCTGCGCCCGCACGTAGTACTGATCGCTGTACCCGCTGCTGAGCACATACGTCCCTAAAATGATGCGTCGCTTGACCTCCGACCCAAAACCCTCCTCGCGCGTTTTGCCGTAGAGTTCGAGCAATCCGTTGGTGTCCTTTGCGCGCAACCCGTAGCGCACCCCGTCGAAGCGCGCGAGGTTCGCCGACGCTTCCGCCGTGGCGATGATGTAGTACACCGCGACCGCGTATTCGGTATGCGGCAGCGAGACTTCCACGATCTCCGCGCCGAGCTTCGCGTATTGATCCACCGCCGCGCGCACCGCCGCCTCCACCTGCGGGTCGATGCCGCCGATAAAATATTCCTTCGGCAAACCCAGGCGCACGCCCTTCAGGTCGCCCGTCAAGGCCGCGACGTAATCGGGCACCGGTTGGTCGAGCGTCGTGGAATCGTGCGGATCGACCCCCGCCATGACGCCGAGCAGCAGCGCCGCGTCCTCGACCGTCCGGGTGATCGGCCCCGCCTGATCGAGCGACGAGGCGAACGCCACCAGTCCGTACCGCGACACCCGCCCATAACTGGGTTTGACGCCGACCACGCCGCAAAGTGCCGCCGGTTGGCGGATGGAACCGCCGGTGTCCGTCCCGAGTGCGGCGAACGCCTCACACGCCGCCACGACCGCCGCCGACCCGCCGCTGGAACCGCCGGGCACGCGGTCGGTGTCCCAGGGGTTGCGGGTTAACTGGACCCCGCTGTTTTCGGTCGAACTGCCCATCGCGAATTCGTCCATGTTCGCGCGGCCGAACGGGATCGCCCCGGCGGCGCGCAGACGGGCGACGACCGTCGCGTCGTACGGCGCGATGTAACCGCGGAGAATTTTCGACGCGCAGCCGCAGGGATGACCGGCCACGCTGATGACATCCTTGATCGCAATCGGCACGCCGCCGAGCGGCAGGCTCACGTCGGCCGTTTCCGCCTGGCGGCGGGCGTCCGCGAGGTCGGTGGAAAGATACCCACCCAACGCCGGGTCCACTGCGGCGATGCGGTCCGCGAGGGCGTCGAGCGCCTCGCGCGGGGTCAGTTCGCGGCTGCGCAGGCGCTTCTGGAGGCCCGTGGCCGTTTCAAAAAGAAGGTCGTTGCTCATCACTCGATGACCTTGGTGACGACGAACAGGTCGTTGGCCTGCCGGGGTGCGTTGGCGAGCGCCTCCTTGGAAGTGAAGCTCGGTTGGGCCTTGTCCTCGCGGAAGACGTTGAACACGGCGCTAGCGTGCGCGGTCGGCTCGACGGCACTCACATCGACCTGCCGGAGCGCCTCGACGAACGTGAGCACGTCGGAGAGTTGCGCCTGATACTTGGCGATCTCTTCCTCGCTCAGTTCGAGCCGGGCGAGACGCGCGACGTAGCGGACATCTAATTCAGGAGCAGCCATAGACGGAAAAGCAAAAAAGCGGAGTCCGGAAGGTGAAAGCGTGGAGAGTGGTCCGCAAGCGGTTTCTGCTCGCCGCCCTCATCCTTCATCCCTCATCTTTTCAGGCGAAACGGTACACCGCCCAGATGATCAGCGCGATGACGACGAGCAGCAGCGCGAACGTCTGGAGCCTGCCCTCCTGTTTTTCCGCGCGCAACACAACCTTCTTCGGCGGCCGGCGGCGTTCGCTCTGGCGTTTGCCCGCAGGCGGCTGCGTCGGCATCCCCCTTGCGCTGGTCGTCACGCCGCTGATCCGGTAACCCGGCGGGTTGGCCTCGCTGATCGTGCGGTTAAGCGCCGCGATCTTTTCGTCGATCTGACGCTGCCGCTCTTGCAGGAGGCGTTTCTCCGAATCGAGCGCGCTGACCGGAGGCGGGTTCTTGCCGGGTTTGCCTTTCGGCTTG
>CAZZYS010000161.1:0-10005 GCA_964658285.1 uncultured Verrucomicrobiota bacterium
ATGCTCTCGACGTGACGGCCGCTGCGACGGTGAGCACGGCGATTGCGACCGGTCCGGCCCCTTCCCTTGGCGTGCCGGCTGCGACCGCCCAGGTGGCAGGCATCTCCGCTGGCCTGATCGCGCTCTACAACGCGCTGGTGGGCAACGTGCAGTTCGTTTGGACCACGGGCCGCGACTACTGGAGCCTTTCCGACTCCGGTCTGACCATCGAGCTGAACCCGCCCGGCGGCACGGGCGGAGGCGGCAGCGACACGCCCGACCTCAAGCCGCTGGACATCGTGCCTGCGCCCACCGAGTCCAAACCCGGCCGGGTGCGCGTGGTCCTCGGCAAACTCGGCAACAGGACTCCCGCCGAAATGTCGATCCCCGACTCGATCCTGCCCGACGGCACCGACAACCAGTGCTATCTCACCATGCAGACCGGCACGAACCAGGTGTGGGGCAAGGTGGCCGTGGCCACCGACACCGCGCTCTACACTTCCGCCAGCGTGTACAGCACTTTGGCTGACCAGCCGCCCGACAGCACGTTTGCCTATTTACCCATCGGCAATGTAACCTTCGACGGCGCGACGCCCATCACCGACGCCGACATTTTCCAGGAAGCATCCGGCTCGCAACAGCTCCTCATCACGTTCGCAGCGGGGGCGGCGGCCAACGCGACGATCAACCCGACCTGGATACCGCTTTCTTCGTGACCAACCCGGTCCCCATCTGCTACTGCGACGCTCCCGGTTTCGGCGATACCGTGACCCTCGTGTTCACGCGCAACTGGACGAGCGCGGACGGGTACACGACCATCACGGGCGCCGCGACTTTCACCTGGACGCGCGTGCTGCTGTCGGCCCGCGCGAAATTTCCGGCGTTCCCGTGCACTGACTACGGCAGCGACCCGGCCTCGGGCCAGACGGTCGCCAAGGGGCAGTTCCTGGCCGTCTCGTGCGCGAACGGCCGCATGCCGGGCTGGCTGCTGTTTTTCGGCGCGCAAGACCCGGTGGTCAAGGCGTACACGCAGACCTACACGCCGCCTCCTCCGCCACCCGGCTACACCGGCCCGTCCGGACCCGTGGTCACGTACCTGGACGCCGACGGCGAAATGAGTGCCGTGACGTGCAAGGCCGCCTCCGGCCGCCCCGTCATGGCGGCGGCGCTGGCGGGCGGCGTTCAGCGGAACGGCGTGTTCGGCATCAACTCCGGGTTCCAGGGCGGCACGGTCCACACGGAGGACACGCCCATCAACGTGGAGCTTTTGCGCGCGCAGCAGGCGGCCAGCGGCAAAATCCCCGCCGTCGGCCCGCTCTACCGGGTCACGATCCCGGCCGACTGCGATCTGGCGAGCGGACAAAATGCCAGCGGCGGCAACCTTGGGGATCGCGCCTACGTGGTGTACAACGGCGCGAACTGCCCGGCCGCCGATCCGTTCAACGGGTTCACGGGCCTCTACGGGCTGGATGAGCTTCCGGGCGAGGTGCATTTTCGCGCCGCCAACGTGGCGGACGTGCTGCTGGCCTATGGCGACACCCTCGCGTCCGGCCTGATCCCCGGCGGCTACGTGGGCTTCGCACCAAAGGATGTCGTGCTCGGCGGCCCCCACGCGATGCCCATCGCCAACCCGTTCCCGATGGCCGGGCAAAACTTCACGCACCACGACGACGCGCTGGGACTCGATGTGAGCGTCACGTTCTAGGGTCGCGGCCGGGTTGACACGCCCGGGTCGGCGTGGACGTTCTCTCTGTTCTTGCATCCACCGGCGAGGTGCTCAGCGCCACCGGTGCCAGTTTCTACGGCGGCGGGCGTCCGGCCGACAAGCTGCCCGTGCGCTCGCTCGTGCCG
Organism: uncultured Verrucomicrobiota bacterium; assembly: GCA_964658285.1. Lineage (GTDB taxonomy): Bacteria > Verrucomicrobiota > Verrucomicrobiia > Chthoniobacterales > SZAS-18 > CAHJWO01. The sequence goes on from CAZZYS010000161.1 coordinate 1,831, forward strand.
GTGCGCGTGCGTTTTTACGATGATAACGGCAACCGCACGCTGCTTCCGGCCGCTACGGGTGCGGGGGTGTTCACCGCGCAACCGGCGGTCAACGATCTCTTCGTCGTCGGCGCGCAGACCTACAAGATCGTCGCCACGGTGGCCGCCGCGGGCGACGTGAAACTCGGGGCGGCCCTGGCCGACACCGTGGCCAACCTCGCCGGGGCCATCAACGCCGCCACCACGGGCGGACAGGCCGTTGGCACGACCTACGGGACCGGTACGACGGGCAATGCGCTCGTGCGCGCCGCTGCCTTCGGCACGGCCGTGCTCATCACCGCCCTCCTGGCCGACGCCAGTGGCAACTCCATCGCCACCACGACCACCTGCGCGCACGCGTCGTTTGGCGGGGCGACCCTGAGCGGGGCCAGCGTGCTGCACCTCGACATCAAGCCGACGGGCGAGTACGACGCCGATTTCACGATTGCCTCGCCCGCGTTCACCGCCCCGGCGGACCCGGCGACCGGCGACTACACCGGGCTGCTCGACACCAACGTGATCGAGGCCATCGCACTCCTCGAACCGGCCAACCCGGGCAAGGGCATCCTCACGTTCACGGCGCAACCGGCGGCCAACGACGTGTTCACGGTCGGCGCGGTCACCTACAAGGCAGTAACGGTGCTGACCGGCGCGGCCGACGAGGTGTTGCGCGGGACGAGTCTGTCGGCATTCCTGTCCAACCTCATCGGCGCGGTCAACGCCGCCACCACGGGCGGCCAGGCCGCTGGCACGACCTACGGGACCGGCACGGTTGCCAATGACCTGGCGACCGCCGCGCCCGGCACGGCACCATCCACGATCCTTTTCACGGCTACCTCCGCGGGGTGCGTTGTGCCCGTGGCCACGAGCACTATCTCCACGGCCGCGTCTTTCGGCGCGGCTTTTCTTGCGGCGGGTCAATCCACGGCCCCGGAACCGGACGCCGTGCCCCTGATGGCACAACTGAGCTGGGGACTGCCCGGCGTGCCACCCCAGCGCAGCGACGAGTGCGCGCTGAATCTGACCAACTGCATCCGGCACGATGGCGAGGGCGCGCCCGCATCGGCGGCCCAGTATTACACCACCGATCAGGTGCTGGCCGCCATCGCCCAGGCCGCCGCCGCCGACACGCCCGCCGCGCGCAACGCGGCCATCACGGCGGCCCTGGCTGGCTTCACGCCGCTCGACACCAGCGCCGCCGTGCTCCAGCCGCCCGGCGTGTCGCTCGCCTACGCCCACCGGCTCGGGTTGGTCAACCCGTTGCCCGGCGGCATCACCCTCGACCTGTCCGACAAGGGACTGACATCTATTACTCCCTCCGAGGTCCTCGGCTGGATCATCGCGGCGGCCAACCTCTTGCTGTCCGTCGGGTACGGCAACGCGCCGATCAACGTGAGGCTGGGCAGCAACGCGCTGACCAACACCGACCAAATCCTGGATTACATCGCGGCCGGGATGAGCGGCCCCACGCTCACTGGTACGAGTTGGTACGGCGTGCTCAACATCGATCTGAGCGGGGGAACCAACACCGCTCCGACCGCAGGCACGATGCACGAGGACGCCAGCTTGAGCCTTCAGTTGCCCGCGCCGGTCCCCGCTAACGCGGGACTGGCGTACTCCATCACGCTGAACGCCGACACGACCCCTGCCACGACCTCGGTGACTTACGACGCCACCATCCCGTTGAACGCATCGAGCTATTCGCAGAGTGGCAACGGCGGCAACGGTGGCTACTCCTTCGCGGCGGTGCTTGGCGTGCAGGATTCGCCCGCCATGTCGGATGCGGTGGCCAAAATTAGTGATCTGTTCAGCGGGTCGCCGGTCAGTTATTTTACCTCCAGCCAGGGAGCATTCATCAATCCAGATGGATCGTTCGGGGGCACGGACCCGGTTGACGCCGACTATCCCGTCGCCTTCGCTGGTCCCGCCATCACCGACAGCGCGCCCGGTGTCGCCGCCGTGCCTAACGCGAGCATCGCCGCCATCCGCACGCTCAACAACGACACGGGCCAAGCCGAAACCAACTAACAGATTTCCAATGAGCGATCCCCTTACCAATTCCGCCCCCGCTCCCGCCGAACCCGCGCTCTACCGGGTGCTCTACGACACCGCCGCCAAAAAGGTCACGGCGTTCGACCAGGTGGCCGCGCGCACCCAGCGATGGGTCAATGGCGAGGGGTGTTTCTACGGCAGCCAGGCCGAGTGCGAGGCGTTTATCTCCGCCCGCAAGCTCACACCGCTCCCCGCCCCGGCACTGGCTACCGCCAAGGCGGCCAAGATCGCCAATATCAGGGCGACGCTGACCCAGCCTGTGACGGTCTCGGGGATCACGCTCGCCGTGGACCCGGACACCCAGACCCAGCTCAACCATCTGGTGACGATGCTGCAACTGGCCTATTCGCAGGAGCCGGAATCCAACCAGCCCGCGTTTCTCGCCACGCATATTTCCACGATCACGGGCCCCATCCTCGATGCCGCCGAGGCATCACATGACATGACGGTCTCGCAGTCGTTGCAACTCGTGCTGCTCTACGGGCAGGCCTACGGCAGTGCCCGCGCCGCCGCCCTGGCCCAGATCGCCGCCGTCAACGCCGCCACGACCGTCGCGGAGGTCAACGCCGTCGGTGCCCCTGCCGCCGTCCCTCCCGCGTCCTGACGCGCCGGAGCGTTGACACTCGCCCGTGGGCTGATGCTCACGCGCCGCCTCGCCACTGCCGCCTGCATCGCCGCCCTCGCGCTTTTTTGCCCGGCGTGCGCCGTCGCTCCCGACCGCTGGAGCGTCACGCTGCGCGACCAGGAAGAAGCGAAAAACAACCGCTGGCGCGCGAGCGAGGTGGACGTGCAACTGAGCGGCCCGATCCCTGGTATCCCCCGTCATGAGTGATCGCACCTCGTCCGCCATTTCCCCGCGCATCTGGCTCGCCGTCCTCGGCGTGCTCGGCACCGCCGCCGTCGGCTGCGTTTCCTTCCTGGTGGGCGTTGTAGCCCTGGGCGGCATTCTCATCAGCTACGGGGGTTGGAAAACCGGCGTGGACCAACATCTGAGCACGCAGGACGCGCGCATCGTCGCCGTGGAGTCCACCACCAAGGAGCAAATCACCGCCCTGGCCACCAACACGGACAAGCAAATCTTGGCCGTCACGACGGCGTGCAAGGAAATGGTGACCAACGCCACCGAGGGCCTGCGCAAGAGCATCGAGGACATCGAGCGGGATCGGAAGGAGCACATCACCGCGGCCGACGCCTGGCGGGCCAACGAGAGCGCCACGGTGACCGAGTTGAAAACCATCGTAACGAACCAGCAGCGCCAGATTGATCTGCTGACCGAGGCCAACGCCCAGCGCACTACGCGGCATTGACACACCGCTCCCGGCCGATGACCACGACCGCCGACGAACCTCTCCAGCCGCGCACCGCGAACCTCCTCTGGGCGCTGGTGGCCACGCTCGCTTTGTCGGCCGTTTGTTCGCAGTGCGCCTGCACCCACAGCGGGCCGCCGACGCACGTCGCGCTGCCGACGGCGGCCGAGGTGCAGACCCGGGTCGGCGCGCCCATCTTGGCCGCCAGGGCGAGCAACGCCAAGGCCGTGCAGCTCGCCGCCAGGGCGGAAAAGTCCGGCCTCGCCGCCGGCAGCGCCGACGCGCATGCGCTGACGCTCTCCACGACCGAGACCGCGCGGCAGCTCGATGACGCGCTCGCAGGCAAGGACGCCCTCACCGCGCAGATCAACACTGGCCAGAAACTCACCGACGCGCTCGAAAAAGACGACGCGGAAAAGACCCGCCTCGTCGTCACCGAGAAGGCGAGGGGAGACAAGGAAGAGTCCGCGCACGAACGCTGGCGGCGCTGGGCCATCGGCGGGTTGGTGCTGACCGGCGTGCTCGTCAGTCTGGCCGGGGCAAAACTCCAGGAACTCCTCGACGCGGCGGAACGCCTCGCGCTCCGCGAAGCGGAAGGAGTCGTCAGCATTTTCAAGGGCTGGGTGATGAAAATACCGGCCGTGGTCAAATATGTGGGCCTGGGGCTCAAGTTCGCCGCCGTGGCCGCCGCCTTCGTCTGATCGACTGAACAAGCGATGGACCCCGTGCATCCTCCGTTCTGGGCCGGACTGTTCCGCAACCGCCGCGGCGTCGCTTCGTGCGCGTGCCTCGTGCTCGTTGGCGGGTGGGCGGGATTCCTCGGCAATTGGATCGCCCGCTGCTGCTGGGACAAGCAATGGTACGACTGGCATCCGGGCCAGGTTGCGGGCCTGACGCTCCTCAGCGGCCTGCACACCTGGTTATCCCACCTCGATGCGCGCTACCCCGATCCGGGGCAGGCCGCGGGACCTTCGCCGAACTGACGGATGAACATCGTCGGCGTCACCGTCGGATGCGGCGGCCGTTTCGAGCGCATGGCGCAGCTCGCCGCGCGCGAATGGAGCCGGCGCACGGGTTGCCCCGCGCACGTCCTCGGCGCGGAGGAAATGAAGGGCCGGGGGCTGCGCGACCCGCACCGGCTCAAGTTCGATCTGTTCCGGTTCGTCGATCCCCGCGTGGACGCGGTCGCGTTCTTCGACGCCGACATGGTTTTCCTGGAGAGCTTCGATCCGACGGTGCTGCTGCTGGGCAGCTTTGGTTTTGCTGCCGTGCGCGACCTGCACCGTGAGCCGTGGATCGTCGAGGATGCCGCCCGCGCCCGGGTGCGGCCGGAGGATTATTTTAACAGCGGCTTTTTCCTGATCGAGCGCCGAAACGCGGAGTTGCTCGATCTGGCGTCGGTGCTCACCGGATACCTCCGCACCCCCTTCAAGGACCAGACGCATCTCAACGCGGCTGCCAACCTCCTGCGCGTGCGGCCCAGCTATCTGCCCGACCGCTACAATTTCCACGTCGATCCGCGCCACACCGCGAGTCTGGCGGCCATCACCGGGGCGCACATCCACTGGTTGCGCGACGTGCCCGAGGCGGACCTGGAACGGTATTATTCCGACGAGGCCCGCGATCTTTTCTGGCGCTGATAACCCCGTTTTTTGTGATCCCATGAATTGTCTTCAATCCCTCTGGACCGGCACGCCGATGTTTCGGCCGCAACGCGGACCGCTGATCGTGCACACCCTCGCCCTCTGTCTCGCCAAGGAACATTTCCGCTCCGTCGAGCTGGTGACCGACACGCGCGGCATCGAACTGGCCGAAACCCTCGGCTGGCGCTACACGAGCTATCTGAACGTCCTCGACGCGTTGACGGCCGCCGGGCTCACGCACGTCTGGGCGATGGGCAAGTTGATCGCCATCATGCACCAGAGCGAGCCGTTTTTACAGATCGACACGGACGTGCTCTTGCTCAAGGCCCCGCGCCGTGAGGTCCGCCACGCCCGCCTGGTCGCGCAAAGCATCGACTACCCGAACTACTATCAGGGTCCAGACATGCGCGCGGCACTGATGCATGCCGGGTTGGCCGCCGGCCGCGTCGCCTACAACTGCGGCGTCGTCGGCGGGACCGACCTGCACCTGCTCTACCACTACGCCCGCGAAGGCGTGGAGCTGGCGCAAAAGTTTTTCGGCAGCCCGATCAATGGCACGACGACCAGCATGGCTGTCGAGCAGTACCACCTGGCCGACTTCGCCCGCCGCAACGGCGTGCGGGTGGAAACGATCCTGCCGCTGCACCACAACGGCGTGGACCGCCGCCGGGCCGGCTACGCGCACTTGACCGGCGACGCCAAGCGCGACCCGGTCCTGGTCGGTGGCTGCGAGCGCCGTCTGGCGCGCGACTTCCCGGCCGAGTACCGCGCGTTCCTAGCCGGCTGGCGGCGGATCGGAAAGTCAGAGCCGGTCGCCGTGCCGGCGTTCGGATCGCCTGCCGCCTGTTGACACTGCGGGCGAGGCATGGACCTCGACACGTTTGATCCCGCCACGGCCGCGCCCGCCGACCTCCGCCAAGCGCAGCAGGTACTCGCCGACCTGAAGTTCTACGGGGACACCGTGGACGACGATTTCGGGGGCGAGAGCCGGCGCGCCTTGGCCGGTTACCGGGCGGCGTGCACGGGCGACGTAGTCGACGTGCTACTCTCCCAGGTGGGCGCGCAGGAAGCCGCCGATCACAACAACGACGGACCGACGGTCGATCTCTATCTCGACTCGTGCGGTCTGCGCGGCAGCCGGCTGCCCTGGTGCGCCGCCTTCCAGACGTGGGGTATCCACCGCTGGGCCGAACACACGGCCAACCCGCCGAAGTTCAAACTGCCGACGACGGCGGGCGCTTTCGCTTTCGAGACCATTGCCGAGTCGATCCCGGGCGCGCAGATTTTCCATCCGGGCCAGGACCAGTTCACGCTCAAGCGCGGCGATATCCTGATCTACAAGTTCAGCCACATCGGCATGCTGGTGGAAGTCGGCCCCGACGGTGTGCTCCACGTCGTCGAAGGCAACACGAACTCGGACGGCTCCCGCGACGGCTACGAGGTCATCGTGCACCCGCGCTACCTGAGCGCGGTGAAGTTCGTCGTGCGCCTGCCTTGGTGAGGGGCGGCAGCCGAGGCGTGCTTTAGTTTCCGGCCGCTTGTTTGCCTTCGGCGAGCGCCTGTTGCTCGCTGACGAATCTACCGGAAAACGAACGCCCGTACCACCGGGTGCCGTGGCGGTGGTAAAAGCCGCTGCCGGTGGTCACCCAAACGGGCCAGGGCGTCGGACTCGGTGCCTCCGGCTGCGCGCCGGCATATTCTCGCAAGCGTTGATCTGGCAGGAGCATCACCGCCCAGACGAACCCGAGGCAAAACATCACGGCCAAGCTCGCCGCGATCACCACCAGCCAGAGGTGGCCCCGTGGGAAGCTCACGGCTTTTTTCTGCGGAAATCCGCGGGCATGACGCCTCGATCCTTGGCGAAGGCGGACAGAAAATTGCCGGCCTCTTCCATCGACAGAACCGGCACCCGGCGTAACGGGATCGGGGTAGGATCGACGTTGGAAATCTCAGGCTGTTTCTTGGGAGGCGTTTTCATGGCGTTGCGGCGCACTCGTCAGCGAGTTTTTCAGGCCATTCCGGCTCTTGGAGGCGTGGGCTTTTTTCGGCTTGGAGCACTTTGTACCGCTCGACGAATTTCTTGTTGAGCGCGCTGCTGGCAACACCAAGATCAGGATGAACTTTCAAGGCACGCGCCTGCGATTGCTTCACCATTTCGGGCAGATGTTGGCGGATGTAGGTGGCTTTTCGCGCGGCTTCCTCGGCCTCGGCAGCCTTCTTGGCGGCACCCGCTTTTGCTGCTTGTTCCTCTTTGAATCTTTGAAGTTCATCGAGTCCTCTCAATCCAGCAGCCGCCACTGACTCATCCTCAGAATTGACAGTGTGGATCATCGACGATGGATCATCACCACTTGCCATGTTCACGTTGGCGAGATTTAACGCAATCGGCGCACGGGCGACATCGATGGACACAAGCCAAGAATAAGTCTCTTCTAAATCACCGACCTTTCGGCTTGCACGAGCCGCTAGAGCAAATTTACCGGGAGGTAGGGAGAGGGAATATTTCCCATCAGCGTCGGTTCTGACGGTCGCAACGGGGTCATGCAATTTTCTGAGGTAGTAGAAAGCCGACAGTGAGTAAATAGCTGCCCACCTTGCGTTGGAGTAAAGGTTGCTGAGTTTTTCTGACATCTCTCTTGCGGCCTTGTATCCTGGATCATCCCACGTGTAGTGAGAGGCTTGTCTGGCTCTCTCTTCATCAGCCTCGCCAGCCTTACTGCCTTCCTCGGTTGCTGTCACCACGGGTACCAAACTCTGATGAAGCTCCACCGATTGCGACTGACGCTCCTTAACAAACTCAGCGACAGGCTGAAAATCGTAGGCAGCAATCTCTACGTCACCGAGTTTAATGTTCTCGCCACCACGCGTGACCACAAAAACCTGTCCTGAAACAGTCGCCTTTTCTTGCCCACGAACAGACACCGCGAAAATCATCGCTACCGCAAAGCCTAAGATTTTTTTCATGAGCGTGCAGTTGTCAACGCAAGGCTAAAAAACGTACTAGGGTGTGTTCACAATACATTTGCTGTCTGAGAAGCAGTGCAGCGTTTCGGGACGAACATCGAGGGTAATTTGCATTGCATCGGCAGCCTCGTTCGGAAGCGCGGGCTGCTGCAAAGCATACTGTTCGCGCGTACACCAGCTTGATGGGGGGT
>CAZZYS010000162.1:0-9997 GCA_964658285.1 uncultured Verrucomicrobiota bacterium
AGGGACTGGCTCGGAGAGCCATCAGGACCTTACAGGACGACCGGCCGCAACGGCCGGTTCGGGAGTCAATCCGACGCATCGTTCCCGGCCGCATCCTTGCGCAGGAACGGCAGCGTCTCTGTGATGACGCGGTTTTTCAGCACCACGACCCAGGGCACGAGTTGTTCGTCGCCACGGAAGCCGAAGAGCCCTTGCAGACCGCTGTTTGGGTCAGCAGGGTCGGCAGGTTCATCGGCACCGTCCGGGCGTTTCGCGCGCTGCCGATGCGCCTGTTCGAGCGCCGCTTTGCTCGCCGCCAGAGGATACAGTTCCGAGGCGTCGCGCGGGGTGAGCTTCTCCGCCGCCTCCGCCGCGTGCCAGAGCGCCTTCAGGTCGCCGACGGCCGTCAGGTCCGCGCTGTCATGTTTCCGTTGGGGATCGAGCCGCAGGAGATTCAACTCGGCGCGGTCGGTGTCGGCCGGTCGGTCGGTGGTGGCAGCGAGCTGTTTCCAGGCGTTGATGTAATCGGGGTCCAGCCGCACGGCCTCGCGGAACTCCTCCGCCGCCTCCGTCGTGCGCTCCTGCTCGTTGCGCAGGTAACCGAGCAGATAATGCACCCGCGCGTTGTCCGGCTGTTTGGCCGCCAACTGCCGGAAGACGCGTTCCGCCAGGCTTTGCGCCCGCTGGCCGGCGAACGCCCGTTCGCAGCCGAAACAGTGGCTCTCCATCCGGCCGAAACTCTCGGGCATCAATTCGTACGCACGCTCGTAGTGCGCCGCCGCCTCGTCGAACTTGCCCAGGGCATTGAGCTGGATGGCCAGACGGGACTGGATGCAATAGGCGTCCGAGAAATAGCCGAGCGCCTTCTCGTACATGCCCACCGCGCGCGTGAGCAACCCGGCCCCGTGGAAACGGTCGGCATCCTCGGAAAGCCGGATCGCCTGCACCGCTTTGCGCATTTGCCCGGGCTTTTCCCCGTCGCCTTTGCGCTCCAGGATGTCGGCGAGCACGGCGTAAGCGCGCATCCGGTCGCCCCGGCCTTCCTCGCCGTCGGAAGGATCGATGCTGATGGCTTGCCGGGCGGATTTTTCCGCGTCGTCGAGACGGCCTTGCCCGAGTTGGAGAAACGCGCGCCAGATCAACGGACGTTCCTCGAACTGGTCGCGCGCGAACAACTCGTCGAGCCGCGCCTCGGCCCGGTCGGGCGGCAGGAGTTCCAGCAACAGAGCGTAGGCGGGGTCGCTGCCGCCGTTGTTTTCCAGGAAGGCGTTGACCACGCGCAACGCCGCGTCGGCGTGACCCGTTTTTTGCAGGGCGCGGGCGGCCTGATAGCCGAACTTCGATCCCGTGAAGTTGCTCCGACTCCCCACGAGCTTCGCCAGGTCCGCCTCCCCCCAGCCCTTCGCGTGGTCGAGCAGCGCGACGATGTCCTCGTACCGGCCCGCCTGATAATAAAGGTCGGTCAGCGTCACCAGGGGCGTCAGGACAGAGTTGCTTTCCACGTCGGGGACCAGCATCGCATCCGGTTGTCGGCGGGCATCCGCGCGCTCGATCTCCGCGAGGTTGTCGGCGTACAGGCGTTCCAACTCCGGGCCGCGTCCGGCGGCGAGGAAAATCTCGGTTAAGCTCTCGCTCGACGGACCGGACACGCTGGCGATGGCCAGCGGATGGTTGGAGGCAGCCTTGACGATGGCGTCGAGTTGTTCGTTGACCAGAGCCGGGTCCCCGAGGAGTTGCCCGACGACCGCGAGCGCGGCGGCGGCTTCCATCCCCTCGTCGAGCGCCCGGGAATCGCTGTGCGGATCGGCCTTTTCGAGGGCGGAGCGGATCATCACCGCCGCCTGCTCGCGCAAGAGCGGCAGGGCCTCGGCGACGTGGTCGGCGGCGAGCAGCGCCTTGCCGTAAACCTCGCGCAACTCCGCCTTGACGGTGGGTTTCAGGTCCGGGTTCTCGCTGGCAGCCTTGACGCGCGCGAGCATGGCATCCGTCTCGCCCGCCAGGACGGCGGCGGTGGTGTAGCTTTCCCAGTAGGGCAGCGCCGGACGGCTGGCGAGCAGGCGGTCGAAAAATCGGAACACCTCTTTCGCGTAGCCTTTCGAGGCAAGGTCGGTCATCACCGTGTCCGAGAGGTCGCCGAGTGTGTCGGACTGCTGCTCGTGCGGGGTATATTCCGGCATTTTGAGGGTCATCGCCGTGGCGTCGTCGTAGCGCCCGGCGGCGATGAGTCCCAGCAGGTAGTAAACGTCGATCTCGTGTCGATTGCCGTTGTTCTGGTTCTTGTCAGGGAAACGTTTTTCGAGCAGTTCGTAGAGGGCGGTGGAATCCAGGGTGTCCGCCAGGCTCCACACGGGGAGTTTCAGGTGGTCGCCCATGCCCGCGGCCACCTTGCGTGCGAGCGCCTTGGTCCGTTCGCCGTGAAAGGTCGCGGACTGCGCGTCAATGGCGAACAACCGCTTGAGCAACGCCTCCGCCCGCGTCGGGTCGGTCAGCGCCACGAGGTCGGGCACGTCCAGTCCTTCGGTCCGCAGCGACGCACGTTCGTCGGACGAGAGCGCCGCGTCGCCGCCCGGCTCGAACAACGCGAGCTTGGCCTCGAAGCCGGCGAGGAGGCTGGCCTTGTCTCCGGTCTGGACGTAGAACGCCGTTTCCAGCGTTTGTACGGCGTCGCGCAGCCCGTTCCGCCGGGCGTCGTCGGTGCCGTTGACGGATTGCGCGAGCGCCTGGATGTCGCGGCGGGCGAGATCGGCGTTGCCCTGCAGGTTCGCGGTGATGATCCGCAAGGCGGACGTGGCGAAATCGGTCGAACCCGGCTTCGGCAGCGGACGCGCCGCCGCCTGCGTGGCCAACCCATCCCAGGCGGCGGGGGCCGGGAGGACCTGGAACACTTCGAGCAAACGCATCGACACGGGGCTGCCGGAACTCCGCTCCTGCGGCGAGTCGGGGAGTTTGAGGGCACGGTCGAAGAGGGCGAGCCAATCGCGCGCGGATTCGTCGGGCGGCAGGGTCGCGGCGCGCTCGTGGTAAGTTTTGAGGTCGGCGTGCCACTGGCTCAGCTCGCCCGATGCTCCCTTGGTGCCGTCGGCATCGGCGGCGGCCGTTCCCGCGAGCTTGAGCACGGCCTCGGCTCCCTGATAATCCGCCGCCCGGGCAGCGGGGAGCATGGTCAGAAGCGGCAGCGACAGGGCAACGGACGCGGTCAGGATTTTCATGGGAGGATGGCCACAGCCTAGCGACCCACTCTTGGCCCGGCAAGCACAAGTCTGGCCGCGCGCGCACCGGACCTTGCAATGGTTCCGGCCGCCCGGTTAAACTCTCCGGTTATGCGCGGTCGTGTTCACAGAAACATCGTTCGATTTCCGGCGTGGGCCACGTGGGCTTGCTGCCTGCTGACCCTTCCAGGTATCGCCGTGGCGGAGATCAGCGTCGATCCCCAACTCCCGCCGGACGCCGCGGCGCTGGTCAACGGCCAACCCATCCCCAAACATCTGGTGGAGGTGTTCCTCAAGAACGACCGCGAAGGGCTGGGACTCACCGCGAAAACCGCAGAGGAACGCGCCCGCCTCGCCAGCCTGCCGGCCGCCATCCTCGACGAACTGATCGACCGTGCCCTCATCGCGCAGGAAGCCCGGCGGCGCGGCGTCGAGCCAGGCGAGGGTCAGCTCGACGCCGAGGAAAAAACTCTCATCACCTTTTGCGGCAACGAGGCCCGCTACGCTCTCTACACGGCCCAGAACGGCTTCAACCGGCAGGAATACCGCGAAAACGTGCTGCGCCCCACCGCCGACGGCAAGGCGATGATCGCGGCGCTGACGCACGACCTCGACGTTCCCGACGACGAGGTCAAAACGTACTACGAGGCCCACCGCTCCGAGGCGGATTTCCAACAGCCCGAGCGCGTGGTCGGCGAGCACATCCTCGTCGCTGCCCGCCGTGGGGTCATTTCCAGCCAGTTGGAACAAGCACAGGGGCTCCGGCCGGAAACCCCGGCGATGGACGCGGCCATCGCCAGGGAGATCGCCGCCCGCCGCCTGACCGCCGAGACGCTCCGGCAACAGGCCGCCGCGCCCGGCGCGGATTTTGCGGCCCTGGCGAAAGCCCGTTCCGAAGACCTCGGCACACGCGACGCGGGCGGGCAACTCGGCTCGTTCGCCCACGGCGTCCATCCGCCCGTGCTCGACGACGCCTTCTTCGCGCTCAAGCCCGGCGAGATCGGTCCCGTGGTGGAGACGGAATACGGGTTCCACATCATCCGGATCGCCGCCCGGCTGCCCGCGGGTCGGAAAACGCTCGCGGAAGCCGCGCCGGACATCCGCCGCCTTTTGTTGCGCGAAAAATCCGCCCGGCGGCTGCGCGAATGGCTCACGGAAACGCGGCGTGCGGCAAGCATCGTTCTCCGCGACGCTCACGATCTGCCCGCGCCACGTTAGATTTCGTTTCATCCGTCCGGTCAGGCGTTTGTTGCGAGAATAATCTTGCGGTCGCTCACCCGGCCCGGTATTTCCGGGGGGCTGTTCTTTTTCCAGGCATCCAAGCTTCATCCCGGTGCGGATGATCCCGGTTGTAAAAGCGCACGTTCTTTTTATGAAAGTGATTCATCGTTCTTCTCTCCTCGCCGTTCTGACCATCGGCGGGTTCACCGCCGCGCCGCTTTTCGCGGGGCCCGCGTTGCAGATCCGTCCGGGCACGCCGGTCCGCCCGAACGTCAACCCGCGAAAAACTCCCGCCCACCTGACCGCCGGCCTGGCGGCCAAGCTGGCGGCCCTGCCCGATACCTCGGCTTCGGCCGGTACGGTCATCATCGCTTTCAATACTACCAACGGTCTGACGGGCGTCACCGGCCTGGACACGCTCCTCGCCGGTCTGGGCGTCACCACCGGCCACCGGTTCGAGGCGCTGGGCATGATCTCGGCCGTGCTCACCGGCACCCAGATCAACGCGCTCGCCGCCAGCCCGCTCGTCCGCTCGATGTCGGACAACTACCAGCTCTACTATAATCTGCACCAGGCCCGCGTGCTCTGCGGCGTGGACAGGCTGCGCACCGACGCGGCCATGACGGCGAAAAACGGCGGACAGGTCATCGACGGCACGGCCAGCACGCAGTTCTCCGTGGCGGTCATCGACTCGGGCATCGACACGACGAATCTCGACCTGCCCTTCGACATGGTCACCGCCGCCACGGGTGTCCCGACGACGGGTAAGGTGGTCCAGAACGTCCAGGTCGTCGGCGACGACGCGGCGGCGACCGTCACCTACGTCCCGTTGCAGGCCAACGACGACACGGTCGCGCATGGCACCCACTGCTCGGGCATCGTCGCGGGCACGGGCGGAGCGTCGAACACCCTCACCGGCACCACGTACCCGAGCGCGGGGACGACCGAGGATTTCTCGGGGGTGGCCGGGCGCTTCACGGGCACCACCGCGACCGACCTCACCACCAACAAGCTGGCGACCGCCTCGGGCGTCAAGCTGCTCGGGCTCGGTTCGGGCGCGGGTTTGTTCATCCTCGATGCGCTCGGCGGCTTCGAATACGTGCTCAGCAACCAGGTCAAATACAACGTCAAGGTCACGTCCAACTCCTACGGCAGCGAGGGCGCATACGATCCCGACGACACGCTCCAGATCGCCATCAAGGCGGCCTACAACGCCAACATCACCAACGTCTTCGCCGCCGGGAACTCCGGGCCGGGCTCGGACACGATGAGTTCGGACCCGAAGTCGCCTTACTGCATCGCGGTCGCCGCCGGCACGAAGGAAGGCGGGCTGGCAAGCTTTTCCTCGCGCGGCCTGCCCGCCAGCCAACGGACGGGGGACGCGGTGGACATGGCAGGCAACCACTACAACCCGAACGCTTTTAACCTGCCCGCCATCACCGCGCCGGGCACCGGGCGGGAGTTTCCCTTCGACGGGCCCTACGACCCGACCCAGACCGTGACCACTTTCGTGGCCGGTGCTTCGACCCCCAACCCGGACACGGTCGGCAAGAAGTTCTACTCGGACATCATCTCGACGCTCTCGAAGACGGGCACCGCCGCGCGCGGCACCAACGACCAGGAGTTCCCGACGCCCTACCAGGCAAACTACACGATGATCTCGGGCACGTCGATGGCGACGCCCTTCGTCGCGGGCACCTGCGCGCTGCTGCTCAGCGTCAACCCGACCCTGACGCCCGCGCAAATCAAGACCATCCTCCAGGCCACCGCCACGCACCTGCCCGACTATCAGGATTACCAGGTCGGCGCGGGTTATCTCAACGCGTACGCCGCCGTGGACATGGCATTGAACCCCGGCAAGCCCTACGCGCCGTTCAACCGGATCGACGCGCCCTACGCCAGCGCGTATCCGGCCTTCGTCACCACGATCAGTTCGGGTGCCATTCCCACGACCGCCATCCTCCGACCCACGGGCTTCCCGCCGGCCAGCCTGACCACCGGCGCGGGCGGGGATGAAGACTTCACCCTGCCGTACAACACGCAGTCCGTCGCGGCCGCTTCCTACGCCGCCGCCAGGACGAAGGCCGCGACCAACGACAACACCTACGCCTTCCTGGTGGACGCCAACGCCGACGGCACGCCGAACACCACTCTGCCCGCGACCCTGAAGACCACCCTGCTGGACGCCCGCATCCAGTTCGCCGGGGACCAGTCGAGCGTCTCCGGCACGGCCGGGGGCAACACCATCGGCTTCCTGCTCTGGGCGCCGGACGGCACGATGTACAGCAGCGGCATCGCGCTGCCGGTCGAGGACGCGCCGACGCGCGAGGTAGTCGTCAACGCCCCGATCCCGGGCCTGTGGGTGCTGGAATTCCGCGGCTTGCGCGGGCTCGCCGCCGTGCCGGTGACGCCGCCGACCGGCGTCGGGCTGCCGGATACCATCACGGGCCAGATTTACCGGACCAACAGCACCGTCACCAACCCGCCGACGGACATCGGCGGCATCCCGCAGAACGCGGCCATCACCACCGCCCTGCTCAACCGTTATTTCGACCAGACCACCAGCGGACTCTTCCAGCCGTCCAGCCCGGTGTCGCGCACGGCTTTCGCGCAGGTGCTCGCCGACAACACGCCGCTGCGCCAGAGTCTGGCCGGGACGACTTCCGCCTACACGGACGCCAGCGGGGCGACGGCGCGCTACGCCGAAGCCGCCGCGCAGAACGGCTCGACGTTGCGCGACTGGAACTTCGTCCCGGGGGCCACGCTGCCGACGACGAGCACGACGTTCGCGGGGAATCTTTACGTCAGCCGGATGCAGGTCGCCACGGCGCTGGTGCGCGCGGTCGGTCTGGACGCCGAGGCGCAGCACCTCGCCGGGACGGTGGTGAAGGTCACGTACAACGGCACCCTCATCCCGGTCAGCGATGCCTATCTGCTGACCCCGGCGCAACGCGGTTACCTGCAACTCGCGCTCGACCGTGGCTTCATCAGTTCCCTGGTGCAGTACGACAGCGCCTCGGGGACGTACTCGGCCACGGCGACGCCGAACAAAAATATCACCCGGGCCGATCTGGCGACGGCGCTGGTGGGTTTCCGCGGGTTGTTCCCGCTGGGCAACTCGCTCTCGGCGACGGAATTGACGCCGCAGACCAATTAAATCTTGGCGACGGTGCCGATCCTCGATACATCAGGCGGCGGTAACACCGCCAGGGGTTTCCAAAGGTAGTCAGTCTCAACATCCATCCGCACGCCAGCAGCCTACTCGCATGATCCGCTCACCCATGACCCACTCCTGGCTACGGTCCACGACCGTGGCAGCCTTGACCGCCCTGGTTTCCACGTTCGCCGGCGGCCACCGGGCCGTCGCGCAGAACTTGATCTACGGGATCGGTGGGACCGACACCGGGACGGGTCCGAACCCGTCGGCCTACTCGTTGTTCGATTTCAACAGCGCCACGCCGGGGACCACCACGACCCTCGGGACGGTCACGCCCACGACCGGCTTCGCGCTGGAGAGCATCGCGTTCCAGCCGACGACCGGCAATCTCTACGGTTTCCAGTACAACGGCACGACGAACCAGGGTCAGGTCGTGACGATCAACAAGGCATCCGGCGCGCTGGCCACGGTGGGCACGGCGTTCACGATTGGCTCGATCTCGGGCAGCGCGGGGAACTCGGCGGCGATCTCGTTCAATCCGACCAACGGGGCGATCCGGCTCGTGACGGGCACCTACGGCAACTACCGCATCAACGCGGCCACCGGCGCACTGCTCGGCCAGGACCCCAGCGTGGGTTACGCCGCGGGTGACCCGAACGTGAACAACACCTTCCAGATTTCCTCGCTGGCGTACAACGGCAGCGGCACGCTCTACGACATCGACTACATCAACAACAACCTGGCGACGCAGAACGTCTCGACCGGCGCGTTGACGACGGTCGGCATCCTGGGTGCGACCGCCACGCAGGGCGCGCCCTCGGAGGGCTTCACGCTCGTGGGCACGACGGGATACCTGAACACCACCGTCGACACCCAGGGCGGCGCGGTGCAGGACCGACTGTACTCGGTCAACCTGACGACCGGGGCGGCGACCTCCCTCGGGGCCATCGGCGGCAGCACGACTTTTAACACGGTGGACCTCGCCGCCTTTGTCGTGCCCGAGCCCGGCACCGATGCCTTGCTGATCGCGGGCGGTCTCGGGGTGGCTGGTCTGGCGTTCCGCCGCCGTCAGCGGCTGGCCTGAAATCGATACAGTCGGGATCGGCACGAGGGCGGGCGGGCAGCGTTGACCGGTAAAGAAGTGTTGTCGGGCCGAACGCCGCCGTGCAAACTGCGGTTTGCGAGCGTTCCCCCATGAAAATCCGTTCCCTGCTCCTGCTGGCGTCGCTCGGTCTCGCCGCCGTGTTTTTGGCCCCGCTGGCCCTGCGTACCCGTGGGCAGGAGCCGTCGCCGCCGCCCGTCGCAAACGGCCCGATCCGGCACGCGAAGATCACGATCCTCTCCACCATGATGACCGACCGCCTCGGCTTCGCGGAGTGGGGTTTCTCGGCCCTGGTGGAAATCGAGGGCAAACGCCTGCTTTTCGACACCGGCGGCCGGCCCGACACGGTGCTCAAAAACGCGCGCGAACTCGGGATCGACCTCTCGGGCATCGAGGACGTGATCCTCTCGCACGACCATTGGGACCACACGATGGGGTTGGTTACGCTGCGGCGCGAGTTGATGAAGACCAATCCCAGCGCCCTTTGCCGGGCGCACGTCGCGCGCGGCATTTTCCTGGAGCGCGTTTTCCCGCCCGGCTGGGGCAGCGGCCAGCCGCTGACGATGGCACAGATCAGGACGGATTACGAGGCGCTCGGAGGCAAGTTCATCGAATACGCCGAGCCGAAAGAAATCCTCCCCGGCGCGTGGCTGACCGGGCCCGTGCCGCGTCCTTACCCGGAAAAGAATTGGTCGCCCGGCGTCAAATTGCACGGCCCCGACGGCAAAGGATTGATCGACGACACCATCCCCGAGGATCAATCCCTGGTGCTCGACACGGACCTGGGTCTGGTCGTGCTCACCGGTTGCGGACATGCGGGCGTCGTCAACATCCTGGAATACGCGCGCAAGACCGTGCGCCCGGTTCCAGTGCACGCGCTGCTCGGCGGCCTGCACCTATACTCGGCCAAGACCGACACCCTGGAATGGACGGCGGGCAAACTGAAAGAGTTCGGCGTGACGCAGTTGCTCGGCGCGCACTGCACGGGGATCGAACCCGTCTATTATTTCCGCGAACGCCTGGGATTGGACCGCCGTGCGTGTGTGGTCGGCACGGTGGGTGGGACGTTCGAGCTGGGCCAGGGGATCAAAACCGGCCCCATCGCGCAATAGCGGGAGTTAAATTGACGTGCCCTACGATGGAGGAGGCCGACCCTCTTCTCGGCTGGCCTTAGAGTATTTTAGCCGAGGATGTAATCTCTCTTCCGTCCCGGGCATAGCCTCTCTTCCGTCCCGGAGGGACGGCGGAGATTAGCCGGTGGTGCCAACCACCGGAACATAACACCAAAGAGCCCACGCCCCGGAGGGGCAGTGCCTCTGGAAACCGCGC
>CAZZYS010000163.1:0-9995 GCA_964658285.1 uncultured Verrucomicrobiota bacterium
TGGAGGAAAAGGCCGACGACGCCTCCAGCAAGCTCTCCGGCGGCCAGCTCCAGCGGCTGGCCATCGCGGCGGCGCTGGTCAACGACCCGGCGGTCGTTTTCCTCGACGAACCCACCACGGGCCTCGACCCCCAGGCGCGGCGTTCGTTGTGGGACGTGATCCTGCGGCTGCGCAACGAGGGCAAGACCATCCTGCTCACCACGCACTACCTGGAGGAAGCCGAACAGCTCTGTGACCGGCTCGTCATCATCGACCACGGCAAGGTCATCGCCGAGGGCACGCCGGCGGGCCTGATCGCCGAGCACTACGAGCGCACGGCGCTGGAGTTTTTGGGTGACCCAAAGTTGGACCAGCCGACGCTGGAGGGTCTGCCGGGCGTGGACCATTTCGAGGAACGCAACGGGCAGGTGCGGCTCTCCAGCGACAACGTCACCGCTTCCACGCGGGCGTTGATGGAGCTTTGCACGCAACGTGGGGTCGAGTTGCGCGGCTTGTCCATCCACACGGCGACCTTGGAGGACGTGTTCCTCAAACTCACCGGACGGCGAATCCGGGCCTGAGCAAAAATCTTCCCATGCGCGCTCTCCGCAAACTCTACCGGGCCAACCTCACCGAGTTCCTCTCGAACAAACGCGCGCTGTTCCTGACCATCGCGTTTCCGGTGCTGTTCATCTGCATCTTCGGCGCGGTGTTCACCAACCAAGACAAAGCCGACGCCACCGTGGGCATCGCCGTCGAGGACGCAGACGACGCCATCGGCAAACAGATCGCCCACGCGCTCGATCAGGCCATCAAAGGCGATGTCGATCACGACGGGTCGATCACCACCACCGAACGCGAAAAAAATCCGTTCTCCGAACTGACCTTTAAGCAGGGCGAACGGTCCGCGTTGATCGACCAACTCCGGGCGGGCCAGCTCGACGCCGTGATTTTCATCCCCGCCGGTTTGAGCAAGGCGGCGGCCGACGCCAAACAGCGCGAGATCGCTGCCTCCGCCGAACTCCTGCGCTCCCGGCAACCGCCGTCGTCAGGTGACTTCCCCCCGCCCGGTGTGGATGCCGGCGACCATGTCAGGGACCCTGCCCCGCCGGCCACACACATCGTCCTGACCATCGACCCCGCGCGCCAACTCCTGCGGCCTGTCCTCGAAGACCTCCTCACCCACATTCTCGACGCGGTGCAGGCGGGCGTCAGCGGCCAGCCGCAGCTCCTCGACGTGAAAACCGAGTCCGTCCAGGCGCGCGAACTGCGCACCATCGACTACCTCCTGCCGGGCATCCTGGCGCTGAGCATCATGCAGCTCGGCCTGTTCGCCACGGCGCAGCCGCTCGTGGCGCTGCGCGTGCAGGGCGTGCTCAAGCGCCTGAGCGCCACCCCCTTGCCGCGCGCGACGCTCCTGACCGCCTACATCGCGTTCCGGCTGACCATCGCGCTGTTCCAGACGGCGCTGACGGTGCTCATCGGCCGGTACGCGTTCAAGGTGGCGATGGTGGGGAGCTGGTGGCAGTTCGGCGGGTGGATTTTCCTGGGCACGCTGGTGTTTTTATCCATCGGCTTCTTCATGGCGGCCGTCAGCAAGAACGAGGAAAGCTGCATCGCGATGGGCAACATCATCAACCTGCCCATGATCCTGCTCTCGGGCGTGTTCTTCCCGGTCAACCACCTCTCGCGGGTGTTCGATTTCATCATCCCGCTGGTGCCGCTCAACTACCTCGGCGACGCCCTGCGACAAACGATGGTCGAGGCCCCGCCGATCCACACCGCCACGACCAACGCGCTCGTGCTCGGCGCGTGGGTGCTGGTGATGACCGTCCTGGCCGTGCGGTTTTTCAGTTGGGAAAGCCGCTGACGCCCCCTTCCGGCGCTACGGATCGTTTGCCGGACGACGGTATTTCCTCACGAAGCGCGGCAGGTAGAAGCTCATCAGTGCCGCTTCCCGGATGATCCGCCACACCAGCCGGATCGGTTCCCCCACCCCGCTCGCCGCGCGGAAAGCGTGCACGCACCCCCGCGCGTAGCCGCCAAATCCGAAGCCCACCGCCGCCAGCGACACCCCGCGCTTGCGCGCCAGGTAGAACGAGGATTCCTGGCCCCGCGCCCATTTCAGCGCCCCGCCCACCGGCCGCGGTGGATGGATCACGCACGCCTCGCGCACGAAAAGATAACGTTCCCCGGCATCGTCCAGCCGCAAACGGAAGTCCACGTCTTCCAAGTGCGGATAAGGGAAACCCGCGTCGAATCCACCCATCCGCTCAAAGAGCGCCCGCTCGACGGCGAAATTGCACGACCACAGCAGCCCGCCCTGCGTGTTGGCGGGCACCTGCTGGAACGGCCCGATCTTCGCCACCCCGGAGTCCGTGCGGCCTTCGAGCACGCGGCAGCCGTCCGTGCCGGCGTCGAGGCGGTTCGCAAAAGCCGCCAACCACTCCGGTTGCGGCAGGCAATCGTCGTCGGTGAACGCCAGCCACGCGCCGCGCGCGTGCGCTGCGCCGAAGTTCCGGTTGGCCGCCGGGCCGCGCCGGGGGCCTTGCACCCAACGCACGGCCGGGTAGCGGGTTTCCACCAGGGAGCGTGCATTATCTTCCGGCGGACCGTCGTCGGAGACGATCACCTCGTAGTCAGCAGCGGGCAAGTTCTGCGCGCCGGACGTGAGGAGATCGAGACAGCGCGCCAGCGATTCGTTGCGGCGGCAGGTCGGGATGACAACGGTGAAACGCGGCGTGTTCAAGCAGTCGGCGGCTGGCGGTCTTCCCTTTGCCTCCAGCCATTTCTACGCCATCCGCAGTCGTCGGGCAATGCCCCCACCCTTCGCCAAAATTTATAGGAAACTGGGTCACGCTCCGACACTCCCCCGACACCCCTGGCCGTTGTCTGGCCCATTCCACGGCGAGCCAGCGGCCGCCGGTCTCAGTCGTGCGCGGGGACGGGCTTGACGGGCTGACGGGTGAACAACCGGCTCCAGGCAGCCTGGAGGCGAGACGGACGGGGCTGGCGGCGGGAAGCAACGGCCAGACGGCGGCCCAACTCCAAGCCGACGGCGGGATCGGAAGTCAACGTGTGCGTGATCATAATTTCTTTGAAAATTGTGCTTACTTAAACGTATAAAATCGTGTCTCCGGTGGTATCGAACTCGCCTGCCAGCGTTGCCTGTCCCGATATGGTCCGCCCGTTTTCTCATCCTCGCGCGCCATCGTTTCACCCGTCCGTTGACCGGGAAAACGATACGAACTCGCCCTTGTCATCACAGGCCGTGTCGCGTAGTCTTCCGCCGCCAATGGCGACGAACAAATTCCCTGCCCAGGCCGAGATCATCGAGCGGGTCCGGGCCATTCTGAATTTGTCCAACGAGGCGCTGGCCGTCGAGGTCGCCGTGCGCCCGGAGACGATGCAGAAATACGCCGCCGGTTACCAGAAAGCCGGTGACAAACTCATGCGCATCATCGCCCGGCTGCCGGAGATTCGCCATGCAAACGGCAGCGCGGAACACCACTTTTCCAGGGCCGCGTCTCCCGCCGCCAAAGGGTCCACGGCCATCGGCGATCTGCCGCGCGACGTGAAAATCGATCCGCCCTCCACCCAGGAACAGCTCGGCATCGTCCTCAAGGAAGGCACGCTGGACGAGGTGCGACTGCTGCGGCAGGTGGTCGAGACCATTTTCCGTCAGATCGAAGTCCGCCGCCAGCCGGTCCCCGTGCCGGTGCTGGGCCGTCACGGGCGCGGTCCGCTGGTGTTCGACGGACGGCCCCGGCTGCTACCTGCTTTGGGCTACATCCCGGCGGGCTGGCCGCAGGAAGCGGTGGCACAGCAGGCCAGTCAATTCGTCGTGGTCCCCGAGGACGAATTTCCGGAAGCGGACTACGTGTTGAAAGTGCAAGGCGATTCGATGGTGGACGCGGACATCTGCCACGGAGACTGGGTGGTGATGACCACCCGCCGCGAGCCGCGCGTGGGCAACGTCGTCGCGGCGTTGGTGGATAATGCCACTACCCTCAAGACCTATCTGCTCGATGACCGCCAGACGCCTTTCTTGCGTTCGGAAAACCAGGCGTACCCGCCGAGCATCATTCCCCGGGAGGAAATGCAGGTCCAGGGTGTGATGCTAGGCAAGCTCGGCGATAAATCGGCGACGGCCGGCAAGGACGCGCGCGCGCCGTTCTGAGAAAGACGGCTGAGGACCCTCGCCGCAGGCGCTCTCCGAGCAGAATCCCGATACCTTGGGCCGACGCAGGGATGCCCAGAAAGAACCTCCCTGCATGAATCGGAAAGACCGTCAGCCGAGCTTGTCGGCGTAATACTTGAGCATCTCCGGGTCGATGTCCCCCGGCGCGGCGAGTTGCGGTTCCTCAGCGAGGTCGGGCGCGGGATACCCTTTGGGCATCTCGTCGGTGACCACCAGCGGCTTGCCGTCCTCGGGATGCGGCCCGTTCCAGATTTTGGCGAGCTGCGTGTAGTCCTTGCTCTGGTGGTACATGATCGTGTGCAGTCCCTCGTTCTCTTCGAGCTTGCGAGCCTCGGGAAACTTCTTGTTGCTCACGTCCGGGATCGGCAGCACCGCGCCGACGTTCGCGCCCGTGAGGACTTCGAGCGCCTTGGCGTACGCGACGACATGCACGCCGCCGCGCACCAGCAGATAACCGACCGCCGCACGCGCCGTCGGGTTATCCGTGGACTCGTACACGCGGATTTTGCCCGCGCGCGCGCCGCATTCCAGGAAGAAATTGTGCAGGAGGTCGAGCTTCAGGTTGCCGCTGGAAAAGACATTTTCGCCCGTCCAGAAGCGCCCCATCGAATCCATCGGCAACGCCGTCTGCGCGCTGTTGAGGAAGTGCGAGGAGATGCCCACCGCATCCTGCAGCGGGGCGGGGTCGGCCTTGCCGCTGGTGGCGAGATTCTTGGCCGTATCCACGACTTTGCTCGGCTTCTTGGAGGGCATGTTGCGGTCGGCCCGGGTGGTCGTGCCGCTCAGCAGCAGGTTGATCGCGTAGGAAACCGCTTCGATGTGGCTGTATTCCTCGGCGGCGATGTTGGAAATGAGATCGTAAAACGGACGGAAGTTCTTGCGTCCACGGAAGTTGAAGGACTGGAACGTGTAGTTCATCAGGGTGGACATCTCTCCGAACTTCCCTCCGAGAAGTTCCTGCACCGCGGCGGCGGCTTTGGCATCGGGCGTGGTGGATTCAGGGAACTTCACCGTGATCTGGTCGTGGCGGAATATCATAGGGACCACGAATACGACACGAGCAGGTAGAGTGGTCTCGAAAATCGCCTTCGCGGACGGATTGTCACACGTCCGCTCGCCGGGCGGTCAGGACATTCTAACGGTCTCCACAGCCCCCGCCATCGGGTGCCCGCGCAATGATCGCTCCAGCGTCCGCAGGCCCCACTCCTCGCTGCGGCGATGACCGATGGCCACCACGCCGATCCCCGTTGCGGCCACGGCCGCCCGTGCCGGCTGCCGCCATTGGCCCGTGACGTACACCCCCGCCCCCGCCGCGTGCGCCGCGCGGACGAGTCCGTCGTTCATCGCTCCGACGCACGCCACCCGCTCGACCGGCACGCTCGCTCCGGCAGGAGGCTCCGTCATGCTTTCCAACCCGCCGAACTCCTCCACCAGCCGCTCCACGATTTCCCCGAAGGGCGTCGCTCCGTCCGGCAGCGTGCAAATCATCCCGAGCGGACGGCCTTCCTTTTCGGCGAGCAGCGCGGGTTCACCCCAGCGGCAGGCGGCGGCCAACCCAGGGTTGAACCCGGTGGTGAGGTGTTCGTCGAACGACAGGTGATAGGCGAGCACACCGATGCCGGCGGTGCCCAAGGCGTCGCGGGTGCCGGGGTCCAAACTCCACGGGCGGTGCAGGAAAACGGCGTCGAGACGCTCGCGTTCGATCCACGCCAGACCGTCCGGCCCCGGCTCCAGCGCGAGGCCGAGGCGGCGCACGGGCGCGTCCGGGTCGGCGGGCGGCAGGAAAACGCCGTTCAGGTCGCCGACGGCGGCGAAGCGTCCGGCGTGGAGGAGCGCGTCGAGGACGCTTTGGAGGGCGTGGAAGTTCAAGATGAGTTGCGGGTTGCCGGTTTCCCCTATAGTTCTGACTCCTGACTTTTATGGAAGACGCCCCCCCGCCCATCTCGCCCGATCTCCGCATCCTCGCCATCGACATCGGCGGCACCGGCTTCAAAGCCGCCGTGCTCGACGCGGAAGGCGACCTGCTCAGCGACCGCCTTCGCACCAAGACCCCCTACCCGTGCAAGCCGGAAGTCATGCTGGGTACGATCCTCAAGCTCGTCGAGCCGCTCGCCACGTTCGGTTACAACCGGATTTCCGTCGGATTCCCCGGCGTCGTGCGCCGCGGCAAGATCGTCACCGCGCCCATGCTCGGCACCGAAGACCTGCGCGGGTTCGCGCTGGCGCAGGAGCTGTCGACCCACCTCGGCCACGAGACCCGGCTCATCAACGACGCCGACATGCAGGGTCTCGCCGTCGTGAAGGGGCACGGCATCGAGATGGTCATCACGCTCGGCACGGGTTTCGGCTCGGCGTTGTACAGCGAAGGGCAGCTCGGGGCGCACCTGGAACTTTCGCAAGCGCCGTTCCGCAAGGGCGAGACGTACAACGACCAGCTCGGCAACGAGACGCTCAAAAAAATCGGTCCCGAAAAATGGAACCGCCGCGTGCGCAAGGCGGTCAGTAACATGCGCGCGCTGACGAACTTCGACCGGCTCTACATCGGCGGCGGCAACGCGAAGCTCATCGACTTCAAGCTGGATGACGACACGGAGGTCGTGGACAACTCGAACGGCGTCAAAGGCGGCGCGTGGCTGTGGCGTCAGGGCGTGCAGCCGGCGTGATGACTCATGGGAGGGCAAGGCGGTGCACCTGCCCTGACGACTTCACGGCGCGACGACTGCTTTTTCCGTGATGACGATGGGCCCCGTGACGCCGAAGGTCGCCGCGCCCCCTGCCCCGACGGTGCCTTCCATCTTGAGGGTGCCCTCCATGTCCGTCTTCAGATCGACGGGCCGCTTGAGCGAACGGTAAACGGTGCCGCGCACCTTGAGCGTCACCTTCATGGTGTTGTTGTTGTCGTCCGAGCCGGTGCCTGACGCGTCCATGTCGATCTGGACGACGGCGCAAGGCTGGCCACCGGCATCTTCCACCCGCAAGAATTTGCAACGGGCCTCCCCGTTCATGTCCTGCATGTCCTCGCCGAAGAGCCGCTTCAGGGAACTGGCCGGCACCGCCCAGGTGTCGCCGACCGCGATTTCGCCGGCCGGGTAGAGCACGGCGGCATCGTCGGGCTGGTCGGTGTGCAGGCGCTTTCTCTGCTTGGCGGTCGGCGTGCCTTCCTTGAGCGTGTCGGTCCAGTTATTACCCGTCTTGCGGCGGATGACGGTGACGCCCTGCATGGGCGAGACTTCCTTGTTGGGAATCTTTTGGCCGCCGAGCGTCATCTCCTGGGTCGAGGCATCCTTCTCGTGGAAAACCTCCAGCGCGGTCGCCTGGCCGCTTTCGGCCGCCGTCACCTTCCTGTTCTCCACGGCGTCGTTGGTGATGCTCATCGTGCCGTTCATGCTCTGCCCGGCCGCGCTCATGGTGAACTGGCCGTCGGTCAGCGTCATGTGGCTCTCGACGCGGGTGGTGTCACCGGGTTTGGATTCGCCGCCGTTGAGACGGTATTTGTCCGGGTCGGCGGCGGCGGGCGAAACGGCCACGCCGAGCGCGGCGATGGCAACGAGCAAGCGAAGGAAGGAAAGGCGAAAGCGTTTCATGGACGTGCGCGGTTTGACGAGGCGGCGAATGACCGGCCAACATGCACGGAACGGACCGGCTCCGCACCTGTTTTGTGGCCGGTTCTCGCGCGGATGATACAAGCGAGGGTTTACCGTCATTCCGCCGGGACCAGGGAATGGAAAATCTCGTCCATCTTTTTGGGCGCGACGGTCGCTCCCTGGCGAATCCAGGAGGCCAGAAGCGCGAACAACGCACCCGCCAGCGCGTGGGCGAGCGCGACGCGTTGTTCCTTGAGGACCGTGCCGCCGCGCCGTCCGCGTGCGAGTCTTCCCTCGATACTGCGGGCGAAATGCGCCTGACCCAATTCCGTCACGTCGTGCATCCGGCCGGACTCCACCATGATGGTGTAAATGTGGCGCGCTTCGGCGACGTGCGAGAATAGTTCTTCCACCGCCGCGACGCGCCCGGACGGATCGGCCCGGCGCGCCAGCAGCGTGCTCATGAGCGCAAAGAAATCGTCCACGTCGCTCAGGAACAGATCGTTCTTGTCGCGGTAGTGCGCGTAGAACGTGGACCGGCTGACCCCGGCACGGGTGAGCACGTCCTGCACCGTCACCTCGTCGAAGGGCTTGGTCGTCAGCAGTGCGATGAGCGCGTCGCCGAGCCGGTCGCGGGTCCGCTTGACGCGGCGGTCGGGCTTGCGGGCGGGGGTAGGAGGAGCGTTTTCGGACATCGGCCCGGCGGAGTGTGCGGAATCCTCGCGCGGTGCCGTTGGACACGACCGTTGCGGCGCGCGGATGCTTTCTCCCATGAATGATAATCGATTGGGCGGCACGTTGCTAGTGGTTGGAAACCTGGTGGGCATCGTCGTGATGATCCTGCATCCCGTGGGCGGTCACGGGCTGTCGGGTCCGCGCGAGATGCAAAACCTCGCGCTGCTGGATCGGGTGGTGCACGGGGTCGCCATCGCGGCCCTGCCCCTGGTCTTTCTCGGTGCGCTGGCGCTGAGCCGGTGGTTGGCGGGGGCAGGCCGGCTGCCGCTGGCGGCGCTCGTGGTGTTCGGCTTCGCCGTCGTGGCGATCATGGCCGCCGGAGTGATGAGCGGCTTCGTCGGCGCGGATATCCTCAGCAAGATGGTCGAGGGCGACCCGAAACTCGAATCGCGGCGGATGTTGCTCGACTACACGTTCCGGATCAACCAGGGGTTTTCCGCGGTGTACACCGTCGGCGTGTGCGTGGCGATCATGCTGTGGTCTGCGGCGATTTTGAAAACCCGGCGGTTGTCACCCGCGTTGGGGTTTTACGGACTGGTGATCGGGGTCGCGCTCCCGGTCGCGCTGTTTGCCGGGGTACTCACGCTGGACGTACACGGTTTCGGGTTGGTGGTGCTCGCGCAGGCGCTCTGGTTCATCGTCGCGGGATTTTCTTTGCGGCGGACCGATGACGCCATGACGCCGGTCGAAGTGCCGGCGTGACCCTGCCGTTACTTCAGAGGATCGAACATCAGCTTGCTCCGCCGATCCACGCTCGCGCCGCGCCGTCGGAAAAGCTCCGCCATGTCGGGCGTCATGAATTGCCCGTCGTAGTTCGGGTTCAGATCGAAATAAATGCGCCCGCCCGGTGCGAGGAAACGGTCACGCAAATCGTCGAGCAGGAAATCCCAGTCCGCCGCGGTCCACATGCCCCACGGCGCGTGTTTGTTGAACTCGATGGAAAACGCCGTCACCAGGTCAAACTTCCCGCCGGCCAGCAGTTCCTCCGGCAACGGCTGCTGCGCATCGACGGGCGCGACGACGCGCTGCAACCCGAGCGCCGCGAAAATCTCGCCGTAGAACGCGGGGTGAGGGACATCGATGCCCATGCCAGCGTGCCCCAGGTGCTTGCAGACGAACAGGAACCACCCCGCGCCGCTGCCCAGGTCGAGCACGCGCAGCTTGCGGTGTTCGCGGTCGATGCCGATGTCCTGCGCGCGGCGGACATTGAGCTTGAGCCAGCGGGCGGCGTCGAGATACTTGGCCCAGTTTTCGCCGGGTTGCATGAGGTGCCCGTGTTTGGCGGCGAGGGTCTGCATGACGGCGGGGTCGAGATGGCGCAGGAACTTCGACACGGGCTGCGGATGGATCGCGCGCTGGATTCCCCGGCGGACGCTGAGGAGTCCCTCCGCGGTGAATGCCTTGCGGATTTTTTCGGTAAAGCGCATAAGGGGGAAAGGATGAAGGCAGAAGGCAGGAGGCAGAAGGAAAAACAAATGACGAGTGCCACAAATAAC
>CAZZYS010000164.1:0-9896 GCA_964658285.1 uncultured Verrucomicrobiota bacterium
TCGGCTGCGCCTCAGGATGACAGAAAAATTAAGAGGGCACGCGCGTGGCCACAGGCGAACGAAAAACGCGGAGATCGAATTTTCCTTTCTCGAAGGTCCCTTCCGCTTCAGCTTGTCCACCGTCATGCCGCCAGTCTCGACCCCCGACCGGAACCCTTCTCCCTCCGCCTGGATCGTCACGGCGGCCTGCGTGTTGGGACTGGCAGCCATCGTCGTCGCGGCGATGGACGTGAGTACCTATGGGTTCGCAAAGTGTCTCGACAGCGACTTTCTCACCCCGTTTTTCTTCTGTTCCGACCTGCTGACCGGACGTTACCCAATGTCGGGCTGGACGCTGTCGGCGTCTCCTTATTTTATCCCTGACCATCTGTTGCTCGGCGGATTGATGGCCGGTCTCGGACGCACGGGTTTTGCCTACGGGCTGTACACGCCGGTCTTTTATACGGCGCTGTTCGTTCTCGTCGGATTTTGCGTGAAAAACGTCGTCGGTCGGTTCGGACCGGCGTTCGTCGCCAGCCTGATGTTCGGCAACGTGTACTTGGTGTTGCGCGTCTTGCCGGGTCATGCGCGTTGCCTCTGGTGGATCGGCGCGCCGACCTGCCACGGCGGCGTGCTCCTGCTCGGCTTTGCCTACCTGTGGACACTTGGCGCGGGCTTGCGGCGTGGAAACGTCGGCCGGTTGCCGGCCGTGCTTTTCGGTTTGGGTTTCGTCGGGTTGTTATCGGACACCCTGTTTCTTTTTCAGGTCTTGCTGCCCGCGAGCGTCGCGCTTTTTCTCGGCCGGCGGCGGCACGTGGAATTCGTGCGCTGGCTGCGGTGGCAGGGAGTTTGCGGAGCGGCGGCGCTGCTGTGCGCGCAACTCTTCAAACCACTCTGCCAGATCGCCGGATGGTTTTACTTCAGCCGGATCATCCGCGTCGCCCCCACGCCGGTCAACCAGTGGCACGCGCTCGGCCGGTTTGTCTCCGACGTGCCGCGACTTTTACAAGACAACTGGGGGTTCGCGCTCCCCTTGCTGGCTGCCGTCGTGACGCTGTTTCGTTCGTTGCGCACGCCGCCGCGAGTTGCTTTCCCTGACTCATCGGCGGGTGAGGTCCACGGCGGGGTACTGGACTTTCACCGGGTGTTTTGCGTGGCGAGTTTGCTCATCATGCTGCCGCTGCCCATCCTGTCGTGCGGTTGGAAGGACGTGAACACCGTGCGCTACCTGTTCAACTGGCTGGTCCTGCCGGGCTTCGTGCTGACGATGGAACTAGCGGTCAGGTGGAACGTGACCCGGCGATGGGGTTTGATCGGGGCCGCGGCGGTATTCCTCGTCTGTCTCGGGTGCGCCGCCGTTGGGTCGCCCCGGGACGCGTTCGTGTTTCCCTATCCCTATTACGTGGCTGACCTGGACACCGTGCTGCAACGGCGAGGATTGAAATGCGGACTTGCCCAATATTGGGACGCCAAGCAAATCACGGCGGATTCGCATGTCGGGGTCGAGCTTCGGCAGATTCGTCCGAACGGCGAGCCGTTCTTTTGGGATAACAACGCGTTCGGTTACTACGAGCGCGCTGCCGACGGAAAACTATCCTGGCCGGCGTATCAATATGTCCTGACGGATCCGTCGGACGAACAAGCGATGGCGCGTGCGTTTGGCGAGCCCGCAGCCAAGGAACGCGCCGGGCGTTATCTGGTGTTGATTTATGATGAAGAGGGCCAGCGCCGGATCCGCGAAGCGCTGGAGCCCGCGGTGCGCACGAAGCTAGGACCGAAGCGTCTGGCAGCCGCCGGAATGGATTAGCCACAAAGGGCACAAAAATCACAAAAGGAAGAAGAACAAATCAGCTTCTTCCGTTTTCCTTTTTTGTGATTTTTGTGCCTTTTGTGGCTGAAATTTCCGGATCATTCCGTCAGCCCGACTGCGTAGCTGCCGGCCTGTTCGCCGGCGGTCACCGTGAACAACCCGCGCTTCTGGCCTTCGAGCAGCATATCGTTGAACGAGCGGAAGCCATACGCGCGTTCGTTGAATCCCGGATGCCGCCGCTTGAGCGTGGTTTTGACCATCGAACCCCAGATCGTCTTGTCGCCGCGTTCCTCGCTGAGGGCTTCCACGGTTTCGAGCAGGTCAGCGAACGCTTTTTCGGGTGACGGTCCCCGGTTGGTGCCGCCGGGAGGCGGCGGTGTTTGCACGTTGGCAGCCGGTATGGGCGGTGCCGCGCGACGCGGAGCCTTGCGGGCGGACGCGCGCACGAGATCGTCGTAGTAGATGAATTCGTCGCAGTTGTTGATGAACAGGTCGGACGTGGAGTTCTTCACGCCGACGCCGATGACCGTCTTGTCGTTCTCGCGCAGCTTGCTGACCAGCGGCGAGAAATCCGAGTCCCCGCTGATGATGGCAAACGTATCGACGTGCCCTTTCGTGTAGCAGAGGTCCAGCGCATCGACTACCATGCGGATGTCCGCCGAGTTCTTGCCCGACTGCCGGACGTGCGGGATGTCGATGAGTTCAAAGGCGGCTTCGTGTAACCCGCGTTTGAAGTCATCGTACCGCCCGAAATCGCAGTACGCCTTTTTGACGACGATGTGTCCCTTGAGGAGCAGGCGTTCGGTGATGTTCTGAACGTCGAACTTGGGGTAGTTGGCATCGCGCGCACCAAGTACGATGTTCTCCAGGTCGAGGTAGACGGCGATGGTGGAGTCGGTGCTCATGGCGTTGCTCATAGGCGCTTGGTAAGTTCGTCGACCGTAATCCCGGTCTGGCGCAAAATGGCGCGGAGGGTGCCGCGATCAATCTGACGATGATCGGGAACAACGGTCTGCGCGAATGGATCGTCGCGGCGCATGATGATGTGACTGCCGTGCTGCCGCCGGAGAGTGAATCCGCATTTTTGGCGGGCGCGGACAAGGTCCGAACCGGAAACTTGCGGCAGCTTGGTCATACTGCCAGCAGGAGCGCATCGAAATGCTCGTCCGGCACGGGGAGACCATCCTCCCACAAGGCAAGAGTGTAACCCTCGATGGCCTCCCGGATGTTCAAGACGGCATCTTCCCGATTTTGACCCTGCGAAATGCAGCCCGGGAGGCTGGGGCATTCAGCTACCCAAAATCCATCTTCGCCGGGATAAAGAAGAACCTGTCGCATGGTGGTAGGATACGGGTCGCACCCGAAAAGCTCAACCGAAAGGATTTGCCGCGAGACGGCGAACCCGCCGAAGCCTTCAACCGCCGACAAGCTCGGTCGCTGACCGCATCGGTTCTGTCAGGTGCCGCGCGGCAATGTCCTCCATCTCCGCAAGCGAACTCACATGCGACAACTGCCCGCGCAGGTTCCGCCCGCCTTCCATGCCACGAGTGTAGGCCATCAGGCGCGCGCGCATCGAACTCATCGCCGCACGTTCGCCGCCGTGCTGTCGGCGCGCCACCGCCAGCCGGCAATGCCGCAGGATCATCCCCCAACGCTCCTCCAACCCCGGCGCGGGTGGCACCACGCCGGTCGCCAAATACGTCTTCGCCTGCGAAAAAATCCACGGGGCCGCCATCGCCGCGCGCCCGATCATCACGCCGGCGACACCGGTCGTGTCGCGGCGGTGTTTTACGTCCTGCGCGCTGGCGATGTCGCCGTTACCGATCACCGGGATTTGCACGGTCGCGGCGACCTCGGCGATCACGTCCCAGTTCGCCTCGCCGGAGTACCCCTGCGCCTTCGTGCGGCCGTGCACCGCGAGACGCTGGATGCCGCTCCCTTCGAGCAAACGCGCCACGTGCGGGGCGTTGATACTTTTCTCGTCCCAGCCGATGCGGATTTTCGCCGTCACCGGCACCTGTCCGGCGGCGGCTTTGACCACGGCGAGCGCCACGCGTTCCAGCAGCGGACAATCCCGCAACAGCGAACTGCCGCCGTTTTTGCTGACGACCTTGTTGACCGGGCAGCCGAAGTTAATGTCGATGAAATCCGGCCGCACCCAGTCGATCACCGCCCGCGCCGCTTCGGCCAGCCGTTCGGGTTCACCGCCGAAGAGTTGCACGCCCAGCGGACGTTCCAGCGCGGGGTCGAAGGCGATGTATTCCTGCGTGCGTTCGTTGCGGTGCAGGATGCCGTCGGCGGAGACGAATTCGGTCGTGAGCACGTCCGCGCCCTGCTCCTTGCAGAGTTGGCGGAAAACGAAGTCCGTCACTCCCGCCATCGGGGCGAGGAAGAGCGGGAAAGCAGCGTTGGCGTTGTGCGGCGCGAGGGTCACGAAGCCGCGAACTTAACCCGGAAACGGCCCGTTGTCAGGTGGTCACGGTGGACGCGGCATCGGCGTTTTTCAACAACTCGCCGACCTCGCGCTGGACTTCCTCCAATTGATCGAGCCGCAGGCCGGGATCGGCGACCACGAAGGTCTCCCCGGTGGCGGCGTGTTCGTAGAAGAGCAGACGCTGCCCGCTCGCCTCGTCCTGTCTGGCGTCGGTGGGTCGCAGGACGCGTTTGCGCTCCAGCATGAGGGTGAGGATGTAAATGGCGCGGGCGTGCTCGGGGCGGTTTTCGGCGAGGAAACGGCGCAGGCGCGTCTCGGCGTCGGCCTTGGGCAGCGCTTCGGGTTCGCGCGGGGGCGGCGGGGCGAACTTCGACCGCCAGAACGAAAACGGACGCGGCGCGGTCTTGTCGGCTTTCAATCGCCGCCAGCCCTCCGCCGACACGTCGCGGCGCGAGAACGCGTCGTCCCGTTCACGGTACAGCAGCGTGTAAAAAAACTCGCCGTCGGCGAACGGTTGCCCGGTCACGTCGCAGCGGTCCGTGCGGGCCTGGATGGTCCATTCCTGGAGCATGGAAATCTACGAAAACAGTTTGTCCCGGTTAAGCGCACGCTGGCGCAACAACAGCAGGCCGACCGTGCCGAACACGATGTTCGTCGTCCACACGGCCCAGAAGGCGGGCATCCGCGCGCCCTTGCCCAACGCCAGGAACAAGCTGCCGAAGAAAAAGATCAGCGCGAATAAAATGATCGCGGTCGCCACGCCCACCAGCACGCTGCGGCGATTATAGACGACGCCCAGCGCGGACGCGAAGCACACCACGACCATGCACACCCACGGGTCAGCCCAACGTTGGGCCAGGTAGGCGCGGAAGGGCGCGAGTTGCACGTCGGTGAAGTCTCCGTTGAGCTGGAGGTACTGGCGAAGCTCGGGCACGGAGAGTTTGTCCGGTTGGAGGACCGCGCTGGCGATGCGCCAGGGCGTCTCGCTCCAGCCGCCGAGGGTCAGGAGGGGAGCGTAGGACACGTCGAAATTCCCATCGGGCAGCGTGCTGCCGCCGTCGAGATCGCAGTGCGCGGTCTTGCTGTCGTGGAACTCCCAGGTGTGGGTCGGTTCGTCGTAAGTCGCGGTTTTCGCGTAGTATTTGACGATGCCCGTCGGCGTGATCTGCTCGACGCGCACGCCGGTGAGCGGCAGGGAGGGGTCGGAAGGCAGTTTCTGGATGAACCAGATGCGGTTGTCCGTGCGGTTGGGGAACAGGTAGCCGACGGTGGTGTTGAGCCGCTGGAGACGGCGGCCCGCTTCGAGTTCGGCCTCGGCGCGTTCGCGGCGGGCGTCGGCCTGCGGGGCGGGCGCGTAGTTGAGGTACATGCTCAGGGCGGTGACGGCCAGGCCCACGAGAAAAATCGGCCGCAGGACGCGCCCGAGGCTGACGCCCGCGCTGAGCATACTCAGGATTTCGTTGGATTGGGACATGCGGCCCAGGCAATACAACAATGCCAGCAGCAGCGCGATGGGCAGGATGAGGATGGCGACCGATGGCAGTTGCCCGAGCTGGAAAAGGAAAACGTAACCCAGCGAAGCGCCGCCGCTGATGAAGTCATTCGCCTTGGAGCCGAGTTCGAAGACGAGCCAGATGGCGATGAAACCCAGGCACGAATAGACGAAGGGCATCAAGAAATTCCGCAGCATGTAGCGGTCGAGCAGGCGCACGAGGAGAAAGGATGAAGGATGAGCCGAGTCCGCGAGACATCGCCCGCAGGGCGATAACGATGAAGGATGAAGGCGGAAAAAGCAAAAGGCAACGGGCGGCGGAAAGCTCCGTGGTTCCTCCGTTTGTCTTTTCTGCTTTTCTCCTTCATCGTTTCCACCATGTCCGTTCTCATCGTCGCCGCCAGCCTGAGCGGCAAATCGCGTTCCCAGCGCCTCGCGCGCATCGCCTTGCGCAAGTTGACGGAGGCCGGCACGCCCGCCACGCTGCTCGACCTGCGCGACCACCCCCTGCCCTTCGCCGGTTCGGCCGCCGGCTGGAGCGATCCCAACGTCGCCAAACTCAGCGAGTTGACCACCGCCGCCACCCACATCCTCTTCGCCGTGCCGGTCTACAATTATGACGTGAATGCGGTGGCGAAAAACTTCATCGAACTCATGGGCGAGGACGCGCTCGGCAACAAGACCGTCGGCTTCATGCTCTCGGCGGGCGGGAGCGGCTCGTACATGTCGGTCATGCCTTTCGCGAACTCGTTGATGCTCGACTTCCGCTGCTGGATCGTGCCGCGTTTCCTGTACGTGCCGAAGGACTTCGAGGGCGATACGCTGCCGCCCGAACTCGACGAGCGCATGGATGGCCTGCTGCGCGACCTCGTGACGCGGGGTTTGTAGGCGGCGATGCCGCCGTTGCGGGTTGCGTGCGCCTGCGGCGCGTTGCGGGGTGCCCTGCGGGCATGTTGAGGGAGGCAAGAATGCTTGCCGGCTTTCTGCCGACGTGCCGGAGGCACACGCAACACACGCGCCAGCGTGCATCGCAACCCGCAACGCGCCGCAGGCGCACCGCAACGCTCCCACCAGCTTGCTTTCCCCGTCCGGCCGCCCTACGATCAGCGCACTTATGTGCGGAATCGTCGGTTACATCGGCAAAGCATCTGCGGCCCCCATCCTCCTCGATGGCCTGCGACGGCTCGAATACCGTGGCTACGACTCTGCTGGGTTGGCCACCATCGACGGCGGCCAGATCGAGACCCGCAAGTGCAAGGGCCGCATCCAGGCGCTCGCGGATTTGTTGAAAGAGCACGATGCCGCGGGATTCGTCGGCATCAGCCACACCCGTTGGGCCACCCACGGCCAGCCCAACGACGCGAACGCCCACCCGCACTTCGACCAATCCGGCCGCCTGGCGCTCGTGCACAACGGCGTCATCGAAAACTACCAGGCTCTCCGCGCGCCACTCGTGGAGGCCGGGCATAAGTTCCGTTCGCAGACGGACACCGAAATCCTGGCCCACCTCATCGGGAAAATTTACGACGAGGCCGGCGGCCCGCATTCCAAGGCGCGTCTGCTGGAGGCCACGCGCGCGGCGCTCAAGCAGGTTATCGGCACCTACGGCATCGCGCTCATGCATCTCGACGTGCCCGACGTGCTGATCGGAGCGCGGCGCGGCAGTCCGCTGGCGGTCGGCCTGGGGAAAGGGGAGAATTTCCTCGCTAGCGACCCACAGGCGGTCATCGCGTATTCGCAGGAGGCGATTTACTTAAAGGACTACGACGTGGCTGTGATCGAACGCGACGGCTTCCAGATCAGCACGCTGGAGGGTGGCATCGCGGGAAGCTACGAGGTGACAAAGGTGGATTTCACCAGTGACGACGTGAAGCTGGGTGATTATCCGCATTACATGCTCAAGGAAATCTTCGAGCAGCCCAACGCCGTGCGCGATGCCCTGCGCGGACGGCTCTCGACCGAGGACGCGGGCGCGCGCCTGGGCGGCATCGACATGACCCCGCAGGAACTGCGCGAGGTGGACCGCGTTATCATCACGGGTTGCGGCACGGCGTACCATTCCGGGTTGGTGGGTGAGTATCTCATCGAGTCGCTCGCGCACCTGCCCTGCGAGGTGGAGTTCGCCAGCGAGTTCCGCTATCGCAACATGCCGATGGACAAAGACACGCTGGTCTTCGCCGTCAGCCAGAGCGGCGAGACCATCGACACGCTCGCGGCGGTGCGCGAGAGCCTGCGCAAGGGCCACCGCACGCTGGGCATTTGCAACAACGTCGCCAGCACCATCGCGCGCGAATGCGGCGCGGGCGTGTACATGCACGCCGGACCCGAAATCGGGGTAGCGGCCACGAAGTCCTTTACGTCGCAACTGACGATCTTTACCCTCATCGCACTCCTGCTCGGGCGCATCCGGCACCTGTCGAGCAGCGACGGACTGAAGATCATCAAGGAACTCCAGGCGATCCCCGCCCTCATCGAACGCGTACTCGAACAGAGCGACCACATCCGGGAAATCGCCGCGAAATACGCGGGGTCGAAAGGGATGCTCTTCATGGGACGGCAATATAACTACCCGGTGGCGCTCGAAGGCGCGCTCAAGATGAAAGAGATCACCTACATCCAGTGCGAAGGCCATCCGAGCGCCGAACTCAAACATGGGTTCATCGCGTTGGTGGAGCCGGCGATGCCGAGTATTTTCATCGCGCCCGACGATGCGATGTACGACAGCAACATCAACAGCATCGAGCAGGTCAAGGCACGGCAAGGTCCGGTGATCGCCATCGGCACGGAGGGACGGCGCGACCTGGCAAAGATCGCCGATGATGTCATCTACATCCCGCCGTGCGCCGATTACCTGTCGCCGCTGCTGACGGTGGTGCCGTTGCAACTCTTGTCCTACCACACGGCGGTGCATCTGGGCCGCGACGTGGACAAGCCGCGCAACCTCGCCAAGAGCGTGACGGTGGAGTGAGGTTTGCGGGTCATGGCGCGGTTTGGAGCGTTTCCAACCCCGGCCAGAGGTGGCGGAGATGATCCCACGACGTGAACGGTGGGAGGAGGTCGTGCCACGGGTGTCCGAGCCCCGGCAGGGGCGTAAAAGTTTAGCCCACGGCGTGAGCCGTGGGAAGTCCGTCCCCAAGTGGTAAAGCCCCGGCAGGGGCGTAAGAAAAGCCGCCCGACCAATCTGTGAAGGCCGCCGTGTTTTCTTACGCCCCTGCCGGGGCTATCACCATGAGCACACGTTTCCCACGGCTTACGCCGTGGGCTGAACTCTTACGCCCCTGCCGGGGCTCGGGCGATACAAAAGCGTACTATAATCGGCTTCTGATCGTTGCCGCCAGCGGTCCAGGCCAATCTTCGGACGGCTCGGAGAGCCGTCCCTACCTCCCAGGGATAAAACCGCTATGCCGCTATTTTGCGCGTTCGCCCGTCCCCGCGATCACCAGAGTGATCTCGCCCTTGGGCGGGTGGGCGCGGTAATGCTCCAGCAACTCCGCCGCCGCTCCCCGGCGGAACTCCTCGAACTGCTTGGTCAACTCCCGCGCGACGCAGACGGGCCGCTCCGGCGCGTGGCGGGCGAGCACTTCCAGGGTGCGCTCCAGCCGGTGCGGCGACTCGAAAAAAATGCTCGTTTCCTCCCGCTCCAGGGCGCGTAGCAAATCGCGCTCGCGCCCGCCGCTTTTCGGAGGCAAAAATCCGCCGTAGAAAAAACTCTCCGCCGATAGCCCCGAACCCACCAGCGCCGTCAACACCGCCGACGGCCCCGGGATCACCGTGTAAGGCAATCCGGCTTCCACGCACGCCCGCACCAGCCGCGCGCCCGGGTCAGACACCGACGGCAGCCCGGCGTCGGTGATGAGTGCCACCTGTGCGCCCTCGCGCAGGCGCACGAGCAGTTCCTGCGTCCGGCGCGCCTCGTTGTGTTCGTGGAAGGAAACGAGCGGCTTGCGAATCTCGTAGCGTTCGAGCAGGCGCAGGGAATGCCGTGTGTCCTCGCAGGCGATCACGTCCGCCGCGCGCAGGGTTTCGAGCGCGCGCAGGGTGATGTCACCGAGGTTGCCGATGGGAGTGCCGACGAGGGAGAGCACGGAAAAAAATGCAGAATGCAGAAGTCAGAAGTCAGAAGTCGGAAAGGGTTGCTCAGGGTTCCTGTCTCCGGACTTTTGCATTCTGCATTCTGCATT
>CAZZYS010000165.1:0-2238 GCA_964658285.1 uncultured Verrucomicrobiota bacterium
ACGGGAATGTGACCGTAGCGCCCCCAGTTACCCACGCCAATTAGCCCCACCCGTATTTTTGCGTCGCTACTCTTGCTCATTTGAATTCCTTGTTCGGTTGCGTTGTTTAGTACCGGAATCTTTTGGCGTGGGTCTGCGCGAAGTCCGCCAGTGTTTTTGGGACCCTGCCGGTAAGAGCGGGGAAGTTCTCGAAGATTTCGTCCGCGCCGATGTCCTTGCCAGCCGTGAAATCACTGTAGCTGTCGAAGACGCACTTCATGTAAGCGGGTTCGGCACCGGCGGCCAGGACGTTGCGGTAGAACTCCTCCGGCGGGCGCGGTTCGTAGGAGAACGGCTGGCCGATGACCCGCGTAAAGATTTCGGCGATGTCATCGTAAGTCCTCGCCTCATAACCCAGCCGGTAGGTCTGTCCCGCGTGTTTTCCTGGTTCCAACAGGCACGCGGCAGCCACCGCGGCCACGTCTTCGCAGTCCACCCAGCTCAGGCGCGCACGACCGACGTAGTGCCGAATCACTCCCTCCTTCACATAGCTCTCGCCGCCGTATCCCAGCAGGTTTTGCATGAATATTTCCGGGCGCAAATGCGTGAAGGAAAAACCGCTCCACTCGATGTAGCGCTCGATGAACTGGTGCCAACCATAATGAGCCACGCGCGTATCATCATCACCACAAGCACCCAGGTGGACGATGTGCCTGACGCCTGCTCGGCGCGCCGCGTTGAGAAAGTCCTTGCTCTGCCGGAGCATGTCCACGGTATAGCCAGTCGCCATGAACACGCGTTCGATGCCTTCGAGGGCCGGAGCGATACTCTCCACCCGGTCGAGATCCAAGTGTCGGACCGATGCCCCCAAGTGACGCGCTTTGTCGGGCGAACGCGCCGCCGCGATAATCTGCACATTCAAATCAGCCGAAAGCAGACGGAGGACGCTCCCACCGACTTGACCGGTCGCGCCCAGAACCAGAATCTTCGGGTTGCTGTTTTCCATAAGGAGAGATGTGCAGATTGGCGTACGGCGGTTGCCTGCCGCTTACACGGCCAACGAAGCGGCGGCCTGGGCAATGAACTCCGCGACCGCCACAGGTTGGGAGAGCTGCGGCACATGGCTGCTCGCAAGCGCGAGGGTCGTGGCCTTCATCCGAGCGGCGAAGTCGCGCTCGGCCGCCGGCGGGATCGTTTCGTCGTGCTCGCCGACCACGTACCAGGACGGCTTATTGCGCCAGGCAGGCTGGCTGATGGCGTCGCCAAAGCACCTTGCTGCGATGGGGCCCTGGGTGGCCCAGACCAGTTCCGCTTCCTCGGCGGGCAAATCCTGGACGAAGTGTTTGACGATGCCTTCGTGCGTCAGCGCCAGATAGCCGTCGGTGCCGTAGGGTGCGATGCACGCCGCCCCCGGCGTGGCCGGGTAATCCCAGTCCTGGAACGTCTTGCCCGCGTCCGGCGCACTTGCCGCCACGTACACGAGTCCCGCGACTTTCGGATGATTGCCCGCCTCGGTGATGACCGCCCCGCCCCAGGAGTGGCCGACCAGGAGCACGGGACCTTCCACCATGTCGAAGACACGGTGCGTGGCGCTCACGTCGTCCGCCAAGGAACTCAGCGGATTCTGCACGGCGATGGCTTTGAAGCCTTTGGCGGCGAGCAGC
Source organism: uncultured Verrucomicrobiota bacterium (assembly GCA_964658285.1). Classification (GTDB taxonomy): domain Bacteria; phylum Verrucomicrobiota; class Verrucomicrobiia; order Chthoniobacterales; family SZAS-18; genus CAHJWO01. Next base: position 1,644 of record CAZZYS010000165.1, read on the forward strand.
GGAATGACTTTGGCCCAGCAGGAGCCGTCGGCAAAAGCGCCGTGAACGAGGACAATGGTGTTGATGGATTTACTCATAGGGATGTGCGGTGTGTGGTGGTTTTGACTGGTGTTTGTTGGTGAATTTTCGTGGTGGGTTAGACGGCCTGGTAAAGCGGATAGTCCGTGTAGCCATGTCGATCGCCGCCGTAGAACGTCGCGCGGTCAGCATCGTTGAGTGGCAGCCCCAGCTTGATGCGTTTGGGCAGGTCGGGATTGGCGATAAAGTGGCGTCCGAAGGCCACGAGATCGGCATCGCCTTTTTCCAGGATTTCCTCGGCGCTGTCGGGCTCGAAGCCACCGGCCGCGATGATGGTCCCGCGAAATACATGGCGCAGTTGCGCGGCGGCGACCGGCGGCAGTCCCTCCGCGACCGCCGCGTTGCCATTGATGCGCGGCTCGATGAGGTGCAGGTACGCGAGGTTGAGTTGATCGAGTTGTCCTGCGACGTAGCCGAAGGTGGAGGTTGGATTGCTGTCCGCCATGCCGTTGAACGGCGAAGCCGGCCCGAGGCGAACTCCAACGAGACCATTGCCCCAGACGGAAACGACGGCGCG
>CAZZYS010000165.1:2338-9890 GCA_964658285.1 uncultured Verrucomicrobiota bacterium
CCAACCCGTGACCTGCTCATCCGAATAGATACCAGGCGCGCCGAGATAGCCGCGCCCGGTGATCGCTACCGTCGTCGCTTCCGTGACGATGAAGCCACCCTCCGAAGCCCGCTGGGAATAATATTCGACCATCATTTCCCCGGGAACGTCGTCGGGTTGGTGGGAACGCATGCGCGTCAGCGGTGCCATGACCACCCGATGCGCGAGCTTGAGCGGCCCGATCTGGATCGGTGAGAAGAGTTTCTGGTGAAGTTGCGTCGTCATATTGGGTTCTATCAGTGGGTGATAAGCGGTTACGTTTATAGCGTCAGGAAAAGCGGCGAACGCGCCGGTTAACCTTGTCCCCACGCCGTGTTCAAGCCCTGGAATGCCTGCTCGTATTTTTCTCGACCGCCGACCGCCGCCTCGCGGAAGAGACGTGTACGTTCAACACAGACTTCCGTCGCATCAGGCTGTTTCTTGAGAATGCTCATGACCTCCGCGATGAAGTCGGCCAAGGGCATCGCTCGGGGGTCGTTGGCCATCTGCTCACCCAGCAATGTGGTGGCAACGTAAGGAGGGATGAGGTCGAGCACCTCGACGGGCGTCTCCTTGAGTTGATAGCGCAGCGACTGTGCGTAGGCGTGGATGGCGGCCTTCGTGGCGCAATACGTGGGCGCAGCCGCCCAAGGCACAAACCCCAGCACCGAGGAAACCAGCATCACCGTCGAGCGGGTTTGTTTCTGCAAAAGTGGCAGTAACGCCGCCGTCAGCCGGATCGGACCGAGCAAATTGGTTGTGACGTGCGCCTCGGCCTCGTCAGAATCTGCCACCGGGGACAGCAGGTTTTCCGGGCGCATCATGCCCGCGTTGTTGATGAGCACGTTTAGCGATGGGAAATCACTGGCGAGCTTGGCGGCGAAGGATCGGATGCTGACCGCGTCGGCCATGTCGACCGTGAGCGACTTCATCCCCGGGTTGTCCGCCGTCGTCGCGTCGAGAGATTTCTGGGTGCGCCCGGAAATGATGACCTGGTTGCCCAGGGCGTGAAAGGCTGCTGCGAGTCCGCGGCCGATGCCGGTGCCGCCGCCGGTGATGAGAATGGTGTTGTGTGTCAGTTGCATGAGATGGTTGGTAGATAGTGCCAGCCGCGAACGCCGCCTCTGGCCAACCTCTTCTCACGAGTTTTCCGACCGACATCGCAATAAACTTGCGACCTGTACCAAGCCTCGCTGCCTCACCACGCTGGCTACCACTTACCTCCGCGGTGATTTGTCCGCCGCAGCGCGTGCGAACTTTTCCAAAATCACCGCGAAGAGCGGCTCTGCCCGCAACGGCCGCCAGAGCGGGTTCAAACGCAAGTCTCCGTAGCTGGGCAGGTCGGGATAGTACAGACCCTCGAAGGGTAACGCTGCCAGTTTGTCCAGTTCGGCGAGAGCCAGTTTGGGTTGGTTCGTCCAGGCGTAGACGACTGCCAAATTGCAGCGCACGGTCGGAGCACCTAGGGCGGCGTTCTGGAAATCGCAGAGTTCGCAGGCGCGCCGCCCTTCGCGGAGGGCATCCTCCGTCCGCCCGAGCAAAGCGTCTGCCATCGCCAGCATCCCCAACGGAATCCCGGCGGTCGGTTCGCCTCGCACTAATTGCTCCAGCCCCGGCCGGGCGTTGGACAGCGAGGTTCGCATCGTCGACTCATCGCCCCGCAGGAGCGCGGCCATCGCCTCGTACCACGCCTTGGGGTAGGTGTAGCCAATGATGTTGTATTCGGATTCTTTACTGTCGTGCAAGGTACGCGACAGGGCGTCGGCGTCGCCCTCGTAAAAGTGCAGGAGAACAAATTCCAGGTCGTAATCCGAGTCTCCGGCGTGATGCGCGAGTTCAGCGCGCAACGGCCCCAGATCAGCCCCTCTTTCCAGAGCAATGAGAGCCCGGCGAATCTCGAATCTGCGCGATTTGTTCAAAAGTTTCTCGAACTGCCGGAACGTTCGTTCCCAATCAGCGTAGCGCCGGAGGGCATGGTAGGTCATCCCCAGGTGGTCGAGCGCCATCGGGTCGCGCGGGTTCAGATCGGCGGCGTACTCCAAACTGCGGACCGCTTCTTCCCACCGGCCTTGGCGGCGGGCAAGCAGACCGGCAAGCGAAGCCACGGCCGAGTTGTTGGGCAGGAGACGCTGCGCCAGTTCGATCTCTCGGCGGGCTTGTGCGTCGTCGTGCGTCACATAAAAGTAATGAGTGGCCAGCGCCAGATGCACCTCGCCGAGGTCCGGCTGCAAACGTTGCGCCTGCGCCAGGCAAGCTGCCGCCAGGCTGCGGTGGTCCACCGAAAGCTCCTCCAGGCTCATCCCGGTCCGGTAAAAGGAGATCGTGTCGTGATTGGATGCTGCCTCGCAATAGGCCAGGGTGAAATCCGGGTCGAGCGCGATGGCCCGGTCCAGCAGCGCGAGTTGCTCGCGGTGCTGCGCGCGGGTATTGGGTTCGTCAAAAACGGCCGGTCGCGGAGCCATGGCCCTGAGATAAAGTTCGTAAGCTGCCGCGCTCGTCGTCGGTGGCCGGTCGATGACGATTTTCTCGGCGGATGTCAGGGTAGCGCTCAGCCGATCCGCTACGGCGCGGCTGATTTCTCCCTGCACCGTGAAGAGTTCTGTCAGGGCACGGGGATATTGTTGGGTCCAGGGATAAGCCGGATCGCGCACATCGATCAGCTGCACCGTGACGCCAAACCGCCCGTCCTCGCGCCGGAGCGACCCGGTGAGGAGATGACGCACCCCCAGCGTGTGGCCGATGGCTCCGAGGTCACGCGGCTGACCGGGTGGGTAGTCCTTGGCCGCGTCGATGCCAATGACCTTCAAGCCCGCGACATGGGTCAGGTCGGCGTTGATCTGGTCACGCACGCCCACCGTAAAAAACGCGTCCGCCGGGTCCTGACTGAGATTTTCGAAGGGCAGCACGGCAATCGAACGTTCCTCCAGGGGCAGGTGCGGTCGCCGCTGGTTCCACCACAGCGCGATGGCTGCGGTCAGCCCTAGCAAGGCGGAGATGACGGCTAGGCACCGCCACGCCACCCACTTGTCGGGCGCTGGCGTTGCCAGTTGGCGTTCGTCGCGGCAACAGCGCAGTTCACCGAGCAGTTCCCCGACGGATTGAGGTCGGGCGGCGGGCTCCACCGACAACATGGACGACAGCAGTGTGACCAGCGAACGGGGAACTTCCCGGATCGTCAGGTCTCGCAGAGGCAGAGGCTCGTTTTGCCGGAGGCGGATCTCGTCGAGCGACCGGCCACTAAACGGCGCGTGGCCGGTCAGCGTGTACCACAAGGTCACACCCAACGAATAGATGTCGGAGCGATGGTCGATCCGCTTGTCTTCCGACTGGCCGAACTGCTCCGGGCTGGCGAAGGCCGGGGTGCCGACGAAAGCGCCGCGTGTTTCGTACGCCCCATCGGCGCTTTCGGTGGGGTCCAGCGCTCTCGCCAAGCCGAAATCGATCACCTTGACCACCAGGGCGTCAGCCGCCTCGCTATGTGCTTCCCCGGAAGCAAGCATCAGGTTGGTCGGCTTGAGATCGCGGTGGATGATCCCCCGGGCCTCCGCCGCCGCCAGCGCCTGGGCCACCTGGATGGCAATCTCCAAGGTCAGCGCAACCGGCAGCGGACCTTCCCTGCGGATGCGGGCTTCCAGCGTCTCGCCTTCGACGAGTTCCATCGCGTAAAAGCACTCGCCGTCTTGCTCACCGTACTGCGACACCGCCGCCACGTTGGGGTGTTGGAACTGTGCGGCGGCCCGGGCCTCCCGCAGGAAACGCGCGCGGACGGCAGGATGTTGGGCGATCCCACGCTCGATCACCTTCAAGGCGACGGCGCGGTGCAACACCGTGTCTTGCGCCCGGTAGGTCGTGCCCATGGCACCGTGGCCGAGTTCGACGGAAGAGCCGTCGGCATGGTTGAGAATTTCGAATTGCCCGTAGCGACGGGTTCTATTTGCGAAACTCTGATCGGTGCCTGGTTCTTCTTCGAGCGCGTCATCGCCCCGATCCGAAGCAAAGTTGACGAGGCAATATACGCACGCACCCTGGTCTCCCTGTCGGACCAGCGGTTGGTGGCACGTCGCGCAAACCATCCGTGCGCCCGGTACGTCGATGCGTTGAGCGCCAGGATTTGAATCCCGGTTGTCAGCGAGGTCGTTGGAAGGGGAGGCGTCCATGGCAGCGCGCAAAGGTAGTCGGAGATCGATCTTGGTGCGGACCGATCACGACACCAACACGCGAAGGAGGTAGCTCATCTCCTCCTCGGCTTCCGAGACATTCGACACGGTGCGAATGACCTCCGCGCGCAGACTTTCGCGGTAGCGCAGCCGCAGCCGCCGCAAGTGATTGCGGAAAGTCGAAATTGGCATCTGAAGCTGCGCGGCGGTTTGCTCCTGATCGGGCGCAGACTCCGTGCCGCCGACCACGAACGGTTTGAGCGCTTCGAGCAGCTCCCGCTTCCCCTCTGCGACCATGTCACGATGCACCTGGTCCCACGCACGACTCACGAGGTCGGCCGCCCATTGGCGGTCATACCCGTTCGTAGCATCCGTTTGCGCCGTATGAAGCATCGCTGCTTCCGCCTCGATGAGGTGATCGTCCATGGAGACAATTTGTTGACCGCCGCCACGTTTGGCAGCCTGGGCGTAGGCGTGCTCATTGGCCAGGAAGTGCTGGAGCGAACCGAGCAAAAACGTGCGCAACCGGCCCTTCTCGCGGCTGGCGCGGGCCAAGGTGTTCTGTTCGAGCAGGTGAGCGAAAAAAGCTTGGGTCAGGTCCTGCGCGTCGCTCGGAGACCGGCCCCGGCGGCGCAGGAACGTGTAGAGGGGCGGCCAATACGTCTGGCAAAAGCCCGTCATGGCAACTTGGGCAGCCTCGGGTGCCTGGCTCTGGGCAGTGAGCAAGACCACGCTCCAATGGGTGGAGGCAAACGCACCTCCTCCTTCCTGTAAAGTCCCTGGCACACCCTTCATTACGCGAGCGTAGGGACCGCCGACTCGACTTACAACACAGGAAAAATGTTTCGGCGAGGGACGGATTGCAGCTTCGGTGATCATGCGACGGTGTTGGGCCAATCCTGTTCCCGCCAAAGCCCCCGAATGGATGGTTTGGGAGAAGGCATCGTCCTATCTCACGATTTTTCGGCGCGGTATCGCTAAGAATTTAGTCTCGTTCCTCCGATGAAGGTGGCGCGTTCACGACGCACATCTCTAGCCCCCAGCCTCGTGCCGGACGATCCTAAGGAAGGGCTGTGGTTTGAATCAACGATGGAGACGTTTCTCGTAGCAAAGGAATCGCAGTCCAGGACGAAATCCCAGTTCGATTTCTCCCGCGAGTGTATATCCCAGCTTTGGAAAAAGCCTTTGGGTCGCGGCATTCTCGCTGTTGGTATCGACGCGCAGAACACCGATGCCGCGATCTTTGGCGACTGTTTCCGCCTGTGCCATCAAGGCCGCCGCAATGCCCTTACCCCGCCAAGCAGGGTCAACTGCCAAGCGATGCACCACGATGGCGGGTTCTTGCACGTTCCACCCGACCTCGGCGTACTCGGCAGGCTGCTCGGTCGTGATGGCCGCAAAGCCGCCGATCTTCCCGTCGATCTCGGCTACCCACAGTTGAGCGGCGGCGACATCCTGCTGAAAAACCTCCGCGTTCGGGTAATCCTCGTCCCATTGCAGGTTGCCGCTCGCGCGCATGGAAGGAACCATGCGACGCACGAGGTCCATCAGGGTAGTGACTTCGTCTGATTTGCATGTTCTGATCTGCATGAGGTTCCGTTGGACGCAGCAGGCGGACACATCAGCGGGAAGACTCAACATACCACCAGACGATCATGGGAAATGGTGTTCCGAAAGGCTTCGCGGGCCGACTCACTTCGCCTTGGACACCAGGTCGCTAAAGATCGTTTCCATGGTCATGCCGCCAAGGACATGCTCGGTTTTGCTGCCGCCCTCGAAATCGATCCGGCCGGAGTTGAACCCGTCGAGCATCTCGATGCGCCCGCCCATGCGGTCTGTCGGCATTCCCTGCTCAGCGAACAATGTGCTCCAACGGGCTCGCGGGACTGCCTTGGCGTGGACGGATTTTGCCAGCAAGGTGGACAACGTCGTTGCCGCATCTTGCATCGAGTAACGGCGCGGGCCTTCGAGTTCCAGGAAGCGGTTACCGGTCCAGCTTTCCTGCAGGGTCTTCGCCGCCAGCGCGCCGATGTCCTGCGTGGCAATCATCGGGAACGTGCGGTCGAGAGGAGCAAGGAACGTGGCGATCTCCTTTTCTTCGCGCGCCGAGACAACGTCGCCCTGAAAGTTCTCCAGGAACCACGCGGCGCGGATGAATGCTTGGGGGATCGGCAGAGTGCCAAGTTCTGTTTCCAAGATGTGCAACTGCGCGATGACGCCCAATCCACTCGCATGTTGAGCGCCGATGGAGGACAGGTACACCACCTTGGGCGGGCGGACTGCCGCTAGGGCCAAGCGCAGGGCGGCCACAATCCCGCGCGTTTCCGGGAAACCGGGCGCGGGCGCGAAGTTCGGCGGGATCATCACAAACACCCCTTCGGAGTCACGGAACGCTGCTTCCAGGGCCGCCGCATCGCTGGCGTCAGACACGACGGCGAGTTCCACGCCTTCGGCTTCCCAGTGCGCGGCCTTTGCTTTGTCGCGGACGATCCCGCGCACCGATTTTCCTGCCTTGAGTAGTACTCGTGCAGCCGCTCCGCCCACTTGCCCGGTGATTCCCATGATGGTGAACATAATATTTTCCTTCGATTTGCGTGGGGTGATGTCGAGAGACGAATCCTGGATTAGCCGTCAAATCCACTGAGCACGATCTTGCCAATGGTGCTCCCGCTCTCGACGAGGGCGTGGGCACGCCGCATGTTCGGCGCGTTGATTGCACCGAGTTGTGTTTGCACGGTGGACTGCACGCGGCCTGCATCAATTAGGGCAGCGACCTTAGTCAGCAGTTTGCCTTGCTCGTCCATATCGGGTGTCTGGTAACGTGAGCGGGTGAACATGAATTCCCAATGCAGGGAAATGCTCTTGGGCTTGAGTTTCGTGATTTCCAACGGACGCGCTGGATTCTCGATCAACACCAGCGCACTCTGCGGAGCCATCGCCGCGACGATTTCGTCGAAGTGATCCTCGGTCCGGGTCAACGCGAGTACATGGTTGACGCCGCCTGGCACAATGGCGTTGACCTGCGCGGCGAGCGGCTTGCCGTGGTCGATCACATGATGAGCGCCCATGCGTTGGCACCATGCCTGCGTCTCCGGTCGGGAGGCGGTGGCGATGATCGTCAGGTTGGTCAGGGTTCGCGCGAGTTGGATAGCGATGGAGCCCACCCCTCCCGCGCCGCCCACGATGAGCAACGAGCCGTTTGCTCCCTGGCCGATCTTGAGACGGTCAAAAAGCATTTCCCATGCGGTAATCGTGGTCAACGGCAGCGCGGCAGCGTTGGCAAAGTCGAGACTGCGCGGTTTGCAGGCGACGATGCGTTCGTCCACGCATTGGAGTTGTGCGTAGGAACCGGGCCGGTCGATGGAGCCGGCGTAATA
>CAZZYS010000166.1:0-9872 GCA_964658285.1 uncultured Verrucomicrobiota bacterium
GCTGGCGGTGTCGGTGCTCTGCTGGCTGCCGCTCGTGCGTGGATTGACCCGCGCGCTGTGGCGCTTGACGGAGGCGACCGGGCGGATCGCCGAAGGCCGTTTCGACGTGCGGGTGGCCGAGGAAAGCCGGGGCGACGAACTCGGCGCGCTCGCCGGTTCCATCAACCGCATGGCGGCGCGGCTGGACGGGTTCGTCACGGGCCAGAAACGTTTCCTCGGCGACATCGCGCACGAACTCTGCGCCCCGCTCGCCCGCTTGCAGATGGCGGCCGGCATCCTCGAACAACGCGCCGCGCCCGACACCCGGGCCAACGTCGCGGACCTGCGCGAGGAGATCGAACAAATGTCGGCGTTGATCGGCGAGCTGCTTTCGTTTTCCAAGGCGTCGCTGGCGGGTGGAGAGGCCCACGCCGCACGGCTGGCGACGGTCGAACTGCGGCCCGTCGTCGAGCAGGCCGTCCGGCGCGAATGCCCCGACGGCATGGCGGACATCGCACTGGATGTGCCCGCCGGATTATCGGCCCGGGCGGACGCCGACCTGCTCCTGCGCGCGCTGTCGAACCTGTTGCGAAACTCCCTGCGACACGCGGCCGGGACGGGGCCGGTCACGGTGTCGGCCGGGGCGGCGGACGGCGGGACCGTGCGGTTGCAGGTGCGCGACCACGGCCCGGGGGTGCCGGAGGAAGCGTTGGCGCGGGTGTTCGATCCGTTTTACCGGCTGGACCCGTCCCGCGACCGCGCGACCGGCGGGGTGGGCCTCGGCCTGGCCATCGTCAAGACGTGCGTGGAGGCGTGCGGCGGGTCCGTCGCGGGCCGCAACGTCCTTCCGGCGGGTTTCGAGGTCACCCTCACATTGGCGGGTCACTCTCAGGCGGAAAGCAGCCGCCGGTAGAACCTCGCCAGCTTGCGCGCGTTCAGCACCGGGTCAAAACTCCGCCGCGCGAACGCCGCCCCGCCCTCCGCCAGACGCCGCGACAAAACCGGGTCGTTAAAAACGCGGCGGCATTGATCGGCGATCTCCGCCGGTTCGCCGGTTTCCAGAACCAGTGCCTCCACGTCCGGCCGCACGCACCGCCCGATGTTCGCGCGCGGCAGCACCACAGGGCGGCCCGAGGCGAGAAACTCCGGCAGCTTCGACGGCAGCCGGTAGCGGTTGAACGCATCGTCCCTGCCCGGCTGCACGAGCACATCAGCCAGCCGCAGCAAATCCGGCAGCCGCGCCCGGTCCACGAAACCCAGGGGCAGGACGTACCGCGCCAGTTTGCCGGGCTCGAAGCGCGCCGTGAACTCCGCGTCGTCGTCGTGGCCGGTGCGGATCAACCGGGACGGGATGCCGCGCTCGTTGAGCCCGAACACCGCCTCGTAGAGGTTCCCCATCTCCTGTCCGTTGGCGAAATGACTGCTGCCGGTGTAGCACAGGATTTTTTCGCCGGGTCGCAGGCCCAGCGAAGCACGCAAACGAACATCCGGCGGACCGGGATGATAACGCCGGAAATCCACCCCCGGCCGCAGCTCGATGAACGGCACGCCGGGCGGGACGAAATCCGCCAGCCGCGCCGTGATGCCGGTCACGCCGTCCGCCGACGCGAGGAAGCGCCGATACTCTCGCGGGTGGGAAAGATGCACCGGCAGCCGGGCGGCCAGTTCCTCGTCGGAGCGTGCGCGCAGCCGGGTCCATTCTTCGCCCGTGAAACGCGCCATGAGATGTTCCTCGTTGTCTTCCAGGTGCACGACCAGCCGGGCGGCGGGCATCCCCCGGTGACAAAACTCGGCGGCGCGGCGCACGTGTTCGCGCGGCGTCCAGGCGTGCAACACATCGGCGGGTCGGCCGTCGGGGAAAAGTTCGCCGACGCGTTCCCAGCCGTCGGAAAAAATGGCCGGGCGAAACGGCGGATCGTCGCCCAGGGCCGCGGCGCTGGAGCGGTCGTCACCGGGGATGGCCACCGCGCACGCGTGCCCGAAATCGCGCAACGCCCCGGCAAACCCGGCGATGTGTCCCATGCTGTTGCACGCGAAGTTATCGTGGCAGAAAAAAAGGACGTTCATGGCCGGGCCGACTCGATCAGACGCTCGCGTGATCGAGGACCGGCACCAGCACCCGTTCGACGACCGGCTCGGACAGCTCGGCGAGCAGGTCGCGGGCGTACTGTTCCCAGGTGCGCAGCGGGCGGCGGGCGATTTCCGCCCGGAGCGTGGCCAGCCGTTCCGGGGATTCCGCCAGCGCGATGATCGCTTCGGTAATCACCTGCGAATGATAGATGTCCACGGTCACGCAGCCGCCCCCGGCCGCCGTTTCCGCCATCGCGCCGGTGTCCGCGCAGATGCACGGCCGCCCGAACCACAAACTCTCCGCAATCGGAAAGCCCCTCCCCTCCAGCACCGACGGGTACACCGTGAAATCGCATTCCTCGTAGAGCTGGCACAACGCGCCGTATTCGACCCGGTCGATCCACTGCACCTTGTCCGGGTGGCGCTCGACGAATCCCGTCACCGCTTCCGGCACGTTGTCGTCGTCGAAGAGGTGTGGCCTGCCCACGAGGCAAACTTCGAGGCGCAAATGCGGCCGGGCCGCGAAGACGTGCTCGAACGCCGCCAGCAGCACGCGGTAATTTTTGCGCGGCGTCACGGCAGCCACGCACAGCACGCGCACCGGCGCGGCCGGATCGCGGTACGGCGCCACCTCCGCGCGGGGCCGCGCGCGGAGATCGGTGCCCGGCAGGCAGACCCGGCACTCCGCTTCCGGCATTCCCTTGGCCGCCACGAAACGCTCCCAGTCGGCGGCGACGAACTCGGAGATGGGCAGGATCAGGTCCGCCTCGCCAACCGCGCGCAGATACCCCTCGTGCGCGTTGGCCGCGCCCCACGGGAAGTATCGCGGTTCGTGGTTCGGCATGAGGTCGTACAGGATCACCGCCAGTTTCCAGCGGTGCCGGCGCACGTAGTCGAGCAGCGGCGCGACCTGCTCGCCGGGCATGACCTCCGGCAAGATGATCCACGACCCGTCCGGCAACGACCGGTCGGGCGGCAACTCGTGCAGGGCCGGCGTGTTCGTGTAAGTCCGGCGCAGGTCACCCACCGCGGGGTCGTAGACCGAGGGAGCCGTCTCGTCGCCCGCGTCCGGACGCAGCGCCTCGGCGTCCAGGCCGACGGAGAGTTCCGGCGGCAGGAGGCACACCGTCCGCGTGGCGTGGTCCCACATCACCGGACGCACCGGCGCATCCATCCGCCCGAACGCCGCCGCCAGGCGACGCACGGTCGTGGGAATCCCCGAGCGGTCGGCGGAGCGCGCGGCGTTGCCCACCAGCATGAAAACCGGTGGCTCGGGACTGGCGGCCACGCCGGGTCCGGCCGTCCGCCGCGTCCGGCGTTCACGCAAGAAATCCTGCGCCTGGAAAAGCAGGCGCGGGACGAGGTCCAGCCGCCGCGACGGCGGCCGGGGAGACAAGATTTCCTCCAGGGCGCGGAAAAAACGCCAGCCGTTGAACCGCCACGGTTGCCAGCGATGTTTGCGCAGGTAACCCCAGCCCCGTTCGCGCGCCTGGAGGCGGGAAGGCCGGGCGCGCAGGTCGCTCTGCAAACGGTCGAACCAACGGGCGTGCAACAACCGCTGGTTGGCGGCCTCGTCGCGCATCCGCCCGGGCGACGAACTGATGTGATGGTAGATGACGCTGCGGTTCGCCACGAAATGCCGGTAGCCCCGCGCCCCGGCGCGCAGGCAGAAGTCCATGTCCTCGCAACCGTTGAGAAACGCCTCGTCGAACCCGCCCAGCCGGAGGAAAACCTCCCGCCGGATCACGCAGCACGCCGCCGTCACGGCCGGCCATTCCAGGTAATCCTCGCGCGGCGGGGCCGGGTCGTCCTTGCCGACGTGCCGGGCGAAACGGTCGTGCTGGAAATAGACGCCGGCGTGGTCGATCAACCCGCTGACGGGTTCGCGCTGCACGTTGCCCACGCACGCCACGTCGGGCAGCAGGCGGGCCAGCCGCGCCATCGGCTCCAGCCAGCCGGGCAGGAGCACGGTGTCGTTATTCAAGAGGCAGAGCAGCGGCGCGCGGGCGAGGTTCGCGCCGAGGTTGTTGTTGGCCGCGAACCCGCGCGGGGCGTCGTTGAGCACGACGCGGAAACGTCCGTCGTCGGGCAGGGTGCGCAGAAACTCCCGCGTGCCGTCGGTGCTGCCGTCGTCGACGAAAATCCATTCGTAGTCGTCCGCGCCGAGCGTGCGCTGCAAGCTCTCGATGCAGGCACGGGTCAGTTCCAGGCGGTTGAAGAGTGGGGTGACGATGGAAACTTGCATCGGTGGGGACGCTGACGACTTCTGGCCATTGGCACGCCGGGCCGCGCGGCTCACACCACGTCGGCAAAGGCCGGCTTGACGTTCATGAAAATCTTGTAGCTGATGAACATGGCGATGAAGCCGGCGAGGGTGACCCACAGGTAGCCGATCCAGTCCATCGGATCGCCCCAGACCACGAGGTTGCGGCTCTGCTCGGAGAAGAACGCGAGCGGGTTCACCCGGATGACCGATTGGATCTGGGCGGGGACTTTGTCCAGGGATCCGAGCGTGTAGAAAATCGCGCTGGCATACATCAGGATCTGGGTCAGCGCCGCCATGATCTCGCTGAGATCGCGCAGGAACGCGCCCAGGGCGGTGGTCAGCCAGGCCACGCTCAGAGCCCAGCACGTGACCGGCACCAGGAGCAGCGGCCACAGAAGAACGGTGGCGTGGATCCGGCCGTCGCGCGCGATCAACGTCGCCAGCAGCAACGGAACGAAGCCGATGAGCAGATGCACCAGGCTGCCCAGCACCACCGTCAACGGCAGGACCTCGAGCGGGAAGACGAGCTTGGTCACATAGTTGGCGTTGAGCAAGATAAGACTCGAAGCACGGTTCATGCACTCCGCGAACACGTTGAAAACGATCAGGGCGGCGAAAAGCGCCAGGGCAAAGTCCACCGGACCCTCGTCGGGGTGTCCCGACGACCGGGCGTGGAAGATGTACCGGAAGACCAGCGTGTAGATACTCAGGAACAGCAGGGGATTGATGAACGACCAGAAAATCCCCAGGTGCGAGCCGCGGTAACGCCCGATGACCTCGCGCCGGGTCAACTGCGCGATGAGGAAGAAATGCTGGCGCGGCGCCTCCAGCAGACTGGGGTGGCGCAGGGGGACGTGCGGGCGCGCCGGGGGCTTGAGAACGGGTGCAGGCATCGGCGTCAACTTACGGACGGTCCCGGCAGCCCGACAAGGGCGGTTTTTGCGGGGGCTGCTTTTTGCGCCTTGCCGCGCCCGGATCGCACCGGTAGGTTGCGCGGCCCTTTCCGCGCCGGGTACCCGGGCGGAAAGTCTCCGTGAATGACCGCGTCCCCCCTCGCAGAAGCCCCTCTGGCTCCCGCCGCCGCTCCGACGGCGGAAGATGAGGTTGTCCTGTCCGTTCAGAACGTCAGCAAACATTACAAGCTCTGGACCTCGCCCGGCGAGCGCCTGCGTTATTCCCTGCTCAGCCAGGCCCACCGGACGCTGCGCCGGGTGCTGCCCGCGAACTCCGCCCCGCTGAACGCCATCGGGCGCAGGCGCGCGGCGCTCCACACGGACTTCGCGGCGTTGCACGAACTGTCCTTCGAGGTGCGGCGCGGCGAGAGCCTCGGGATCCTCGGGCGCAACGGCGCGGGCAAGAGCACGCTGTTGCAGATCATCGCCGGCACGCTGCGGCCCAGCACGGGGCACGTCGAGGTCTACGGTCGCGTCGCGGCACTGCTGGAACTCGGCAGCGGCTTCAACGTCGAGTATTCCGGCCGCGAGAACGTTTATCTGAACGCCGCCATCCTGGGATTTTCCAAGGCGGAGGTGGACGCCAAGTTCGACGACATCGCCGCCTTTGCGGACATCGGCCAGTTCCTGGATCAACCCGTCAAGACCTACTCCAGCGGCATGATGGTGCGGCTGGCGTTTGCCGTGCAGATGGCGGTCGAGCCGACCCTGTTCATCATCGACGAAGCCCTGGCCGTGGGCGACATTTACTTCCAGAACAAGTGCAACAAGGTCCTCAAGCGCAAACTCGACGGCGGCATGACTCTGCTGCTCGTCAGCCACAGTCCGGCGTCCATCCGGGCGCTCTGCCAGACCGGGCTGGTGCTCGACCGGGGTCGGCCGATGTTCCTGGGCCCCAGCGACGAGGCGGTCAACATCTACCACGCCCTCGGCAGCAGTCGGCGGGACGAAGGCGGGTCCGACGCGGCGGACCCGTTGGCGGTCGGCGGGGACGAAGACAGCGGGATGACCTCTTTTGAAGAACAGGACCGGGAGGCGGCCGCTCCCCCGATCCCACAGGGGCTCGGCCAGATTCAGGACGAGATCGGCAGCCGCGAGGCGGTCATCACGGGTTGCGAGGTTTTCAACCCGGCCGGGGGCGTCTGCCACGAGTTCACACCGGGCGACGCCATCCGCGTCGGATTTACCATCCAGAGCCACGCGAACCTCGACGAAGTGCTCCTGGGTTATGCCATCCGCGACAAGTTCAACAACATCGTCAGCGCGAGCACCAGCGTGAACCGGGGATTGCGCGACATTTCCCTGCGCCGCGATGGGCTCTACACCGTGTACCTGACCTTGGCGGGCCGGCTCGGCGCGGGTGAATATCTGCTGGATTTGGGCGTGGGCAGCCAGCCCGACGCCGCCGGTTCACCGACCTCCTCCTACCACCGCGTGGGAGGAATCACCTATTTCGGCGTGAGCTGGGGCCGGCGCGACGTGGTGTTCCAAGGCATTTGCGACCTGGACGCGACGTTCGAGGAGCCGCGGCGGCTCCGGGAGGCGTCCGGCCGCCGGTAGATCGAAGCCGTCCATCTTCCCTTGTCGCACGCCGGGTTCCGCGTGTTTCCATGCCAAAGCTCCAGGTCCATATCGGCCACCATTTTTTCGGCTCCGGCAACCTCGGAGACGACCTCATGCTGGCGGGTTTCCTGGAGGCGGCGCGGCCCGCGTGGCTGGAGAAGGTCGCGCTGACCTGCTGTACGCCCCACGACCGAGGCTGCCAACGTTTGCGTTTCCCGGAAATCGAATGGCTGCCCTACGACGAGGCGACCCGCGCGGCCTGCATCGAGCGGGCCGACGTGTGGCTGGGGCTGGGCGACACTCCCTTCCAGGCGACGGGTAGCCACACCTGGTTCCTCGACCACCTCCGCGAGGAAGCGGCGTGGTGCCGGCGGCACGGCACGCCGATGTATTACCTCGGCGTCGGTGTCAATGAGCGTGCGACGGCGGATCATCCGCGGGTGCGCGCGCTCGTCGCACAGGCCGAGAGGCTCTGGATGCGCGACAACGGTTCCGCCGGGATGCTGCGGGGACTGGCCACGCCCGGCAAGGTCACCGGCCACGCCGACCTCGCCCACCTCGCGCTGGCCGCCATGCGTTTCCCGCCGCCCGAACCGGGCACGCTGGGCTTGGTCTTGAATTTCGAGGACCCGGCGCAGTTCCGGCTCGAACGGCTGGCGGCCCTGGTGCGCGCGGCGCGCGGCTGGCGCGTGCGCTGGTTGGCGCAGGAAATCCGGCCGCTGCCCGGCTCGGAAACATGGCTGCACGGTCAACTGCCGGTCGAGGTGCGGGCGAAAGCACCGCTGCGTTCGCCGGATTACGCCCGGGCGGTTCCCTCCCGTGCTTTGCTCGCCGACTGGGAGGGCGTCCATTCCCTGTTCGTCAGCCGTTATCACGCGACCCTGATCGGCGCGTGGATGGGGGCGAGGGTCTCCGTCTTCGCGCGGAACGATAAGGTGGCCGGCGCGGTCCATCAGCTCGGGTTGTCCGCCGTCGCCAGCCTGGACGACCCGGCGGCGATCCTGCGTTCCGTCCAGGAGGTCAGGCCGGTGGAACGCGGTGTTCTACTGGACCTGGCGGCGGAGGTGCGTGAGATTTGCGAGGATTTTTTCGTCATGGTCACCCCCTCATCCCCCCGGTCGAAACCCCCCGCTGCCCACCGGCCTCCTCCCGGTCCCCACCCCCCGCCCGAACGTCTCCTTTTCGTGCGACCGGATGCGTACGGCGACCTTTGCCTCTTTGAACCGGTCCTGCGGATCGTGCGCAACGCCTGGCCGCAAACCGCCGTGGCCGTGCTCATCCGGGAATCTTACCGGGATATCGCGCCGCTTTTCAGCGAGGGCGTGCGTTGGCTGACGACGACCTGTAATCCTTACCGCGACGGTCCCGGCGACCACCCCGCCGCGCTGGAGGCCCTGCGCGACACCGTGCGCGGCTTCGTTCCCGACTGCGTGGTGGCGGCCTGCGCCGAGCAGACGTGGCTGGAGGCGGCCGTGGGGGCGTTTCTGCCTGCCGCTCGTCAGATCAGTCTCGGCCCGGGGTTGACCGATCCGATGACCCGGGCGGCGCTCGACGCGGTGCTGCCCGTGGATTGGACGGCGATTTACCCCGAGAAAATTCCGGTCGAACCGGAATTGTCCGAGTGGGAGCAAAATCTGCGTCTGGCCAGTGCGCTCCTTGGCAGCGAGGCACCGCGCTGGTGGCCCCTTGTCGAAGTTCCCGCCCCCGCCAAGGCACGAGCGGCGCAAATCGTCGCCGAAGCGGGATTATGCGCCGGCGAATTCATCATTTGCGCCGCTGCGGGGACGGCCAACGTCGAGATCAAGAGCTGGCCCGCCGAAGCCTATGGCGAAACGCTGGCGTGGTTGGAAAAGGATCGCGGCATCCGTGCGTTGTTGATCGGCCATGTCTCGGAGCGCGAACGTCTGGAAAAGGTGCGCGAGTCGGCGCGAAGGCACGGTGGCGAACCCGCGCTCTGGACGGGTCAAGATGGAGAGATGCCGGTCGTGGCGGGCCTGCTGGACGCCGCGCGTTTTTATTTCGGCAACGACACGGGCGCACTGCATCTGGCGGCGGCGCTCGGGCGGCCGGTGGTGCCGATTTTCGGCGGAGGGCACTGGCCGCGGTTCCAGCCGGTCGCCGCCCGCGCGCGGACGGTCGTGCAGCCGCTACCGTGTTTCGGCTGCGGCTGGGATTGTTATTTCGTGGATGCGCCCTGTGTCCGGACGATCTCCACGGCGTCGGTGCGGCGGGCCCTGGAACAGATTTTGGATGAGCCCGCCGAGGGTCAGTGCGTCATCGAAGCGGACGGCCTGGACGCCGCCGCGCGAGCATTGATCGAGACCGCGACGCCGCGCCTGCGTTTTCTGCGCGAAGACAGCACCGACCGCCTGCGCCAGGTGATGGCACTCACCCTGCAAACCGGCGAACTCGCCGCGCGACTCCAGTCCAGCGACGCCGACCGCGACGCCCGCCGTTCGCAGGTGGACGAACTCACCGCCCTGCTCAAAACCAGCGAAACCGACCGTGACGCCCGCCAGTGCCAGTTGGACGAACTGACCGCCCTGCTCCAGGCAAGCGAAACCGACCGCGACGCCCGCCGGACACAGGTGCGAGAACTCACCGCGTTGCTCACGAGCAGCGAGGCGGACCGCGACGCCCGCCAGGTCCAGATCGGCGAACTCCAAACCCTCCTCGGGGTTAGCGAAACCGACCGCGACGCGCGCCGTTCGCAGGTGGACGAACTGACCACCCTGCTCAGGGCCAGCGACGCCGACCGCGACGCCCGTCAACTCCAGGTCGAAGAACTCAAGGAGTTGCTCACGACGAGCGAAACGGACCGCGATGCACGCCAACTCCAGATCGAAGAACTGACTGCCCTGCTCAAAACCAGCGAGGCGGACCGTGACGCCCGGCAGTTCCAGGTCGAAGAACTCACCGCCCTGCTCAAGACCAGCGACGCCGACCGCGATGCACGCCAACTCCAGGTCGAAGAACTCACCGCCTTGCTCCAGGCGAGCGAGACGGACCGGGCGGCCCGCCAACTCCAGATCGAAGAACTC
>CAZZYS010000167.1:0-9862 GCA_964658285.1 uncultured Verrucomicrobiota bacterium
ACTGCCGGTGCAGGATCAGGTCCGGGTCTTCTAATATCGACTCGACTAATGTCAGTACGACCAACGCATAGTCCGGCGCTTGCGGGTCCATGAGGGGCAGCGTGTCGTGCACGTAGAGCGACAGCGCGTGGTTCATGGAAAAATCCTCCTGCAACCCGACGTTGAGCCGCAGCTTCACGCCCGCCTCGTCGCGCGGCACGAACTCCACGATCTTGCGCTCCACCAGCGCGCGGAAGAGTTGCCACGCGCGGTGAAAATTCGCCTTCTTGGTCTTGGCCGGGTCATGGCTGGCGCGGACCATGCGCTGCATTGCGCGGCAGCCGTCCTCGTGCGTGCGGGCGAGGACGTTCAGGAGCATCCCGTGAGTGATCGCGAGTTGCGGCTGGAGACGCTCGGGCGGCGCGGAAATCAGGCGCGTGAACGTCGCTTTGTCCCACGGCACGTACCCTTTCTCGGGCGGCTTCCGGCGGACGAATTTTTTTCCGTTCGCCTTATGCTCTAACAACAGATTTTCGATGGCGTGCTCCGGGGCCTGCGCGACGACATACCCGACATTGTCGTACCCCTTCCTGCCCGCGCGCCCGCCGATCTGGTGGAAATCTCGCGCGGTCAGGATCGCGGTTTTCTGCCCGTCGTACTTGCACAACCGGGTGAAAAGCACCGTGCGGATGGGTACGTTGATTCCCACCCCCAGCGTGTCCGTGCCGCAGATGACTTTCAGCAGGCCCTGCTGCGCCAGTTGCTCGACCAACACCCGGTATTTCGGCAGCAAACCGGCGTGGTGCAGGCCGATGCCGTGCCGCAGCCAGCGCTTCAAGTCGGGTCCGTACGGACTCGCGAAACGAAACCCGTCCAGCGCACGGGCAACCGCCGCCTTTTCGTCGCGGCTGCTGACGTTGATGCTGGTGAACGCCTGGGCGCTTTCGGCCGCCGCCGCCTGCGTGAAATGGACGACGTACACCGGCCCCTTGCCGCCGACGACGAGACCTTCTAACGTCTGCGCGAGCGGTGTTTCGCTGTAACTGTATTCCAACGGCACGGGCCGCTCGGTCGCGCGGACGGTCACGGTCTCCGCGCCGTTGAGCGACGTGAGTTCGCTCTCGAAAAACGCCGTGTCGCCCAGGGTCGCCGACATCAGGAGGAACCTTGCCTGTGGCAGGGTCAGCAGCGGAATCTGCCACGCGCCGCCGCGGTCCCGGTCGGCGTAGTAATGGAACTCGTCGAGGATCACGTCGCGCACGTCCGCGCGGGAGCCCTCGCGCAACGCCAGGTTGGCGAGGATTTCCGCCGTGCAGCAGAGGATCGGCGCGTCGTGGTTGACGGTGGCGTCGCCCGTGGACAGGCCGACGTTCTGCGGACCGAACTCCCGGCAGAGCGCGAGGAACTTTTCGTTCACCAGCGCCTTGATCGGGCAGGTGTAGACCGAACGCCGCCCCTGCGCGAGCGCCTTGAACTGGAGCGCCGCCGCGACGAGCGATTTTCCCGAACCGGTGGGCGTGTTGAGGATGACGTTTTTTTCCTCGAACAACTCCAGGATGGCGGCTTCCTGCGCCGGGTAAAGGTCGAGCGCGCGGCCCGTGACGTATTCGAGAAAACGGCCGAGCAGGAAGTCGTTCGTGGGCACGTCCGTCGCGCGCGGCAGCAGGTCGTAGAGGGTCAGCGGCACGGCGCAAAGTAGCCGCACGGGCGGCGGGTTGCGAGCGGCGGTTGGCGCGAATCTCCTTCCAGCCGCCGGCGGGTTGGTTTAGGATCGTGCCCATGTTCCCCCGATTGCTGTTCGCCGTGGCAGGGATGGCGCTCTTCCTCGCGCCGTCGGACGCCTGGGCCAGTCCATCGAATCAGGAAGCTGCCGAGGCGGTGGCGACGGCCAAGGGTCTGGCCAACAAAAAACAGTACGAGGAAGCCATCGACGCGTACACGGAAGCGATCCGCGCCGATCCCCACAACACGGACGCCATCCTCGCCCGCGCGTCGCTCTACGACCAACTGGAGTTGCCCGCGCTGGCCGACGAGGACTACGATCTCGCCGTCAAAACCGCGCCGGACTCGGCCGATGCGTGGCGGAAGCGGGCGTACAATCACCAGGCGAAACGACGCTTCGCCGAAGCACTCCGCGATCTGGATGCCACGGTCCGGCTGGACCCCGCCAGCCACGAATATTACAGAGAACGCGCCCTCATCCACGAACTGCTCGGTCAAAAAGACCTGGCCGTGGCCGACTACACCCGCGTGATCGAACTCGACCCCGACAAGGCCGACAAGAGGACGGATGACATCCATCCCCAACGGGCCGCGACCTATTTCAACCGCGCGCTGATGCAGACTGTGCGGAAACACTACGAGGAAGCCGTGGCGGACTTCGAGCAGTCCGAGAAAGACGGCTTGGCGGTCCAGCCCGAGCATGGTGATTGCCTGGCGGAACTCGGACGTTGGAAAGAGGCCAGGGAAGTCTACGACCGGATCGTGCACGACGACCAGAGGAACCACGCGTTCGGGTTCGTTCGTATGCCGAGCACGAACGGGAGCCCACCGGCCAGCAATCCCGTCGGCAACGAGGATGCGCCCGAATACGTCGTGCTGTATCGCCGCGCGCTGGCCTGCCTGTACCTGAAGGACTTCGACGGCGCGGAAGCCGACCTCGAAGCGGCCATCAAGATGCGCCCCCAGGATCCGCGCGCGTACGGCGTCGCCGCCTGGGTGCGGGCGGTCACCGGGCCGCTCGACGCCGCCCGCGAGGCTGCGCTCAAGGGGTTGAGCCTGGACAGGACCCAGATTTGGATCAGGATCAACCTGGCCGACGTTTATCTGCTGGAAGGGCGTTTCGACTGGGCGCGCAGCATTTATCTGGCGGATCACGGCAAGCCGGAGGATGGGTCAAAGACCCGGGCGCAGCGGGCCCTGGGAGATTTCGAGAAATTCCGGCAGGCTGGCGTCACCGACCCGAACCTGGCCCGGATGGAAGAGCTGCTGCGTCAGAGCGTTGTTCCATCCCCGCCGCCGTCGCCCACGCCCGGGGCGTCACCGGCCATTCCACAGGATTAGGGAATGCGGGACGGCCCCCGTCGAAACGAGACAAATTTCCTCTCGTGCAAGCGGGTTTTGTCGTATCATCGGGCGATGATGATTCGCTTCGCTTCTCCCACCGCTGCCGCCGTGGTCCTGGCCTTGCTGCTCCTGCCCGTGCGGCAGGCGGCAGCCATCGAAAAAGCGGCCCGGGACACCGGCCGCGACATGGAGCGCGCCCAGCAGGCCACGGCCGACAACCACCCGGAGGATGCCATCGACGCGTACACCGAGGCCATCCGCGACGATCCGCACAACTGGAAGGCGTTCGTCGGCCGTTCCGGGGTGTACGCGCGCCTGCAACTGTCCAGGCTCGCCGAGGAGGATGATGACCACGCCGTCGAAGCCGCGCCCAAGGCGTTCGAGCCGCTCCTGAACCGCGCCGTGGACCGGTTCTCCAAGAACCACTACGCCGACGCCATCCACGATCTGGACGCCGCCATCCAACTCGCGCCCGACCACACGGAACTCTATCACTGGCGCGGCTGCGCCTACGCCGAGACCAATCAGGTTGAGAAAGCCATCGCCGACTTCACCCGGGTCATCGAACGCGACACCGATCAGGCCACCTATCATGGCGTGGAGTTGTTCAACCGCGGGATCGCGCAGGCCAACCTCGGGCATTTCGCGGAGGCCCTGGCGGACTACGAACAGGCGGAGAAAGCCGGCCAGTCCACCGTGGACCAGCGCGGCGAATGCCTCCTGGAACTCAAACGCTGGAAGGACGCCGAGGAAATCTACGACGACATCCTCCAATCCACCGAGGAAACCGGGGCGGAGAACGAGAAAAAGCGCTACGAGGCGTTGCGCGAACGCGCCGTGGCCCTGACGGGCCAGAAACTATTCGAGCGCGCGGACGCCGACCTCGTCGAGGCGATCTCGCTGCGGCCCGACAACCTCCTCGCCTACGGCACCGCCTCGTGGACGCGGCTGTTTTCCGGCAAGACCGGGGAAGCCCGCGACGCCGCGCTCAAAGCCCTGGGCATGGACGGCAACCAGTTGTGGATTCACCTCAACCTCGCCCACGCCTACCTGCTGGAAGGGCATTTCGACTGGGCGAAGAGCATCTACCAGCAGGACAAGGATCAGCGCGGCTCGTGGGGCCGCAACGGCGCGCAGATCGCCCTCCAGGACCTCGCGGATTTGCGCGAGGCGGGCATCGACCATCCCGACATGGCGAAGGCGGAAAGTTTCTTGAAGGAACTGGCGGCTGCTCCCACCCCATCACCCGCGCCGACGCCGGCGGCTGGATCGGCGCCGGAATAATGACGGGCCATTTCGCCGCAGGCGTCGTCCTGTAAGGTCCTGATGGCTCTCCGAGCCAGTCCCTAGATTTCTGGAAGGGCGCTCTGTGCGCACGGGGATCAGCCAATCTAAAATAGGGACTGGCTCGGAGAGCCATCCCTACCTTGGTTGGAACGCCTGCGGCGGGAGTCTCCTCAAAGGTACGTGTTCAGTAGGTTCTCCAGATATTCTTGTCGGCCGCTGCGCAGTTCGGGTTCGCCGCCTGCCAGGGCTATCCTCTCCAATTCCTTGAACCCTACCCGCCGCGCTTCGATGTCCGCGCCGAGCCCCCCGTCATAGCTCGCGTAGCGCTCCCGCACGAAACCCGGCAGCTTGCCGTCGGCGTTGATCTTCGCCGCCGTCTTGAGCGCCAGCGCGAAGGCGTCCATCCCGCCGATGTGCGCGTAAAACAAATCCTCCGGGTCCACCGAGGCGCGCCGCACCTTGGCGTCGAAGTTGATGCCGCCCTTGCCCAATCCGCCGGCCTTGAGGATGGACAACATCGCCAGCGTCAGTTCCTTCACGTCGGTGTTGAACTGATCGGTGTCCCAACCCAGCAGCGTATCGCCCGTGTTCGCGTCGATGCTGCCGAGCATCCCCGCCGCCACGGCGACTTCCAGTTCGTGCTGGAACGTGTGCCCGGCCAGCGTCGCGTGGTTGGTCTCGATGTTGAATTTCAGATGTTTGTCCAACCCGTATGTGCGCAGGAAGGCGAGGCCGGTGGCCACGTCGTAGTCGTACTGGTGCTTGGTCGGTTCCTTCGGCTTGGGCTCGATGTAAAACTGCCCCTCGAAACCGATCTCCTTCGCGTAATCGACCGCCATGTGCATGAACGCCGCGATGTGATCCTGCTCCCGCTTCATATCGGTGTTCAGCAGCGTGTCGTATCCCTCGCGTCCACCCCAAAACGTGTAACCCTGGCCGTCGAGTTCCTTCGTGACCTCCAGCGCCTTTTTCACCTGGGCCGCCGCGTGCGCGAAGACCCGCGCGTCGGGGTTCGACGCCGCGCCGCACATGTAGCGCGGGTGGCTGAAGAGGTTCGCCGTGCCCCAGAGCAGGCGCACGCCCGTGGCCTGCTGGAGTTCCTTCGCGTGGGCCACGACGGCGTCCAGATGGCGGTTGGTTTCCGCGAGGTTCGCGCCTTCGGGGGAAATGTCGCGGTCGTGGAAACACCAGTAACGCACTCCCAGCTTGGTGCAGAACTCGAACGAAGCATCCAGCCGCGTTTTCGCCAGACTGACCGGGTCCAGGCCTTCTTTCTCCCAGGGCCGCCGGATCGTGCCCGGACCGAACACATCCGCGCCCTGCCCCCGGAACGAGTGCCAGAACGCCACCGAAAACCGCAGGTGCTCGGACATCGGCTTGCCGGCGACGATCTCGTCGGCGTCGTAATGTCGGAAAGCGAGCGGATTGCCGGTGGCAGGTCCTTCAAATGCCGCCTTGGAAACAGAGGGGAAAAACGGAGAGTTCATCGTGGGGTGACAAGTTAGCGGCGGAACGTGCTTCCAAAAAGTATTTTTGACGGGTATGCATCGATTTGCATGAATCCCCTCTTCGATCTCACAGGTGAAACCGCCGTGGTCATCGGCGCGACCGGCGTACTCGGCGGCGTCCTGGCCGAAGGTCTCGCCGATGCCGGGGCGGCCGTCGCCGTCCTCGGGCGCAACCGCGAACGCGGCGAGGCCTGCGTCACGCGCATCGCCGGACGCGGCGGCCCGGGCAAGGCCCTGTTTTTCGCCGCCGATGCCATCGACCCGGCCAGCCTCGCCGAAGCTCACCGCGCCGTGGCCGACGCGCTCGGCGCGCCGACGATCCTCGTCAACGCCGCAGGCGGCAACGATCCCAAAGTCACCGTCACGCCCGAGCGGGCGTTCGAGAACATCGCGGTGGCCGATTGGCGTGCGAATTTCGACCTCAACCTCGTCGGCGGCGCGCTCCTGCCCTGCCAGGAATTCGGCCCGGCGATGGCGGCGCGCGGCAAAGGCAGCATCATCAACATCGCCAGCGTGTCGGCCCATCTGCCGCTCTCGCGCGTGGTGACGTACAGTGCGGCGAAGGCGGCGGTGCTCAGCCTGACGCAGTTCCTGGCCCGCGAATGGGCCACCAAGGGAGTGCGGGTCAACTCGCTCACGCCCGGTTTCTTTCCCGCCGAGCAGAACCGGCGGCTGCTTTTCAACGAAGACGGCACGCCGACGGCGCGCGCGCAGTCGATCCTGGGGCATACCCCGATGGGCCGGTTCGGCGATGCGTCCGAACTCATCGGCGCGGCGGTGTTCCTGGCGAGCGCGCGGGCGGCCGGGTTCGTCACCGGCATCGACCTGCGCGTGGACGGGGGATTTTTGTCGCAGACGATCTGATTTTTATGGCGGAGGAACCGAAGGATTTGGACATCACCCTGACGCGCGAGGTCATCAACCTGTTCGCGCACGGCATGGCGTTGCAGGTCGTCGCGGAGACGATCCTCCGGCGGCTCGACGGCGATGAGTTCAACGTGACACAGTTCCGCCGCGAGTTGAAGGAACTCACCGAGAAATGCCGCGAGCACGTCCTGCTCGATTTCGAGAAACACAGTCCCGGCGTGGCGGCGTTCCTGGATGCGAACCGGCCGTTGACAGGCGGGGACGACAGCGGCAACGGTTGATGGGATGACCTCTCCCGACGTTCTGTCCGTTCATGCCGCCCCGGACGGCGCGGTGTCCCTCGAAGACGTGCGTGCACTCGTGGCCCGGGCGTGTCCGGCCGACGATTACCGTGGGCGGCGCGTGCTGCTGATCGTGCCCGACGCCACGCGCACGGCACCCGTGGACCAGTTCTTTCGCGCGCTGCACACGCAACTCGGCGGCACGGCCGGTGCGTTCGACGTGATGATCGCCCTCGGCACGCACCAACCCATGAGTGAGTCGGCCATCCGCGAGCGGCTGGGCATCTCGGCCGAGGAGCGGGCGAGCGTCTACCGCGACGTGGCGTTCATCAACCACGAATGGCAGAATCCCGACGCGTTGCGCTCGCTGGGCACGATCCCGGCGGCGGAGATCGATGCGCTCTCGGGGGGACGGTTCGCGATGGACGTGCCGGTGCGGGTCAACCGGCGGTTGTTCGAGTACGATCAGCTCATCATCATCGGGCCGGTGTTCCCGCACGAGGTCGTCGGGTTCTCGGGCGGCAACAAATATCTGTTTCCCGGCGTGAGCGGGCCGGAGGTGCTGAATTTCTTTCACTGGCTCGGCGCGGTCGTCACCAACCCGATGATTATCGGCCACAAGCACACCCCGGTCCGCAAGGTCGTGGACCGCGCGGGGTCGATGGTGACGGTGCCGAAACTTTGCTTCGCCCTCGTGGTGAAAGGCGACCAGTTGGCGGGGGCGTTCGCGGGCAGCCCGGAAGCGGCGTGGGAGGAAGCGAGCGAACTGTCGCGGCAGCTTCACATCACGTACAAGGAGCGACCGTTTCACACGATTCTTTCCTGCGCGCCGACGATGTACGACGAACTCTGGACCGGCGGCAAGTGCATGTACAAGCTGGAGCCCGTGCTGGCCGACGGCGGCGAACTCATCATCTACGCGCCGCACATCACCGAGATTTCCGTGACGCACGGCGCGTTGATCGAGGCCATCGGTTACCATTGCCGGGATTATTTTCTGAAGCAGTGGGATCGGTTCAAGGAAATGCCGTGGGGCACGCTCGCACACTCGACCCATGTACGGGGCATCGGCACGTATGAAGATGGCGTGGAACACTGCCGCGCACGCGTCACGCTGGCGACGCGCATCCCGCGCGAGACGTGCGAGCGCATCAACATGGGTTACCGCGACCCGGACACGATCCGCGTGGAGGACTACGCCGGGCGCGAGGACGAAGGCGTACTGCTCGTGCGCAAGGCGGGCGAGATGTTATACCAATTGCGCGAACCGGCGGCGTGGGCGAGCGGAACTGCGGGAGAGAAAATTTAGCCGCAAAAGGCGCAAAAACCGCAAAAGGGGAAGAAACGCACCGCTTCTCCCCTCTTCATATTTTGCGCTTTTTGCGGCTAAAAATCTCTTCCGTGCGCGGCGGTCGGCTACGGGCGTGATTTGCCCGTCAACTCCTCCGCCAGCGGGCCGGCGTCGTACACTTTCACGAGCGCCTCCAAGATCGCCCGCGAATCCACCGACACCGCGCGCGCCTGCTTGCTCGAATAGGCATAGTCGAGCGGCAGCGACTGGATATTGCCGTCGAAGATGATGCCTACGAATTCGCCCGCCTTGTTGATGACCGGACTGCCCGAGTTGCCGCCGATGATGTCGGCCGTCGAGACAAAATTGAACGGTGTCTTCAGGTCCAGCTTACCCTTGGCGGCAATCCAACGTTGGGGCAGGTCGAACGGCGGCTTGTTCTCGTGTTCGGCCGAACGCTGGTATAATCCCGCCAGGTCCGTGTAGGCCGGGACATGCTTGCCGAACTCCTCGTAACCCTCAATCGGGCCATACGACAGACGCAATGTGAACGTCGCGTCGGGATAGTCGCTCGTGCCTTCCAAGGCGAAGCGTGCCTTGGAGATCTTTGCGTACGCCTGCTGCTGGAGTTCGTCCTGTTCCTCGAATTGCTTGCGCACCGCGCGTGCCTGCGGATCGAAAGCGCGCGCCAGATCGAGCATCGGGTCAGAGAAATTCTTTAACGTCGCGGCATCATCGCCGTAGAGTTTCTTGCGCAAGGCCACGTCCTTGAGTTTGGTGCCCGAGACGAGTTCGTGGGCGCGTTCGCGGGGGCTTTTGCCGGCCAGCGCGAGGCGGACCATCGGGTCGCCCGCACCGAATTCACCCGCAAACGTGGTCAGCGAATCGGCGAGCAAGAGTTCTTCCAGGTCGTCGTAAATGGGTTTCTCCGAGAAGAGTCCGAGTTCGAGCGTGGGCAGGCTGGATTCGCGGTAGGCAGGCAGACGCTCGCCGTTGGGCTTGGCGCGTTCGTCGGCGGCGCGCAGGATGGTCCGGGCGTAGGTGAAGAGATCGCTGCGGAACGCACCCGCCCCGCGTCCGCCCTCCAGGAAGCCGAAACGTGGCGATAGCTCGATCATCTTCTTTTCGGAGGCGGCGATGACTCTGTAGGCGGCCTCCGCTTCAGGCATGTAGGCCGCGCCGATGCGGCTGCGGAGCGCGGCCTCCTTGGCGGCGTATTTGGCGAAAAGATCCGGGTCAAGCAGTCCGCCGAGGCGGCCGTCGTAGGCTTTGCGGCTGTTCTGCACGCCGAAGAGGAGTTCGCGTGCGCGGCGGGCATTCTCGTCGCTGCGCGCGCTGTAGGCGATGAGCAGCGTTTCGAGATGGTAGAGGCGCGCGATGCCGTGCGGCACGAAATAATCGCGCGTGGCCGTGAGCGCGTCGAGGGTCAGTTCGCGTTCGGTGCCGCCGGGATGGCCGCTGACGAAGGTCAGTTCGTGCTCGGCGGTGCCCTTGGCGCTCCACTTGAGGTAATTCTCCGGGTGGACGGGCTGGCCGTTTTCGTAGGCGCGGAAGATGCAGATGTCCAGGTCGAAGCGCGGGTA
>CAZZYS010000168.1:0-9861 GCA_964658285.1 uncultured Verrucomicrobiota bacterium
CGGCGAACTCCTCGACCACATCAACCACCTCGACGGCTGGGACGTGGAACACCGCACCAAGGCGCTCATCGACCATCTGGATTGCCCCGCCGCCGACCGGCTGGCGGGTGAACTCTCCGGCGGGGAAAAACGCCGCGTGGCCCTCGCCCGCGCGCTGCTGGCCAAGCCCGACCTGCTCATCCTCGACGAACCGACCAACCATCTCGACACGTTTTCCATCGAGTGGCTGGAGGGTTTCTTGAAGAACTATCCGGGCACCTGTCTATTCGTCACGCACGACCGGTATTTCCTCGACCGCGTGGCCAATCGCATCGTGGAGTTGGCCGGCGGCGACTTCCTCTCGCACCAGGGCAACTACACCGCCTTCCTCGAACACAAGACCGCCCGGCTGGCCAACGCCGAGTCCGCCGAGGCCGCGCGCCAGAAGTTCCTCAAGCGCGAACTCGAATGGGTCCGGCGCGGCCCCCAGGCGCGCCGCACGAAGTCCGTGGACCGCATCGAGCGCTACCACACCCTCGCCGCCCAGGCCGGCCCCGAGCAGGAACTCGACGTGGACCTCATCATCCCGCCCGCGCCCAAGCTCGCCAACCGCGTCATCGAACTCAAACTCGCCGGTTTCGATCTGCCCGATGGCCGCACGCTGTTTTCCGGTCTCAACCTGAACCTCGAACCCGGCCAGCGCCTCGGCATCGTCGGGCGCAACGGCATGGGCAAGACGACCCTGCTGCGGGTGATGCTCGGGATGCTGGCGCCCACGCGTGGCGAGGCGATGATGGGCACCCGCACGCAGGTCAACTACGTCGATCAGGGGCGTATCCTCCTCAACGACGACAAGACCGTCTGGGACGAGGTCGGTGAGGGCAGCGAATGGGTCAAGCTCGGCGACGAACAGATCAGCATCCGGGGCTATTTGACCCGGTTCCTGTTCACGGGCGATCAGGTGAACTCCAAGATTGGCCTGCTGTCGGGTGGTGAGCGCAGTCGGGTGATCCTGGCGAAGATTCTCAAGCGCGGCGGCAATGTCATCGTGCTCGACGAGCCGACGAACGACCTCGACCTGGCGACGTTGCGCGTGTTGGAAGAAGCACTCTTGGGTTTCGGCGGCGTGGTGGTGGCCGTCAGCCACGACCGATACTTTCTGAACCGCGTTTGCACGTCGATCCTCGCCTTCGAGGGCAACGGGCACCTGTACTACGACGTGGGCAATTACGACGACTACACGGCCAAACGCGCGGCCAACGCCGCCGAAGCCGCCCGCTGGCAGGCCGAAGCCGCCCGCAAGCCGTCTGCCGCCACATCCGCCAAGCCTGCGGCCGGACGCAAGCTCAGTTTCAAAGAAACGAAGGAATTGGAAGCCATCGAGGCCGACATTCTCGCCGCCGAGGAAAACGTCGCGCGGATGGAGACAATGTTCGCCGCGCCCGATTTCTATCAGCAGCACGGTGAGCGGTGGAAGGAGTTACAGGCAGAACTAGACGCCGCCAAAAAAGGGGTCGCGCGGCTGTATACGCGTTGGGAGGAGTTGGAAGCGGTCCGTGCCGCGTCGGCATGAGGATCAATCCTCACCCCGGTCTTCGTCACCCCAAGAATCTTCTCCGGGCTTCTTTCGCTTCTCAATTTCCTCGCGTAGTACCAACGGAAGCATGGGAAACACTTCCGGATGTGCTTCTGCCAAACGAACGAGATCGCTTCCATCCTTGAGATGCTTGCCGGCTCGCCGAGTGGGATCATTCCAGGCCCACAACTTACCCTGCACTAAATCCTCTAAAGCAGCGACGGGCACATCAATCCCGAGAACTGTCCGCAAGACAGCCCGTTCGACGAAAGATTGGTAGCGGTCCGGCTTGGTGAATTGCACCATCAGCATGTTGGCAGACGTTTCGGTCCGCCCCGCCCGCCGCTGCGCGTTGATTGAAAAGGGAAACTCCTTGATGCGAAAATCAGCCGCGCGTAGGTCCGTCAAGATCGGTTCCAAATCGGTGGCAATGACGACCAAATCCAGATCCGCCGTGTAAACGGCTGTCGCGTAGGCATTGACCGCCAAGCCGCCAATGACGCACCAGCCCGCACCATGACGGCGCAGGGTTTCGGCCACAAAGGTGAAGTCCTTGGTGCCGTTCACAATGACCCCATCGTAGATTTCCCGTTCGGTCATGTCCTACTTGTAAGACAATCGTCATTTGATGACAACTTGTCTGATGTAAGACCATTCAGGCCGCCGACTACGTCTTCACCCGCTCGATCTTCGCGCCGAGTTCGGAGAGCTTGTCGTCGATGTGCTCGTAGCCGCGGTCGATGTGGTAGACGCGGTTGATTTCCGTCACGCCCTCGGCCTTCAAACCCGCCAGGACCAGCGCGGCCGACGCCCGCAAATCTGACGCCATCACGGGGGCCGCGCTCAGTTTTTCGACGCCCTGGATGATCGCCGTCTGGCCTTCGATGCGGATGTCCGCGCCCATGCGCTTCATCTCGGAAAGATGCATGAAACGTTGCGGGAAAATGTTTTCCGTCACGGTGCTGATGCCGTTCGTCGTCGCCAGCAACGCGCACATCTGCGCCTGCATGTCCGTCGGGAACCCGGGATAGGGCTCGGTGGTCAGTTCGAGCGACTTCGCGCCGCCGTTCGGTCGGACGGTGACCGTTTTGGGCGTGGTGTCCACGTGGAAGCCCGCCGCGCGCAGCCGCTCGGAGGTGGATTCCAGGTGTTCGGGAATGACGTTCTTGAGCGTCACGCCATCGCCGCAAATCGCTCCGGCCACCATGAAAGTCCCCGCCTCGATCCGGTCGGGGATGACCTCGTGTTCCGCGCCGTGGAGTTCTTTCACGCCCTCGATGATGATTCGCCGCGTGCCCGCGCCCTCGATCTTCGCGCCCATCGCGATGAGGAAATTGGCGAGATCAACAACCTCGGGTTCCGCCGCCGCCGCCTCGATGACCGTGGTGCCCTCGGCGAGCACGGCGGCCATCATCACGTTGTCGGTGCCCAGCACGGTCGAGCCGAATTTCCCGCGCAACGACATGCTCGCGCCGTGCAGTTCGGCCGCAAACAACCGCACGTCGCCACCGACCATGCGCACCTTGGCCCCGAGCGCCTCGAAGCCGCGCAGGTGCAGGTCGATGGGCCGGTCGCCGATGACACAACCGCCGGGCAGCGCGACCGTGGCTTCTTTTTCGCGTCCCAGGAGCGGCCCGAGCACACAGACCGACGCGCGCATCTTGCGCACGATCTCGTAGGGGGCGTGGGTCTTGATGTTCTCGGCCTTGACCGTGACCGTCCCGCTGGCGCGCTCCACCTCCGCGCCCAACATGCTCAGAATCTGGAGCATGTAGTTGATGTCGCTCAGATCAGGGACGTGATGGATGATGCACTGTTCCCGGGTCAGCAACGTGGCGGCCAGGATAGGCAAGGCCGAGTTTTTCGAGCCGCTGATGCGCACGCTGCCCTGGAGGGTCGCGCCGCCGTGCACGAGAATTTTATCCATCGCCATAAGTGTGTCCGTTAACCCCGATGCTCGGGGCCGGGCATTAAAGCAGGGTTCGCACCCGAGCGCGAGCGCGAAATTTGCGGAGCGTCCCGGCTACGATTTGACCGCGAAGGCGAAGCGTTCGACCTCCTGGTAATCGCGGACGCTCTCCACGGCCGAAAACCCGGCTTTGGTGAGCAGTTCGCGCACGCGGGCGGCCTGGTCGTGGCCGATTTCCAGGGCGATCCGGCCGCCGGAGGCGAGGCGCTCGTGCGCTTCCGTGACGCAGCGAGCGACCAGCGCCAGTCCGTCCGCCCCACCGTCGAGCGCGATGATCGGGTCGTGCTGGACCTCGCGGGACAACCCGGCGATTTCCCCGCCGGGAATGTACGGCAGGTTGGCGGCCACGAGGTCGTACGGCCCGGGGCAGGCGGCCAGGAGGTCACCCTGGAGCAGTTCCACGCGCTCGGTCAGTCCGAGGCGGGTGGCGTTATCGCGGGCGAGACGCAGGGCGTTGCCCGAGCGGTCCACGGCCTGGACGCACGCGTTCGGCCGCTCGGCCGCCAGGGTCAATGCGATGATGCCCGAACCCGTGCCCACGTCGATGCAACGGGCGTCATCGGGCAGCGGCAGCTTGAGGATCAGTTCGATCAGTTGTTCGGTCTCCGGGCGCGGCACGAGCGCGCGGCGGTCGCAGAGAAATTCCCGCCCGTGGAACTCGACGGTGCCGAGCAGGTGCTGGAGCGGCTCGCCCTGCGAACGCCGTTTGACGAAATCGCGCAACGTGTCGAGTTCCCCTTCGCTCAACGGCCGGTCGAAGACCATGTAAAGGTCCATCCGGCGCTTGATGCCCAGGACGTGGGCGAGGAGCAGGTCGATGTTGAGTCGCGGACTCTCGACGCCCCGGTCCGCGAAATACTTCGCGGTGGTTTCGAGGACTTGGAGCACGGTCTTCATCGAGGACCGGCAGCTTGGACCAACCCGCCGGCGAACGCAAAGCGGCAATGCAGCCCCGGCTTGCAGGGAAGACAATTTTCCGCTAATCAATCAGGGAAATTTCTCCTGATGAGCATCCAAACGATTTCCACGGGTTACATGACGGTGGAGGAATATCTCGCCAGCGAAGAATCGAGCGAGGTACGGTATGAATACCTCGGCGGCGTGGTCTACGCC
Source organism: uncultured Verrucomicrobiota bacterium (assembly GCA_964658285.1). Lineage (GTDB taxonomy): Bacteria > Verrucomicrobiota > Verrucomicrobiia > Chthoniobacterales > SZAS-18 > CAHJWO01. The sequence goes on from CAZZYS010000168.1 coordinate 4,638, forward strand.
ATGTCCGGCGCGGCGGAACCGCCCCTCATCATCGAAAGGAACCTCGCCGGAATGCTTTACTTGCGCCTGCGCGGCAATCGCTGTCAGCCTTTCGGCTCGAACATGAAGGTCCTTCTTCATCCTCAACCCAGCGGGCGCGCCTACTACTATTATCCCGACGCGATGATCGCCTGCGACCCGACGGACTCGGGCCACGGCTGGCGTGAAAGGCCGGTCGCGCTTTTCGAGATCACCTCCGAGAGCACTCGTCAGATCGATGAACGCGAAAAACGCGCTGCCTACCTCCAGCTTTCCAGTCTGGAAGCTTATGTGCGAATCGAACAAAGCCGACCAGAGGCTGTGGTGGAACAGCGCACCCTCGAAGGCTGGAAGCTCGAACGCGCCATTGGCTTGGAAGCGGTGATTCGCTTATCCTCCATCGGGATAGAACTGCCGCTAGGGGAGCTTTACGAGCGGCTCGAGTTTTCCTTGCCCTCCTCCGAACTCGAACCTCGATGAAAACGATTCTTGTACGCCCCCTGCTAGGCGCTGTGCTTATCCTGTTGGTACTCCAATCTGCTCGTGTCCATGCGCAGAACCAGCAGGAGATGAACCGGCAGGCCGAGCAGGAATTCAACACGGCCGACGCCGAGATGACCAAGGTCTACAAGGAACTGGTCGGCAACATGAGCAAGCAGGACCTGGAAGAGCTCAAAGCGGCCCAGCGTCTCTGGATTCAGTTCCGCGACGCCCAGGCGAAGTACGAAGCGGACCTCGCCGCGCGCGGTGGGTCACTTTACCCGACGGTTTACGACGGAAGGCGCGCGGCCATCACCAGGGCGCGCACGGCGGAACTCAAGAAAGTCCTCAATCACGACTGACGGCAGCCGTCGCCTCACGTCGCCAGCGTGGCGGCGGCGAGGCGTTCCTCCATGTCCTGCGTCTGGAGCGAACCGATCATCTCGCCGAGGTCACCCTCCACAAAACGGTCCAGATTGTAGAGCGTCAGGTTGATGCGGTGGTCAGTCACGCGGTTTTGCGCGTAGTTATACGTCCGGATTTTTTCTTCCCGGCCGCCGCTGCCGATCTGGCTTTTGCGGTGGGCGCTGTACTTGGCTTCTTCCTCGGCCTGCTTGCGTTCGAGCAAACGGGCGCGCAGGATACTGAGAGCCTTTTCCTTGTTCTTGATCTGGCTGCGGCCGTCCTGGCAGCGCACGATGGTCCCGGTCGGGATGTGCATCACCTGCACGGCGCTGTCCGTCGTGTTGACCCCCTGCCCGCCTGGACCGCCGGCGCGGCAGACCTCGACGCGGATCTCGTCGGGCTTGAGTTCGAGTTCGACTTCCTCGGCCTCGGGTAAGACCGCCACCGTCGCGGTGGAGGTGTGGATGCGTCCCTGCGCTTCGGTCGCGGGAACGCGCTGCACGCGGTGCACGCCGCTCTCGTAACGCAGCCGCCGGAACACCGATTCGCCCGACACGCGGAAGACGACTTCCTTCAAACCGCCGAGTTCTGAAGCGCTGGAGTCCATCGGCTCGATCTTCAGTCCGATGCCTTCGACGTAGCGCGTGTACATCCGGAAAAGGTCGGCCGCGAAGAGTGCCGCCTCGTTGCCGCCGGTGCCAGCGCGGATTTCCACGATGGCGTCGCGGTCCTCGTTGGGGTCGGGCGGCAACAGCGCGAGCTGGATGACGCGGTCCAGCCGGGCGAGTTCGGCGTCGAGGGCGGGGAGTTCCTCGGCGGCCATCGCGGCGAGTTCGGGGTCGGAGTCGCTCTTGGCGAGTTCGGCGTTCTCCTCGCGCTGACCGGCGGCCTTCTGGCGGGCGTCCCAGGATTCGAGCAGCGTCTTGATCTGCGCGTGCTCACGCATGGCGGCGCGGGCGCGCACGGGCTGATTGAAAATCGCGGGATCGGCGATGGCGTTGTCCAGTTCGCGGAAACGCTCGGCCTTTTTGGCGATGATCGGACGGAGGTCCATCTGGCGAGGGGAAAGATCGTTAAGACAGGAACACGGCAAAACAAAACGGTGGGAGCGCGTCGAAGGCGCTCCCACCGTTGCGGGAAATCAGACTGAAAACGCTAGCTGCGTTTGCGGGCGAGGGAGCCAGCGGTGCCGAAGCGGCGCGAGAATTTTTCGATGCGTCCCGCCGTGTCGATGAATTTCTGTTCGCCCGTGAAGAACGGGTGGCAGGCGGCGCAGATGCCGATCTGCAATTCTTTGCGGGTGGAGCGGGTGTGGTAGACCTTGCCACAGGCGCAGCTGATGGTGGTCTCGTTGTAGTTGGGATGGATATTTTCTCTCATGTGGCTCTCCGGTGGCAGGGGGGTTGATCGCCCTGTATCGCCGGGACAATGAACGTAATCGATCCCCGGCCAAACGCAAGAGATTCGCACCGGCTGCGGCCGTCTTCGTTTTCTGCTATGTTCTGGTGCCTATGCAAACGATGCCCGCCCTCGTCAAACGCCGCTCCGAGCCCGGCCTCTGGCTCGAAGAAGTCCCCGTTCCCGAAGTCGGCATCGACGACGTGCTCATCCGCGTTCTGAAGAACTCGATCTGCGGCACTGACGTACACATTTACAACTGGGACGATTGGGCGCGCAAAACGATCCCGGTGCCGATGGTCACGGGTCACGAGTTCGTCGGCCGCATCGAGGCCGTCGGCAGTCACGTGCACGATTTCCATCCCGGCGAAATCGTCTCGGGCGAGGGCCACGTCGTCTGCGGACATTGCCGCAACTGCCTCGCGGGCCGCCGCCACCTATGCCCAAACACCAGCGGCGTCGGTGTCAACCGGCCGGGGGCGTTCGCGCAATACCTCGCCATCCCGCAGCAAAACGTCTGGCATTGCGACCCCAATATCCCGCTGGAAGTGCTCTCGTGCTTCGATCCGCTGGGCAACGCGGTCCACACGGCGCTCTCTTTCGACGTGCTCGGCGAAGACGTGCTCATCACCGGCGCGGGCCCCATCGGCTGCATGGCCGCCGCCGTCGCGCGCCACGCCGGGGCGCGTTACGTGGTCGTCACCGACGTGAACCCCTACCGGCTCGACCTCGCCACGAAGCTCGGCGCAACCCACGCGGTCGATGTGAGCAAGGGGTCGCTGGCCGACCTGCAAAAGACGCTCGGCATGAAGGAAGGCTTCGACGTGGGCCTGGAAATGAGCGGCAACGCGCGGGCCTTCAAGGAGATGATCGCCAACATGTGCCACGGCGGCAAGATCGCGCTGCTGGGCATCGGCATCCACGGCGAGGCCGGGGCCATCGACTGGGACACGGTGGTTTTCAACAGCCTGACCATCAAGGGCATCTACGGCCGCGAGATGTACGAGACGTGGTACAAAATGACCGCCATGATCCAGAGCGGCCTGGACATTTCGCCCGTCATCACCCACCGCTTTCCCTACACGCAGTATCAGGAAGGCTTCGAGCTGATGCGCTCGGGCCAGAGCGGCAAGATCGTGTTGGACTGGCAGGAAGCGTCGTAAATGAAAATCGTTCTCCCCGGTGGCAGCGGTCAGGTCGGCACGGTGCTGGCGCGGGCGTTTCACCGCGACGGACACGAGGTGATCGTCCTCAGCCGCCGGATGACTCACCTCGGAGAGTCCCCGCCCTGGCGGGTGGCGGTCTGGGACGCTCGCTCCGCCGGGGCCTGGGAAAGCGAACTCGAAAACGCGGACGCCGTCATCAACCTCGCCGGCCGTAGCGTCAACTGCCGCTACACCCCGGCCAACCGCAAACTCATCAAGGATTCGCGCACCGTTTCCGCCCGCCTCGTCGGCGAGGCCATCGGCCGCCGCAAACGTCCGCCGCGCGTCTGGCTCCAGGCCAGCACGGCCACGATCTACGCCCACCGCTACGACGCGCCCAACGACGAGTCCACCGGCATCCTCGGTGGCGGCGAACCCGGCGCGCCCGACACCTGGAATTTCTCCATCGACGTGGCGAAATCCTGGGAGGCCGCCGCCGAGAGCGTTCCCCTGCCCGCCGGGACGCGCCGCGTGCTCCTGCGCTCGGCCATCACGATGAACGCCGATCCCGGCAGCGCCTTCGCCGTGCTGCTCTCGCTGGTGCGCGCCGGTCTCGGGGGCACGGAGGGTGACGGCCGGCAATTCGTCTCGTGGATTCACGAGGAGGATTTCGTCCGGTCGGTGTATTGGCTCATTGAAAACCCCGAACTCGACGGTCACGTGAATCTCGCCGCGCCCCACCCGCTGCCGAACGTGGGTTTCCTGCGTGCCTTGCGACGAGCGTGGGGGATGCCGTTCGGACTGCCCGCCGCGCGCTGGATGCTGGAAATCGGCGCGCTGTTCCTGCGCACGGAGACCGAACTGATCCTCAAGAGCCGCCGGGTGGTTCCCACGCGGCTGGAACGATCCGGGTTCGGCTTCCACTTCCCCGATTGGCCGGAAGCCGCGCGCGATCTGTGTCGGCGTTGGCGGGAACGTCGATGATCGTGATCCGCCACGAGGTGAACGTCCACGCCCCGGCCGGGCGGTGTTTCGACCTGGCGCGCAGCGTGGACCTGCACGTGGATTCGTCCACGGAAATCGGTGCCCTGGCCGTGGGCGGGCGGCAGCGCGGTCTATCGGAGGACAGCGACACCACGACGTGGTCAGCGCGATTTTTCGGGATGCGCTTTCGGATGACCACACGCATCGAGAAATTTTCGCCGCCCGCGGGATTCCGTGACGTTCTGGTTCACGGGCTGTTGCGGCAGTTTGCGCACGTCTATCGTTTTGTTCCGACGCCGGACGGCGGTTGCACGGTGTCCGACGAGTTGACGGTCGCAGCGCCCCTCGGGCCGTTGGGCTGGCTGGTCGAACGCCTTTACCTCACACGCCGGATGGGGCACCTCGTGTCCCGGCGTCTCGCACACATCAAACGGGTAGCCGAAAACGGCGATTGGCGGAACTACCTCGACCAGGGCGAAGGTGAGCCCAGCGGGACTTCCGCCGATAAAGCATGCTCATCGAAAGCGTAGCCGCGTGGCTTCTCTGCGAAAGCGTAGCCGCGCGGCTTCTCTGAAGCGCCAAGGGCGCGGCCTCATACGAGCCTGGGGCAACGCCCCAGGAAAAGACGCGAGAGCATCAAGCCCTGAAAGGGCGACTCATCTCGGCGCGCCAGCAGAATGAATCGCCCCTACAGGGCTCGGCTGGAGAGACGCCTGGACCTGGGGCGTTTCCCCAGGCTCGTATGAGGCCGCGCCCTTGGCGCTCCAGCACGGTGAAGCCACATCCTTGACGCT
>CAZZYS010000169.1:0-2006 GCA_964658285.1 uncultured Verrucomicrobiota bacterium
CGGCACTTTCCACCAACGTCAAGGAACGGCTGGATTTCTCGTGCGCGTTGTTCGACGCACGCGGCTCGCTCGTCGCCAACGCCGCGCACATCCCCGTGCACCTCGGCGCGATGGAGGAATGCGTGCGGTGCCTGCTGGTCGATGCCCCCGACATGCGGCCCGGCGAGGTTTATCTCACGAACGACCCGTTCCGGGGTGGCAGCCACCTGCCCGACGTGACGGCGGTGACGCCGGTGTTCGCGGGCAATGGTCCGGGCGCGCGGCCCCGGTTCTTCACGGCCAGCCGCGCGCACCACGCGGAAATCGGCGGCATCGCCCCTGGCTCGCTGCCACCCGATGCGCGCGCGCTCGCGGAGGAAGGCGTCCTGATCCGTGCGTTCCGCTATCGCGCCGACGACCCCGGCGGCAGCGACGCCGACCTGCGGGCGCTGCTGCTCGCCGGAGCGTATCCCACGCGTTCCGTCGAGGAAAACCTCGCCGACCTCCACGCGCAGATGGCGGCGAACCAGGCCGGGGCAGCGTTGTTGTCGGAACTCGTCGCCCGCCACGGATCGCCGACGGTCGAAGCATACGCCGCGCACCTGCACCGCGCCTCGGAGCAGCGGATGCGCGCCGCGCTCGCGCGTTTGCCGGCGGGGACGAGGAATTTCCGCGACGCGATGGACGACGGCACGCCGGTCTGTGTCGCCATCACGGCGCACGCGGACGGCGGCGCGCTCTTCGATTTCACCGGCAGCGGCCCGGTGCATCCCGGCAACCTCAACGCCAACCGTGCCATCGTGGCCAGCGCGGTGATCTACTGTCTGCGATGTTTGTTGGGCGAGCCGGTCCCACTCAACGCCGGGTTGCTCGCGCCCGTGGAAATCCGCCTCCCGCCAGGGAGTCTGCTCGATCCGCCGTCCGATCCCGACCCGGCGCGGTGTCCGGCGGTCGGCGGCGGCAACGTGGAAACTTCGCAACGGCTCGTGGACGTGATCTTCGGCGCGCTCGGCATCGTGGCCGCCAGCCAGGGCACGATGAATAATTTCCTCTTCGGGCGCGGCGGACCGGAAGCGTTCGGCTACTACGAAACGATTGGCGGCGGGGCCGGGGCGGGGCCGGGTTTCGACGGCGCGAGCGCGGTCCACACGCACATGACCAACACCCGCCTGACCGACCCCGAAGTGCTCGAAACCCGCTATCCCGTGCGGCTGCGCGAGTGGTCGGTCCGGCGCGGCTCCGGCGGGGCGGGCGCGCAGCGCGGCGGTGACGGCATGGTGCGGGAGATCGAGTTCCTCGCCGCGCTCGACGTGTCGCTCCTGACAAACCGACGCACGCTCGCCCCCTCCGGCGCGAACGGCGGCCAGACCGCCTCGCCCGGGCGTAACCGCCTCCGCCGCGCGGGCGAAAGCGGTTTCACCGACCTGCCGCCCGCCGGGCAGATCCGGGTCGGTCCCGGCGACGTGTTGCGGCTCGAAACCCCCGGCGGCGGTGGTTGGGGACTCCCCGGTCCGGGGGATGGGAAAACCGCTTGACCACGGCGGCTGCCGCGTTCGATTGGTTTCCCTGTCGATCCTGCCATGTTTACCTTTCGCCGCTTCCTGCTCGGGGCGTTGCTGCTCGCGTCGGGCACCTTCGCCGGTTGCTCCACTTCCTCCGACCATCCCGACCGGCCGCGCGAGGCCCGGGGCGGATTCTCCGTGCTGGCGGACAGCCCCGACCGTCCGGCGTCGAAACGCGTGGTCGCCGACATCGGGGAGTTCGCCCAAAAACGCGGGTTCGTGCGCCAAGCGGCCAAACCGGGGCCGCCGGTGGACCCGGTGACGGGTGAAACCCTGCCGGCCGCGCCAGAGCGTTTTCTCCTCGGCCACGTCGAACTGGAGGTCAGTTACCAGCCCGCCACGCATCGCGTCAGCGCCTATCTGCACGGCCCCGATCCCCGGCGGGACCGGCGGTTCATCAGCCGGTTCTACACTGATTTCGACCAGGAGTACCGCGGTCGCTACGGCGGCGAGGACCCGATCTCC
>CAZZYS010000169.1:2016-9828 GCA_964658285.1 uncultured Verrucomicrobiota bacterium
TTCGGACGAAGCGCGCGAACCGACCGTGCCGGACCGGCCGCCGGGAGCCAGCGTGCCCGGCGGGCCGGTCGGCGAGCCCGGGGCGGGTGGACCGTCGGGACAGAACCGCCTGTGACCGGGCACGGGACGTTCGTTGGCGGACGGGCATGTGAATTTTTCGCCACACGTTGCCCTCTTTCCCAAATGGGACGGACGTGACACGTTAACTGGGACAAATCCGTTTTATGACCGACAAGCCGTCCCTCACCGAATTCGACCGCCCGGAGTATTTCATCAACCGGGAACTGAGCTGGTTGGAGTTCAACTACCGCGTGCTTGAAGAAGCCCTCGACCCCGCCCAGCCGCTGCTGGAACGGGTCCGTTTCCTGTCGATCTTCGGCACGAACCTGGACGAGTTCTTCGAGGTCCGCATCGCGGGTCTCAAACAGCAGATCGAGAGCAAGAGCGGCTACGTCGGCGCGGACCACCTGACGGCCGCCGAGATCATCGCCGCCGCCAGCAAGCGCGTGCGCGAACTCATCGCCACCCAGTACCGCTGCTGGCACGACGACCTCCTGCCCGCCCTCAACAAGGAAAACATCTTCATCCACCCGGTCGCCGAACTGCCGCCGACCGCGCTTGCCTGGACCGAATACCTTTTCAGCGAAGAGTTATTTCCCGTGCTGACGCCGCTGGCGGTCGATCCCAGCCATCCCTTCCCCCAGCTCGCCAACAAGAGCCACAACCTCATCGCCCGCCTCCAGCGCCCCGGCGAAAACGAGGTTTCCAACGCCATCGTGCAGATCCCCCGCGTGCTCGACCGGATGCTGCTCATCCCGGAGAAATCCGCCGGCGAACTCGGCCCCGGCCTGCACTATTTTTTCCTCCAGGACCTCATCAAGCACTACCTCGGGCGGCTTTTCCCTGGACTGGAAGTGCTGGAAGCGCACGCGTTCCGCATGACGCGCAACTCCGACCTCTATTTCGACGAGGAGGAAGTCGAAAACCTCCTCCAGACCATCGAGGAGGAACTCCGCCGCCAGAGCCGGGGCAACGCCGTCCGGCTGGAAGTCCAGGCCGACACGCCGCCGGAGATGGAGCGTTTCCTCTTGGAAACCTTCCGCCTGACCGAGGACGACCTGTACCGGCTGCCAGGCCCGATCAATTTCCTGCACCTCCAGCCGCTCTACGGCAGCGACGCTTTCCCCCGGCTGCGGGACCGCCCCTTCCAGCCCGCCACGCCCAAGGCCCTGCCGCCGAGCGCGGACATCTTCGAGGTGATGCGCCGCCAGGACGTGCTGTTGCACCATCCTTACGAGAACTTCCAGAACGTCGTCGATCTGCTCGAACGCGCCGCCATCGACCCGCAGGTGCTCGCCATCAAGATGACGCTCTACCGCACGAGCGCGAAGTCCACGGTCGTGCAGGCGCTCCTGCGCGCCGCGACCAAGGGCAAGCAGGTCACGGTGCTCGTGGAGTTGAAGGCGCGCTTCGACGAACTCAACAACATCCGCTGGGCGCGCCAGATGGAGGAAGCGGGGGTCCACGTCGTCTACGGGTTGGTGGGATTGAAGACCCACTGCAAGATGATGATGATCGTGCGCCGCGACGACGACCGCATCCGGCTCTACTGCCATCTCGGCACGGGGAACTACAACGCCACGACGGCGCGTTTTTACACGGACCTGAGCCTGCTGACGACCGCGCCGGTCCTGACGAGCGAGGTGGCCGTGGTTTTCAATAACCTGACGGGCCTGAGCGAGTACGTGGGCGGAAAAAAACTGCTCGTCGCGCCGTTCGAGTTGCGGGAGCGGTTCATGGAACTCATCGCGCGCGAACGCGACCTGGCGCGCGACGGCAAGGACGGGCGCATCATCGTCAAACTCAACTCCCTGGTGGACGAGGAAATCATCGTCGCGCTCTACGAGGCCGCCGCCGCCGGGGTGAAGATCGACCTCATCGTGCGCGGCATGTGCTGCCTGCGGCCGGGGCTGCCGGGTGTGAGCGAGAACATCCGCGTGCAGAGCATCGTCGGGCGTTTCCTCGAACACAGCCGGATTTATTACTTCGGCAACGGCGGCAAACCACTTGTCTACCTCGGCAGCGCGGACTGGATGCAGCGCAACTTCGACCGGCGGGTGGAGGTGGTGTTCCCGGTGGAGGACGAGACGCTCAAGACGCGGGTCACGGACGAGATTTTGCCCGCCTTCCTCAAAGACAACGTGAAAGCCCGGGTCCTGTGCGCCGACGGCACCTACAAACGCCGCCGGCCCCGGAAAGACGAGCCGACGCAGCAGGCGCAGTTGACGTTCCGCCAGCTCGCGCGCAAGGCCCAGAGCGCCAGCGTGATCCCCGCCGCGCCGCCGACGGCGTCCTCGAAGTGAGCGGCGCCGGCGCGGACTGCCCGCTCCGGGTGGCGATGCTCGCGCCCATCGCCTGGAGCGTGCCGCCGCGCGGCTACGGGCCGTGGGAACTGGTCACGTCGCTGCTGACGGAGGGCCTGGTAAAACGCGGCGTGGACGTGACGCTCTTCGCCACGGCGGATTCGCGGACGGCCGGGAAGCTGGTGAGTGTCTGCGCGCGGTCGTACAACGAGGAACCGGGCATGGACGCGAAGGTGTGGGAATGCCTGCACATCGCGGAGGTGTTCGAGCGGGCGCGGGCGGGGGAGTTCGATCTGATCCACAACCAGTTCGACTTCCTGCCGCTGAGTTACAGTCGGCTCGTCGATGTGCCGACCGTGACGACGATCCACGGATTTTCGTCGGAGCGGATCGTACCCGTTTACGAGAAGTACAACGCGGGCAATCATTACGTCGCCATCAGTGAGGCCGACCGGCATCCCCGGCTGCGGTACGCGGCCACGATCCATCACGGCATCCCGCTGGAGGAGTTCCCGCCGCGCTTCGACCCGGTGCCGGAGGACGGGCGGTATCTGCTGTTTTTCGGACGGATTCATCCCGACAAGGGCGCGGCCGAGGCCATCGACCTCGCCGAAGCGACCGGACGACGGCTCGTGCTGGCGGGGATCGTGCAGGACCAGGAATATTTTGAGCAAAGAATCGCGCCACGGCTCGAAGGCGAGCGGATCAGGTACGTCGGCCCCGTTCAGCGCGACGACCGCCCGGCGCTGCTGGGCGGCGCGGACGCGCTGTTGCACCTCATCAACTTCGACGAACCCTTCGGCTTGAGCGTGGTCGAGTCGATGGCCTGCGGCACGCCGGTCCTGGCCACGCGGCGCGGCGCAATGCCGGAGATCGTTCAGCACGGCCGCAACGGCTTCCTCGTCGAGGATTTCGCCGATCAATGGCGGGCCATCGAACGACTCGACACGCTCGACCGCCGCAAAGTACGCGCATCCGTCGAAGCCCGCTTCGGCGTCGAACGCATGGTGGACGAGTACCTCGCTCTCTACCGCCGCATCGTCTCCGGCGGGTGCTGAAACGGCCGCCCGTTTGCGGGGAAGGCCGTTCCGTAGGACATTGCCCTTCCCCGTTATGCCGAAAAATCCCCGCGCGATCCGTCTCGAACGCCTGCAAGGTCAACTCGGCGAGGTGGCCTACGAACTGACCAAGGTGCACTTCGCCGGGTTCAAAACGCCCACCCGCTGGAAACCGGCCGTCAACGCCTACCGTTGCGAACACGCCATCCGCATCTGCGTCGATCTGGCGGGCGTAAACCGTTCCGACATCCACCTGGAAATCAGTCCGGGCCTGTTGACCATCCGCGGGGAGCGCGAACTCCCCGAACCCCAGGACGAAAACCATCTCATGCAGGTGCTTGCCATGGAGATCGACCACGGTTCCTTTGAGCGGCAGATCAAGCTGCCGTCCACCGTGAACCGCGCGGCCGTGAAAGCCGAGCAAAAGAACGGCCTGCTATGGGTTTACCTGCCCCTGCGGCACCACTGATTTCCCCCTTTTTCCCGAACGCCATGACCACCAAGTCCAACGAGGACCACCCCGGCGACGAAGCCGACGAGACGCCTTCGCAGCCGCAGCCGGTGTCGCCGCCGGTCATCGCGATGGCCAACCGCGCCGAAGGCCCGGACCAGCCGACGATCCCCGACACGCTCGCCATCCTGCCGATCCGAGGCGTGGTGGTGTTCCCCGGCACGGTCGTGCCGCTGACCATCGGCCGGCCCGCCGCCATCAAGCTCGTCGATGACACCCTCCCCCAGAACAAGGTCATCGGCCTCGTCACCCAGCGCCGCGAGGAAGACGACAAGCCTGGGACGGGCGACCTTTTCGGCGTCGGCATCGCCTGCCAGGTGCTCAAGCTCATGCGCCAGCCGGACAGCACGATTGTCCTGCTCGTGCAGGCGCTCCGGCGCGTGACGATCAAGAACTACGTCCAGACCGAGCCGTTCCTGCGCGCGGAGGTCGAGGTGCTGCCGTCCATCCATCCGGCGGAAGACGACAAGGAAGCCAAGGCCGCCTTCGCCAACCTGCGCGAATCGGCCATCGCCCTCCTGGACCTTTCCCCAGAGATTCCCGAGCAGGCGCGCGTCGTCCTGGCCAACGTCGAGGACGCGGGCCATCTCACCGACCTCCTGGCGGGCAACCTCGGCCTCGACGTGGCGAGCAAGCAGGCACTCCTGGAAGAAACCGACGTGGTCAACCGCATGCGCATGGTGCAGGACGCCGTGTCGCGCCAGACCGAGATCGCCGAACTCCAGCAAAAACTCCGCAAGGACGTGGAGTCGCAGTTCTCCACCGGCCAGCGCCGCGCTTACCTGCGCGAACAAATCCGCGCCATCCAACGCGAACTCGGCGAGGAAGAACCCGGCTCCGAGGATCAGGTCGAACTGCTCCGCACCCGCCTCCAGGAAGCCGGCGCGCCCGAGGGCGTCATGGAAACGGCCAACAAGGAACTCAAGCGCCTCGTCCACATCCCGAGCGCCAGCCCCGAGTACAGCGTCATCGTCTCCTACATCGAGATGCTGGCCGACCTGCCCTGGAACAAGCTCAGCGATGACAACGTCGATCTCGCCCACGCGCAGGAAGTCCTGGACCGCGACCATTACGGCCTCGTCAAGATCAAGCGCCGCCTCATCGAGTACCTCGCGGTCAGAAAACTCAACCCCACCGGGCGCGGCCCGATCCTCTGCTTCCTCGGCCCTCCTGGCGTCGGCAAGACCAGTCTGGGTCAGTCCATCGCCGAGGCCCTCGGCCGCAAGTTCGCGCGCATCGCGCTGGGCGGCATCCGCGACGAAGCCGAAATCCGCGGCCACCGGCGCACGTATATCGGCTCGATGCCGGGGCGCATCATCCAGGAACTCCGCCGCGTCGGCACGCGCAACCCCGTGCTCATGCTCGACGAGATCGACAAGCTCGGGGCCGACATGCGCGGCGACCCCGCCAGCGCGCTGCTCGAACTCCTCGACCCGCGCCAGAACAACGCCTTCGTGGACCGTTACCTCGACGTGCCGTTCGACATGAGCCAGGTCATCTTCATCGCCACGAGCAACTACATCGAAGGCATCCCCGCCCCGTTGCGCGACCGCATGGAGATCATCAGCCTGCCCGGTTACACCGAGCGCGAAAAACTCCACATCGCCCGCAACTACCTCGTCGGCCGCACCCTGGAGGAAAACGGCCTCAAGCCCGAGCAATGCCGGTTCGAGGACGACGCGCTGCAAACGATCATCGACGAATACACCCACGAGGCCGGCGTGCGCGACCTCGAACGCCGCATCGGCGCGGTGGCGCGTTCGGTCGCCGCCGAGGTGGCGCGCGGCGGCAGCGACTCCGCGGCCACCGTCACCGTCACGCCCGACTTCGCGCGCGGGGTTCTCGGTGCGGGAGACCGTGCCGTGCGCGAGGAACGCCAAAAAATCAGCGCGCCCGGCGTGGTCACGGGCTTGGCCTACACGCCTGGCGGCGGCGAAATCCTCACCATCGAAGCGACCAAATACCCCGGTCGCGGCGGCGTCATGCTCACCGGCCAGATCGGCGACGTGATGAAGGAATCCATGCAGGCGGCCCTGAGCCTCGTCAAGACCCGCGCCGAAAGCCTCGGCATCAAGCCGGTGGAGTTCACGGAAAACGACATCCACGTCCACGTGCCCAGCGGCGCGATTCCCAAGGATGGTCCGAGCGCCGGGTGCGCGATGTTCACGGCGCTGGCCTCGCTTTTCGCCGACCGCAAGGTCCGCAGCGACGTGGCGATGACCGGCGAGATCACCCTGCGCGGATTGGTCCTACCCATCGGCGGGTTGAAGGAAAAAAGCCTCGCCGCCCTGCGCGCGGGCATCTCCGAGGTCATCGTGCCCAAGATGAACGAGAAGGACATCGCCGACGTGCCCGCCGAGGCGAAAGAAAAACTGAAGTTCACCCTCGCCGAGACCGTGGACGACGTATTGGCGGCGGCGTTGGAAAAAGACGGCGACGCCCGCCCCGAAGGCCGTCACATCGGCTTCGGTTCCGTCGGTCAGTTTAAGGTGTGACCAACTCTACTGCCGGGAAGTAAGTCGCGTATCGCCCCACGTCACGGGTGATCAGCGTCAGTCCAGCGACTTCCGCGTGCGCGCCGATGTAAAAGTCCGGCAACAGAGAGGTGCGCGGCCCACCGGCGCGGCGGTACTGCACGAACGCCTTCCCGGCTCGCCAGCCTGCCTCGTAAGACAAATCCAGCCTTCGGAACTTCGCTGAGTCGAGCCAGTGATCAAGCTCCACGCGCGAACCAAACGCAGGCGCGAGTTCCGCGTAAACCAGTGGATTGATGAAAGCCCGATTCAGGGCGGTGGCGATGGCAAGTTGTGCTTTCGACCACTCGCGCCAATCGGCATTGTCAGTGATGACATCGAGCAGCACGTTGCTGTCGAAGAGAAAGCCGTTCATTCCTCACCCCGCGTCATTGCCATGATCTCGTCGGTGGTTACCCCCGGCAAACCCGCGCCCCGCGCCTTCTTGTACCACTCTTCAAATTCCTCGGGGGTGAGTCCCTTTTCCGACGGTGCTTCCACTCGCGTTTTCAGCATTGCGTAAAGCTCCTGCTGCTGTGTCGCGGGCAACTCGCTCACGGCAGCTTTGATTTCAGCGAACGTGCTCATGTTGGAAAAACTAGATCAATGGCTGAAGACGTCGTCTGTTTTGCGCGCCGACGCGTCCCGGAAGAACGGGCCGCGCAGGCAATCCGGCGACAGGGCTGATTCTAACAGCTTGCGGTCGGCGTCCGTCGGCGCTCCGAGCATGAACACCGGTATTTTCGGCACGCCCCGGGCTCCCTGGGCGAAGAGCGTCCCCTTGGACTGGACGAACAGGCCCGAGGCAAAGACGCCGCCCTCGTCGCCCACCGCGATGGCGAGGTCATGGGCCTCCCCTTCCTTGAACTCGATCCAGTCGCTGCCCGTCAGTTCCTTGACTCCCTTGGTGAAGACGATCTTGCCCAGATTCTCGCGCTTGAGCCCGATGTAATGGCGGTCGGAACCGTCGTACACCATGCGGTTGTCGATCTGGACGATCATCGCGTTGTCCCCGAAGGCCACGAACCGGAACCATCCCGTGCTGGGCGCGGAAAACCTCCCGCGGTAGACGGCGAGCCACAGGCCCGGACCGCTGCGGGGCGACTGGAAAGCCGCGCCGGCCTCGGTGTCCAGGATGGCCGGAAACATGAGGTAGCGGGCGTGCAATTTCGTGGGGGAGGTGTAGTGCATGAATGGCGTCTCGGGGTGCCAGGGGCCGTTGACCGGCAGGACCTCGCGCAGGAGCTTGCCGAAATCGGGCCGGTCCTTGATCGGTTGGTACGCTTGGTTGACCTTGTAATCGTAGAACGTGCCGACGAGCCCGTCGGTGCCCCCGGTGATGCTCTTGAGGCGGCCGGCCGCGATGC
>CAZZYS010000170.1:0-9788 GCA_964658285.1 uncultured Verrucomicrobiota bacterium
CGTGTAAAAATTCGCCTTTCCGTCACCTGTCTGCATCCGCGGACAGTGTATTCCCGGATCATTCGACGGTTCTCATAAGGAAATCCCCGATCCGGGAACGGTGCGTGCTCGCACCGCACCGACCGCTTTATGCTTGCTAGTCCCCGTGCTCATGGTGGAATGGTCTCGTCGCTGGCGATGTGCCCGCGCCCGGGACCGGCGCGGATTTTTTTGCCGCTGCCGGGCCAGGGCTGGCAGCCGGGCATCTTCGGAAATGCTGCCCTCCATTCCATGAACAACGATCCCTCCCGGCAAGACGAGGACCGCCGGCTGCTGGCGGCGGCGGCGCGGGGCGACGCCGGGGCGTTCGCGGCGGTTTACGACCGGCTCAGCGGTCCACTCTACGGCCTGTGCCTGCGGATGGCCGGCGCGGAATCGGAGGCCGAGGACATCCTCCAGGAAGCGTTCCTGACGATCTGGCGGCGCGCCGCGACGTATGACCCCGCGCGAGGTAGCGTGTTCAACTGGGCGGTACACCTGACGCGCTGCAAGATCATCGACCACCTGCGTTCGCGCGGGCGGCGGCTGCGGGTGCTGGCGTCGCCGGATGACCCACCCCCGGGCAATGGTTCCAGGGAACCGGAAGCCGCCGCGTCGGATGACCCGAGCGCGGGGGAGGCGGTGGACCTGCGCGCGCAGGCCGGGCGGGTGCGGCAGGGCCTGGAGGCGCTGCCGCCCGAGCAGGGCCGCGCGATTGAGCTGGCGTTTTTCAGCGACCTGACGCACCACGAGATTTCCGCGCGGCTCGGTCAGCCGCTGGGTACGATCAAGGCGCGCATCCGGCGCGGCCTGTTGCGGCTGCGCGATTTGCTCAAGGGGGAGGAAAGGGAAGAGGGCCGATGATGAACGAGGGACAACAGGAACGGGCGTCATTGTACGCGTTGGGGTTACTTGACGCGGACGAGGCGGCGGAGTTCGAGCGCGAGATGGCGGCCGACGGGGAACTGCGCACGCTGACGGCGGAGTTGCGTGAAGCGGTGTCGTCGCTGGCGCAAACGGACACGAGCGGGTCACCCCCGCCGCATTTGAAGGCACGCTTACTTGCCACTGTATCAGTGGGGAAGTTGCGCGGAGGATATTTTGCAAGGGGCAATGTCGTCGTCGGGCCGTGGGGTCGGTGGTTGCCGTGGGCGGCGGCGGCGGCATTGGCCATCGGCTGCGCGGTGTTGAAATTCGATCAGTCGAATCTGGAGCGGCATCTGACCGCCGAGACCGGCAAGACCAAGGCGCTGCTGCAAGCCCGGCAATGGGAGCGCGCCGCAAAGCCGGACCAGGACCCCCTGGCGCAAGTGTCGTATTGCTCGTTGGCACCCGTCCCGGCCGCGCAGCAAACCGGACCGCAGGCGGCCGTCTTGTGGGATGCGGCGCGGCGGCACGGTCGCTTGCACATCTCCGGGTTGCCACCTGCGGGCGAGGGCAAGGATTACCAACTCTGGACGGTGGAAACGGGGATCAAAGACCCGGTAAATTCGGGCCTGGTGAAAGTCGGCGCGGACAACGTCGCGGAAGTCGAGTTCCAGCCGCAAGGCGAGGACGGCAAGGGGCCGGCCGTGGCGTTCGCGTTGAGCCGGGAGCGCGCGGGCGGCGTGCCGAAGAACGAGGGACCGATCCTGTTCCTGGGCAAACTCCCGCCCTGAGCGGAACCGGGTTGATTCTTCTCCCGTTCGGCGCACCCTTGTCGCTGCCCATGAGAAATCCGCGCGCGTTCCACCGCTTCCTGGCGTTCTGCCTCCTGTTATCGGCCTTTCGCCTTTTGCCTGCGGCCCGCGCGCAAAACGCTTGGAAAATCGCCTCCTCCGAGACGCTGCCCGCGCCCGCCGACGGCGTAGCCCACCACCTCCTGACGCTCAACCGTCTGCACAACGCCGCCAACGACGACGGCGCGACCGAGGCGACGCTGCATTTCGTCAGCTTCGACGCGGGCAGACACCTCTTCCGCGTGTTCGACCAGAACCCGCACGACAACGCCAGCCTCGCCGACACGATGGCCGAAAACCATTGCGTGGCCGGCACCAACGGCGGGTATTTTTCGCCGGAGTTCGATCCTGTCGGAATGCTGGTGTGCGACGGCCGCGTCGTCCGCGCGGAGCAGCACGCGCGCCTGCTCAGCGGACTCCTCGCCGTCACGGCCAACCACATCAGCCTGCGGCGGACCAGCGAGTCGTCGTCGGTCTCCGTCAAACACGCCCGGCAGGCGGTCCAGTGCGGGCCGTTCCTCGTCGAGGACCGCAAGCCGGTGGCCGGGCTCAACGGCACGCGCGCGGCGCGGCGCACGGCGGTTTTCACCGACGGCGGCGGACGCTGGGGACTGGTGGTTTGCTCGCCGGTGACGCTGGAGGAGTTCGCGGTGATCCTGGCCGACCCGGCGTTGACTCCCGGCGGCCTGAAGATCGCCCGCGCGCTCAACCTCGACGGCGGCGGCTCGACCGCGCTCTGGGTGCGGCCCGCGCCCGGTGGCAAGGGTGGCGGCGAGCCGGTCTCCCTGCCCGAGCGCGGGTATGTGCGCGATTTCGTCGGGATCGTGGCGCGCACGCGCACCCCGGCCAACGGCAAGCCGTGAACGCAATGCGGAAAAGGCCGTGGCGGGGTTTCTCAGATGACTTGCAAACGGTGGCGGAAACGCAGCAGCGCAAGACCGAACGCGCCCAGGAGCAGCGTGACGACGGTGCGCGGCTCGGGTACGACCTGTGAGATCGTCGCCGACTGGAACGTGTAAGTCCCGGTCAGCACGTTGGCCGTTTCCGTGGTGGAAAGGTTCACGCCGAGCGTGCCCGTCGCGGTGGACGGCACGGTGAACTGAAAGGTCGCCGTGTTGTTCGTGCCGAAGAGGCTGAGCACATCGGCGATCCCCAGGGCTCCGGGGTTGGTGGCCGTGTTGACGAACGGCGTGCCGCCGGCCGAGAGGATGACGTTGACGCTGCCGAGCAACCCGACGGTGAAGCCCGTCGTCCGGGTCAGCGTCAGCGCGTAGGTGGCCCCGGGGGTCAGCGAGACGCCGAAGGTTTTGGTGGCGGTGGTCGCTCCGGCGACCCCGAGGATGCCGGTCTGGTTGACGTAAAAGGAGTTGGTGGCGTTCGGCCCCGTGGTCAGGGACGTGAAGCCTTCGGTGAGGTTGCTGACGGTGGCCACGCCAAACGACGCGGTGCCGTTGTAGCCCGGCCCGAAAGCGCCGCTGGTGCTCTGGTTGGTGCTGACCCCGTTGCCGACGAGGCTCAGCATGGCGGGAGTGCCCAGCGTGCCGCCGAAGAGATCGACGGTTTGCTGCGCCGAGGCGTGGTGGGTGGTGAACGAAAGGACCGCAGCGGCCACGAGGGCGGCTGCACGATGGGTTAGGTTCGGTGATGTGCGAATCATGCGCACATTTTTGCCCGGAGCGAGGGGGCGATGCTATTGGGGGAATGCCTACCTGGGTCGGAGGAAATTACCCTATCATGTATTTACCCCAGAAAGGGCGCGGCAAACACCCCAGCGCGGCTCACGCCGACATCGCCCTGGCCAGCGCGGCTTGCAAATCCGCCACGCGCACGGGCTTGCTGATGTAATCGTCCATGCCCGCCGCCAGACACTTTTCCCGGTCGCCCTGCATCGCGTTGGCCGTCATGGCGATGATGCGTGTACGGCGGCGCTTCGGCCCGGGGCCGTTCTCGCGCCACCGGATGGTCTCCGTGGCCACGTAACCGTCCATCTCCGGCATCTGGCAATCCATGAGCACGGCATCATAGGCGAACCTTTCCAACGCCTCCAGCGCCTCCAGGCCGTTGCCCACCGCGTCCGCCGCGTAGCCGAGCTTGCGCAACTGCCCCAGGGCGACGCGCTGGTTGACCGCGTTGTCCTCGGCCACCAGGATGCGCCGGCCGGCCCCTTGCAACGGGGCGTCGGCCGCTGGCGACCCATTCGCGGGCAAGCCCGTGGGGTCCGGGTTCCCCGACGCGGGCGCGAGCAGTCCGGCCACGCTTTCCAGCAGCGCCGCGGGCCGCGTGGGTTTCGCCCGGCTCACGGTGATGCCCGCCTCAGCCAGAACGCTGGCCGGGGGCGGCTTGCCGAAGGGGGTCAGGAGCACCACGGGCGTCGCCGCGATGAGCGGGTCCGCCCGGACCGCCCGCGCCAGCGCCAGACCGTCCATCCCCGGCATCTGCCAGTCCACGATGGCGGCGGCGTAGGGCTGCCGGGCCACGGCCGCCTCCCGCAACAGCGCCAGCGCCTCCTCGCCGCCGGACGCGCTGCCGTTGCGCACGGCCCAGGAAGCCACCTGGCGATGCAAAAATTGCCGGCTGGCCTCGTTGTCGTCCACCACGAGCACCCGGGTTTCCGGCGGCAGCTTGCCGTCCCGCGTCTCACCGGCCGGCGCGCCCGCTTTGGCCAGCCGGACCGTGAACCAGAAAGTAGACCCTTTCCTGGGCAGGCTCTCCACGCCGATCTGGCCGCCCATCCGCTCCACCAGTTCCCGGCAGATCGCCAGTCCCAGGCCCGTGCCGCCGAACTTGCGCGTGGTGGAGCTGTCCGCCTGCACGAATGCCTGGAACAGCCGCGTGCACGCCTCGCGCGAGATGCCGATGCCGGAGTCCGACACCTCGAAGCGCAGCGTGGCGTCCGCCTCCCGTTCCTCGGGGCAGCTCACCCGCAGCACCACCTCGCCCTGGCGCGTGAACTTGATCGCGTTGCTCAAGAGGTTGGTCATCACCTGCCGCAGCCGGCCCGGATCGCCGCGCAGGTGCGTGGGCACGCCCGGCTCCACGCCGCCGACCAGTTCGAGCCCCTTGGCCTGCGCGCCGCTGGCGAGGATTTCCAGCGTGCTCTCGACCGTGTTGGGCAGGTCGAAGTCCATCGTTTCAAAGACCAGCTTGCCCGCCTCGATCTTGGAGAAATCGAGGATGTCGTTGATGAGGGTTAGGAGCGAGTTGGCGCTCTCGCGGATCGCGTGGCCGTAGTCGCGCTGCTGCGAGTCAAGGCCCGTGTCCAGCAGCAGGCCGGTCATGCCCAGGATGCCGTTCATGGGCGTGCGGATCTCGTGGGACATGTTGGCCAGGAACTGGCTGCGGGCGTGCGTGGCCGCCTCGGCCACGGCCTTGGCCTCGCGCAGGTCCTCCTCCATCCGCCGGCGGGCGGTGATGTCGAGCGCCACCACGCCCAGCCAGCGGCGGCCGTCGGGCTGGCGGATGGGGAATTTGATGCTCATCCAATGGGTTTGCGCGCCGTTGGCGGTGGGCACCTCCTCGATGAATTCCAGCGGCCGGTCCCCGGCCATCACCTGGGCGTCGGCGTCGAGCACGTGCGCGGCGATCCCGGCGGGCAGCCACTCCGTGTCGTGCTTGCCCAGCAACTCGCCCGGCCGGGTGCCGAAGGTTTCTTCCAGGCGCGGATTGACGAACACGTAGCGCCCCCGGTCGTCCTTGATGGCCACGAGCGCCGGGGTGTGTTCCAGGAAAGCGCCCAACCGCGCCTGGACGGCCTGGAGGGCGAACTGCGTGCGGCAGCGTTCGCTGAATTGGGTGATCAGGTTGACGAGGGTCTCCATCGTGGCCGCCAGCGCGGGCTCGGGCGCGCCCACGTCGGCGCTGAAGAACATCAGGACGCGGCTCACGCGGTCGCCCACCCCGTCGCGCAACGGCAGCGCAAAGGCCCGGCGCAGCCCGGCCTCGCGCGCGAGTCCGTCCCGCACGAAGGTCTCGTCCGCCAGCACGTCCTCGATCCAGTACGCCTGCCCGTCCCGGCAGGCGCGACCGGGCACCCCTGCCCCGTTGGCGAACTGCCAGGACCGGCTGGCGGTGCTGAAACGCTCCAGGCGCGCGGCGACCTCGCGCGCGGCCGGTTGCTGCCAGTTCGCGGACAGGCGCAGGACGCCGTCGGCCGGGTCTTCCACCCAGAGTTCTCCCGCCTGCCAGTCCAGGTTGGTGCAGATCGTTTCCAGGAAACGCGGCGCGGCCTCCTCGATGGAGGTGCTCTCGGCGGCGACGCGCGCCACGGCGTGCTGCACGCTCAGGCGTTCCTGCGCGAGGCGGCGTTCGGCGACCTCGGGGGCCAGGCCGGCGTTGGCCTGCGCCAGCGAGCCGCCCAGCGCCTGACGGCGGCGCAGCTCCCGCCGGATGACCGCGTAGCCGCCCACCAGCAGCCCGAGGCACAGCAGCCCGGCGACGCCGAGCGTGAGGTCCTTGCCGCGCAGGCCGGCGTCGCGCGCGGCGGTGCGCTGGCGCAGGAGATCGTTTTCCACAGCGATCATTTCGTCGCCGAGCGCGTTGACCGCCTCCATCGCTTGGCGGCCACTGCCGTTCATGTACTGCGGTTCGAGCGCGGTGATCCCCAGCCGGCGGCGCTGCTCGATGCGTTCCCGGGTCACGTCCAGCTTGGTGTTGATGGCCGCGGCGAACCGGTCCGCCCGCTGCGCCTGCGCGGGACTGTCGGCCACCAGCCGATGCAGGGTGGCGAGTTGGACGGGCAGCGTCTCGACGGCGGACTGGTAGGGCGGCAGGAAATCATCCCGGCCGGTGGAACTGAAGCCCCGCTGGGCACTCTCGGCGGCCTGCACGCGCAGGAGGGTGTGTTCGACGGCCTGGATCACCTCCACGGTGTGCGCCACCCACTGGTCGCCCGACGCAAACTGCTGGTCCTCCCGGAAGGCCATCCCGAGCACGCCCAGGAACAACACCAGCAGAAGGGCAAACCCCCAACCCAGGCGGCGTTCGGCCGGGGCGCGCCGCCGCAGGGCCAGTTCAAAGGCCGCCTGCCGCGCCAGCGCGCCGAGTTTGTCCAGTTGCGCGGCGGAAAGCCGGCGCGGCACCGTGTCCAACACGCAGAACGTCCCCAACGCGTGGCCTTCCGGGGAGCGCAACGGCACCCCGGCGTAAAAGCGCAGGTGGGGCGGGCCGGTCACGAGCGGATTGTCGGCGAAACGCTCGTCCGCCCGGGCATCCGGGACGATCAGCGGCTCGGTCGGCCGCAGCAGCGCGTAGGCGCAAAAGGCCTGGTCGCGGGGAGTTTCCTCCAGGGTGATGCCGACGCGGCTCTTGAACCACTGCCGCCGCTCGCCCACGAGCGTCACGAGCGCGAAGGGCGTGCCGCAGGCGTCCGCGGCCTGCCGGGTCAGATCGTCGAAAACCTCTTCGCGCGCCGTGTCCATGACCCCGCAACTCCACAGGGCGGCGAGGCGGGCGGATTCGTCGGGAGGCAGGGGGGCGGCGGGCATGGACGCGCGGGCGGAGGACGGGCAGCCGTTCCCCTAGCGCACGTTGCGTGCCAGTTTCAGAGGGCGTGTAGGAAGCCCGCCGCAGGCGTCGTCACCAAGGTAGGGATGGCTCTCCGAGCCAGTCCCTGGATTTTCTGGTAGGTGCCCTGTTGGCATGAAGATCATCCACGCCAAAATAGGGACTGGCTCGGAGAGCCATCAGGACCTTGCGGAGACGACCGGCCGCAACGGCCTGTCAGAACCTCCTCACACGATTTCTCAGACCGCCGCGTGGACCCCCGGCCGGCGGGCGAGGTCCGGCTCGGCCTGACGCAAAATCTCGCGCGTGAGCGGGGCCACGTCCCCCTGGCCGCTGAGCAGGTAGCGGATCAGGTACAGGAACGGATTGCGCTCGCCCCAGTGGAAATAAGCCTGCGGCGGCTTGCCGTCGCGGTCACGCAGGTACAGGAGCAGCGCGGCAATCGCGTTGGGCACGGCGGCGCTCTCGCCGCGCAGCACGCGGTGCCCGTGTACCTCCACGCCGGTGACGTGGAGGTCGGCGGAAAACTCGCTGGCGTCGCGCACGTAGATTTCCAGGAACAGCAGCGGCTCGTCAGCGGGGATGTTGTGCACCTCGCGCGCGTCGCGTTCCTCCGCGTCGTACTCGGCGCAGTCGCAGCGGCCGGGATGGTTGGCGACGATGTGCAGGATGCCGGTCTGGTCCACCGATTCCCCGATGAACCGCTGCGCCGTCTCGTCGAGCACGATCTCGCCCACGCGCAGTTCGGTGGTGCGCCACACGCGCGAGAACAACGAGATCAACACGATGGCTCCGATGAACAGCGCGGCGATTTTCACGCCCTCGGGTCGTTCGATCACGTTGACCACCGTCGTGTACGCGAACACGGCGGCCACCAGCGCGGCGGCCAGCGGCGCCGGGTGCAGCCAGCCCTGGCGCTCGCGTTTGACCGAGAGCGTCACGGCGACGGCGGCGCTGGTCATCAACACGAGCACGCCCGTCGCATAGGCTCCGCCCTGGGCGTCCACGTCGGCCTTGAAAACGAGCGTGACGACGAAGGCGACAGCCATGTAAACGAGCGTCAGCGGCCGGGAGGCGCGCGCCCATTCCGGGGCCATGCCGTAGCGCGGCAGGTAGCGCGGCACGAGGTTGAGAAGGCCCGCCATCGCCGAAGCACCCGCGAACCACAGGATCGCCACCGTGGACAGGTCGTAGACCGTCCCGAACCCGTCCCCTAAGAACTGGTGCGCGAGGAAGGCCAGCGCCCGCCCGTTGGCCGGGCCGCCGGGCTGGAAGTCCCCCGGCGCGATGAGCAAGGTCGTCACGGCCGAACTCGCCAGCAGGAACACGCTCATGATGAGCGCCGCCGTCAGCAGCAGGCGGTGGGTGGCGCGGATTTTGCCCTCGGGTTTGTCCGGGTGGTCGTTCTGGCCGCCTTTGACGAGCGGCATCATGGCCACGCCGGTTTCAAAGCCCGAGAGACCCAGCGCCAGCTTCGGGAAAAGCAGGAGCGAAAGCGTGACCATCTTCCAAATGCTGCCGTGCTGGGTGAACAGGAGCCTTTTCCAATCGACGATGACGTGCGGCTGGGCGGCCACGCGCATCAGGCCGAAGCCGATGACGACGGCGTTGAGCGCGAGGTACACGCCGACCAGCGCGACGGCGATGCCGATGGCTTCCTTGAACCCCTTCAGGAACACCCCGCCCAGGAGCGCCACGAGGACCAGCGTCGCGCCGACGGCGTGACCGGCGAGGAGGTTGTGGGTGTAGGGATTCTCGACGAGGTGCGCGGTGGCGTCGGCGGCGGACAGGGTGATGGTGATGATGAAGTCCGTCGCCGCGAAGCCCAGCAGGACGAGGACGAAGAGTTTTCCCTTCCACCACGACAGCAACCGCTCGAACATGGCGACGGAGCCCTCGCCGTGGGGGCTTTCGACGGCGACGCGGTTGTAAACGGGCAGCGCGCCGAAGAGTGTCAGCAGCACGAGGACCAGGGTGGCAATGGGCGAGAGCGCCCCGGCGGCGAGGGCCGCGATGCCGGGCTGGTAGCCGAGGGTGGAAAAGTAATCGACCCCCGTCAGGCACATGACCTGCCACCAGGGGTGGGCCTGATGGCGCGGCGTGGCGTCGGCGGCGGGGCCGTGGTGCTGCCCGGTGGTCTGGCGGTCGCTGAGCAGCCAGGATTCGAGAGAGCGGAGGAAAGTCGAAGACACCGGGACAGGAGGAGTTCCTCCTTCATCGTGCCTCCGGGGGCGGGTGAATGGCGGTCAGGTAGGCCTTTTTCCGATTACCGCAAGCCTCTCCTCCCGGCAGCAGGGGCGTTTTGCCATCGGGTAAGCTCTCCGGGCAGGCCGCGCAGGCGGCCGGTCGTTCCCGGCGGCTGGGCACAACGTTTCTCAAGCGGATCGAAAGCAGGAGTCAGCCGCGCTAGGGATTTTCACAGAAGGTGCAGCCGACTTCCTCGCCGCGCAGGAGCGCCAAGGGCGCGGCTTCATAAAAGCCTGGGGCAACGCCCCAGGTACACGAGGGTTTCCGCCAAGCCCTGAAAGGGCGATTCATTCAGGTGGCGAG
>CAZZYS010000171.1:0-6049 GCA_964658285.1 uncultured Verrucomicrobiota bacterium
CATGCCGCCAGCCTAACCCCATCAGCATGGCTTAATCAATCAAGAACCGCTTTAGTCTGTAATAATTTCATCCAGCCGCACGTCGTGCGCTGCCAGCGGCAGCGTTTCTTCCAACTGTTGAAACGCGAAGCCGATCCCAACCAACCGGGTCTTTGCCGTGCGATCCGCCAGCAACCGGTCGTAGTACCCGCCGCCACGCCCGAGACGTCCGCCCGCCGCATCGAACGATAATCCCGGCACCAGCACCACGTCGAAATCGTTCAACGCCGCTTCGCGCGTGGCGCGGGGCAACGGTTCACGCAGGCCCCAGCGCGTCGGCTCCAGTTTGTCAAACCCATCGACGTAGTATAACCGCATCGACGCCCCTACCACACGCGGGTAAGCACACTGTTTGCCGGTCAACGCATCTCCGTGCCAGAGCAAATCGAGGTCCGGTTCGACGGGCAACGGCGCGAACAACAACACCCGCGACGCCTCGCGCCACGCGCCCGTCTCCGCGATCCGCCGCACGATTCGTCGACTGCGTTCCGCGCGTTCGGCGGCTGGCAGCGCGGCCAAACGCCCGCGCATCTCCGCCCTCAAAACATTTTTTGATGCGAACAGCGCCGGGTCCATCGCCGGCATCAAACGGTGTACGGCCCGTTTTCCAACCCGAACGTGTCATGGGCGAGTTTTGCCGCTTCAGCCACGTTGGACTCCTCGATGATGACCGCGATTTTGATTTCGGAGGTCGTGATCATCTGGATGTTGATGCCGCCGCGCGCGAGGCAATCGAAAAGCCGCGCCGCCACGCCCGAATGCGAGCGCATCCCGATACCCACCACGCTGAGCTTGGCCACGCCGCCGCGCGCCGTGGTTTTCACCGCGCCGACGCGTTCCACGACCGGCCGCAACACCGACTCGGCCGCGGGTAAGTCCGCCTGGTTGAGCGTGAAACTAATATCGGTCGCGCCGTGCACGGAAACGTTTTGCACGATCATGTCGATGACCACGCGCGCGTCCGCCAGCGCGTTGAACACCGCCGCCGCCGTGCCGGGCCGGTCAGGAACGCCTTCGACCGTCACCTTCGCCTGGTTTTTTTCCACGCTCACGCCGCGGATAACGACGTTTTCCATGCTGGGGTTGTCTTCGGTAATCATGGTGCCTGGGCCGTCGTTAAAAGAGCTGCGTACTTCAAATTTCACGCCGAACTTCTTGGCGAATTCCACCGAGCGCGATTGCATGACCTTGCTGCCGCTGCTCGCCATTTCGAGCATCTCCTCGTAGGAAAGATCGTCGAGCCGGCGGGCGTTGGGGACCAGTCTCGGGTCGCAGGTGAACACGCCGTCCACGTCGGTAAAAATCTGGCACAGGTCCGCGCCGACGGCCGAGGCGATGGCGATGGCCGTCAGGTCCGATCCGCCCCGGCCGAGGGTCGTCACCTGCCCGGCCATCGTCTGCCCCTGGAAACCGGCGACGATGACGACCTGCCCGTCGTCGAGCGCGCTCAGGATTTGCTTGGGCGTGATGTTGGCGATCTTGGCCTTGGTGTGCACGCCGTCGGTGACGATGCCCGCCTGCGCGCCGGTCAGCGAGAGCGCGGGCACGCCCCGGGCGTGGATGGCCATCGCCAGGAGCGCGATGGTGGTCTGTTCGCCGGTGGCCAGGAGCACGTCCAGCTCGCGTTCGGATGGGGCGGGCGAGACCTCGTGCGCGAGTTTGATGAGGCCGTCGGTCACCCCCGACATCGCGGAGACGACGACGACGACGCGGTGACCGGCGCGCTGCGTCTCGATGACACGCCGGGCGACGTTGCGGATGCGCTCCGGGTTCCCGACAGACGTGCCGCCGTACTTCTGGACGAGCAGGCTCATGGGGGTGACAGGTTCATCGGCGAAAAACGGGAGGGCACTCTGGCGGCGGCGCGTCCGCCATGCAAGGGGCAACCTCTCACGGCTTGCCTGCGCGCACCGCCGCATCGGCGATTTCCTGGAGTTTGACCGTGTCTTGCGTCGGGATGCCCAGTTCACGCGCGGCCTGCTCGCCGGCCGCAAACTTCCGCACGTCCGTGCCCGTGATCTTTTCGAACAACACCAGGGCCGCGAGATAGGAACCCTCCACGCTCGGATGTTTGTGATCGGTGTCCCAGAGCATGATCTGCCCCGGTCTTGATGGTTGCGTGGCGTCGGCGGCCGCGGCACCGGAACGGATGGCCTGCATCCAGGCGTCGCCGACGGGAACGACGGCCGAGTGGGTTCCAAGTCCCGAGAATGCATCCGCGTACCCGGCCCGCAGATCGTCGGTCATGGCGGCGAGAGGTTGAGCGGGGTCGGCAGGGTTTGCGGGATAGGTCTTGAGAGGATACGCCCAAGTCTCGTAGAGATAAATCTTCGCGTTGTGCTTGCCCGCGAGGATCGTTCTGTCCAACAGATCCGCGTGGCGGAGGAAGCTGATGGGATTGCCGCCGCGTGCCTCCGGCAGGGGTTCGGTGCTGTAACCCTGCAAAACCACGGCGTCCCATTTGCCGTTGGAAAGAAGAGATAACGCGTGCTCGTAGTGAAACGTCAAGTCCTTACCGCCGACCGTTTCGACATGAACCTCGTAACGCAGGCCGGTCTCATCGGCGAATTTCTTGAAGATCGCCGGGATGCCGCCGACCTGCTGTTCGCCGGGCGGCTCGTCGGTCACATTGGCCGCGTTGTAGGAATGAACCTTCGTTGATCCGCCATAGGTAAAACTGTTGCCGACGAACAGGATCGTAGTGGCTGGCGCTGGCTGCTGCGCGCGTGCGAACGATGCCGCGGCAGCCAGCCACGCAAAAAACAAAAGCGTGCGCACGGAACGAATGATTACTTCACCGCCGCCCAGACGCGGGCCACGTCGTCGTAATCGTCGAGCTTTTGCAGGAACGCGCCGGTCTCGGCCTTTTGTTCGTCGGTCAACTCGGGGTAATTCTTCGCCACGTAGCCGATTTCGCTCGTGACCACCGTCCAGCCGTTGGCACTGAGCCACTGAGACACGGCATGGACCGCCGTGTCGTCCGCCAGCAGACGCACGCCGGCCGCGCCCTCCGGGATGTCGTCGTTCTGCTCGTGGGTCAACCCCTCGAAGTCGTTCGCGCCCGCCTCGATGGCCGCCGCTTCCAGATCGGCCCCGGCGTCGGGATGGTGCGCTTCGATGATGCCGACGTGGTCGAACAGGAATTTGTTGCTGCCGCTCGTGCCGAGTTGGCCCTGCTTGAACAACAGCCGCATGTCGGGCGCGGTGCGGTTCTTGTTGTCCGTCATGACTTCCACGATGACGGGCACCTTGTTCGGCGCGTATCCCTCGAAGACGACGTGCTCGAGCACGAGTTTTTCGTCGCCCGTGCCGGAGCCTTTTTTGATGGCGCGTTCGATCACGTCGCGCGTGACGTTCTCGCGACGGCCCTTTTCGATGGCGGTGAACAGGCGGGCGTTGCCAGCCGGGTCAGGTCCGCCGAGCTTGGCGGCGACCATGATCTCCTTGACCAGTTTGCCGACGACCTGACCTTTTTTGAGGTTGGCGACCTCGCGTTTTGCCTGGAGCCATTGGCGACCCATGAGAAGAAAAGATGAAAGGATGAGGGGTGAAAGGGGGAACGGCAAGGAAACGCCGGGTAACCCCCGCCGTCAACTCCCAGCCGACGAACGGCGGCGGACGGGCGTCGACGGTGGCTGCCTCACGCCGGCCGGAGCGGCCCGGGTCTCGATCAACACTCCCGCCACGTCGGTCACGCCGCCGAGCACGGTGCATTCCGCCACGGCATCGGCCAACCCTCGCTTGCGCACCCATTCCTCGAACGGATAGTCCGCCAACGACCGGAACGTCTCCCGGCCACGCCGCTGGGGAAAACGCAACGAAAACCCCGAGTTGATGGGCGAGAGCATCGTCTGGGCGGCGTGCCGGGCGAGCACCCTGGCGGAATCGAGCACGAGCACGATTTTGTCGCGCTGCCGGTAGGTATTGAGCAAGCGTTCGAGCCGGGCCTCGTTCACCCAGAAAAACACCCTCGCATTGAGGTGCGCGTACCACTCGGAAGGGGTCATGTCGATCAGCGCGGGACGCAACGTCGCGTCGGTCATCGGATGCTGGTCGTTGATGAAGGTCACCCCGTACTCGGGGTGTTCCACCGCGATGGCGGTGGCCCGCCGCTGGCATTCGATCCGTTCGCGCTCCGCCCCGGCGACCCCGTAGAGATCGAGCAGCGCGCTGGTGCTCAGGAGGCCGTGCCGCTCGATGCTCGGCCACGCGGCAGCCTCCGTCATGTGGTACAGCCGCGGATAAACCGCGCAAAACTGCTCGGGCGTCATTGCGCGCAACCGTTCTTTAGTGACCGGCCCCGTGAAACAGCGCGTGGTACAGCCAGGCAATGACGAAAAACCCGACGCCCACCAACGCACCGAGCACGATGAGCAGGAGCGCGACCAGCCCGATGACAAACGCCCAATCGCGCGCCGTGGTCTTGGGCGCGACCGTGCCGATGGCGGGCGAATGCTGGACGAGAAGCTGGTAGTTGCGCGACGACGGCTTGAACCAGAACGCAAATGCCTCCCCGACGCCCGGGAGCGTGCCGACGACGCCGTTGAGCAGGATGTTCAGGCCCATGCGCGTCAGCACGACCTTGGGCACGCCGCGCCGCGCGCCTTCGAGGATCGTGGCGGCCGAGATGAACATCGCCGCGCCGTCGCCCACGAACGGGATCAGGTCCAGGAACGGATTGATACCCACCCGCGCCTTCGTGCCGGGAACCTTGACGAGATTGTCCATCACGTAGGCAATGAGCCGGGAGATCATCTCTTCCTTCGAGCCGGGGAGGCCGGTCGTGCCAGGATGCGCGCCGCCCTTGCCCTCCGGCGGCAGGACCTCGAAAGCCGTTGGCGGTTCCTGCACAGCGGTGGAACCGGACTTTTTGCCAAGAGGTGTCGCAGCCATAAGATGAAAGAACTAGCCGTGAGAAATCGCGCGCGCCGCACCCGGCGGTTGCGCCGTCCATCGTGGAAGTCACCGCACGCTCGCCAGGGTCGTGCCTGGAACGCCCGGGCTATTTTTCGACGTGCCCGCTGACGTACGTGTATTTTGCGATCTGTCGCTTTGCACCCGTCACCGTGGTATAAACGGTCGTTCCGCTGTCCGACGCGATGAAGTGGCAACCATCCCCTTCGGCGACCTTTTCGAGACTCGGGTAACCTACCACCATCACGTCTTTACCGGTGGAGTTCGCCACCCGGATGCCGTCCTCGGTGACCTGCATCACCTTTCCGTTGATGGGAATCCGCGACTGGGATGGCTGGTCGAGCGCGCTCGCATGGGGCGTGCCGACCCCGGCCGAGGTGGTTTCGCCGGAGTCGAGGAGGGTGGTCCCCATCGTCGCTGGCGTGTGTGGCGTCGGCGTCGGTTGCGATGCCTGCACCTGCCTCTGACGCTCCTGCGCGGCCAGGAATTTTGCTTTCGCATCCGCCGACTCGAAATGCAGGGTGCGACCCGACGGCAGGATCACCGTGAGTGGGTCCGGGGTCGTCGTTTGAGCCAGGGATGCCAGTGGCAGCAAGAGCAAGGCGACCAGGAAAGCGCGCATCCCTCCTCCTACAAAATTCCCTCACCTGGGTCAAGTCCGACCGATAAAACCCCGGCGATCACGGCCCGACCCGCTGCACACATCGCCCGGAACAGCCCACTTGCTTCTGCGCGCGGCACATTCATCTTGACGGTCCACTTTTTGACCGTTTCCCGAGATGATCCAGACCCTGCCCGGATTCCGCGACTTCTACCCGGCCGACTGCGCCGCGCGCCACTACGTTTTCGCCCGCTGGCGCGAGGTGGCCCGGCGCTACGGCTTCGTCGAGATCGACGGTCCCGTGCTGGAGAGCGTCGAACTCTACAAAAAGAAAAGCGGCGGCGAACTGGTCGGCCAGCTCTTCGATTTCAAGGACAAGGGCGAACGCGAGGTCGCCCTGCGCCCCGAGATGACCCCCACCCTCGCGCGGATGGTTGCCGCCCGGGACCGCGAGTTCAAGAAGCCGCTGAAGTGGTTTTCCATCGCCAGCTTCTT
>CAZZYS010000171.1:6149-8520 GCA_964658285.1 uncultured Verrucomicrobiota bacterium
GATCATCGACAAGATCGAACGCGAACGCCCCGAGGTCACGGCGCAGAAGCTCGCGGCCTTCGGCGTGACCCGCGAGGAACTCGACGCTTTCCTGGGCAAACCCGCCAGCGAACTCGGCGGCGCGCTCGGCGCGTTGGAAGCGGACCTGCGCGCGCGGGGGCTGGAGGAATTTGTGACGTTCGACCCGAGGATCGTGCGCGGGCTGGCGTATTATACGGGGGTGGTGTTCGAGGTGTTCGACCGTGGCCAGAAATCGCGCGCGCTGGCGGGCGGGGGGCGTTACGACGAACTCATCGGCACGCTGAGCGACGGCGCGGTGAAGCACCCGGCGCTGGGGTTCGCGGTGGGCGACGTGACCCTGCTCGACCTGTTGCGCGAACGGCCGCACACGGCGGCGCTGCTCGACGCGGCGGTGCGGAGTGCGTCCGCCCCGGAGGTGTACGTCGTGGTAGCCGATGAGGCGTTCCGGCCGCAGGCGCTCGGGCTGGTGGGTGAACTGCGCGCGGCGGGGCGGCGGGTGGATTTCGCGTTGACGGCGGCGAAGATCGGTAAGCAGTTCCAAGCGGCGGAGGCGATGGGGGCAAAGTACGCGGCGGTTGTCGGCCACGAATGGCCGCTGGTAAAGCTCAAGACGCTCGCCACGCGGGAGGAGAGCGTGGTGGAAGCGAGCCAGCTACCCATGCGATTGACCGCGCTGGGCGGTGGGTAAGCGGGAGTTTTCTTGCGGACAGGCAGCCGTCCGGCTGCCGGTCGTCCCAAGGTCCTGATGGCTCTCCGAGCCGTCCCAAATGTTTCCGGCGAGGCGCTCCGTGCGCACCGAGATCATCCAAGCCAATCTTGGGACGGCTCGGAGAGCCATCCCTACCTTGGTTTCGACGCCGCTGGCGCGGCGGTCCGTGCGCTCAACTTCGGTGGTCGGCCTCGCCCAGCACGTGCTCGCGCATCCGTTCCACCACCGTCCGCGAACGCAGGATGCTGAAGTGGCCCACCTTCGGCACGTCCACCAACTCCGCCCCCGGCCACGCCGCCGCAATCGCCTCGGAATGACCGTACGGCATGTCACGGTCTTCGGAATCGTGCAGCAGCAAACCGCGCGTTCCGTGCAAGTGCCGTGCGTTGTCCGCCGCCGAGGATTCGTCCGGCCCGAACACCTCCCGAGCCACCCGCTGCACGTCCTCGGCCAGTTCTTCGGAAAACCCTTGCCGGTCGGTGTACTGCTTCAGCACGGGCGCCACCCAGCAGGCGCTCGCCAGCAACACCGCGCGCGGTGCTTGCACGCCGCGCCGCATGGCGATGCAGGCCGCCGCCGCCCCCAGGGAATGCGCGACGATCCCGCGCAGTTCGCCGACGTGCGCCGCCACCCCCGCGAGAGCCCACGCGAACGCCGGGGCGCAGGAAAGCGTCCCCTCCGAGCGGCCGTGCCCCGGGGCGTCGAAGGCCACCGCGCTCCCGCCCGCCTGCAAGACCGCTTCGATGCCCGCGTAATGGTTCCCGGCGTTGCCACCCCAGCCGTGGACGAAAAGCACGGCGGGCCCCGTTCCCCACGCATAAACCTGGACTTCGGCGTCGCCGCCGCGTGCAAAACCGTTCGGACCCAGCCGCACGCGGGACAGCGCCGCCTGCGAGAGAATCCGGGTTTCCCGGGAAAACTCCGGACTTTTGGGCGGGGTCAGAAACGCCTCGAAAGCCTCTTGGGCGTTCATGGCAGCCCCGCCTCGTGCGGCGGTTTGCGCAGCACGTCGGCGCGGTTGAAGTACGACACCACCTTGTAGCCGCGTTTCTCGATGTTCTCCCGGCCGCCTTCCTGGCGGTCCACCAGCGCGATGACGAAGGCCACCTTGCCCCCGGCGGCTTCCACCGCTTCGATGGCCTGGAGCGTCGAGCCGCCCGTGGTCACCACGTCGTCGATGACGACCACGGTGTTGCCCGCGGCAAAATTCCCCTCGATGAGCTTTTTCGTGCCGTGTTCCTTGGCGGCCTTGCGCACGGTGAAGGTCTGGAGCGCGCTGCCGGGGTCTTCCAACTGCGCGGCGATGCCGATGCTCAATGCGATGGGGTCCGCGCCCATCGTCAGGCCGCCGACGGCGTCGATGCGCGTGTCGTGCCGGGCGGCGGTTTGCTTGAGGAGTTCCCAACCGACCGCGCCGACCAGCAGCGCGGCGGCAGGGTCGAGCGCCGTCAGCTTGCAATTGACGTACAGGTCGCTCTTGGCCCCCGACGCCAAGGTAAACTCGCCCCGCCGCACCGAGCGTTCGATGAGGATGTCGAGGAGTTTCGTTTTGAGGTCCAGCGGCGTCGAGGATTCAGGCATAGGTCGGTCCAAGCTCTACAGGCAGAAGGCGCATTCCTGCAACGCCAAACGTCGTGCAAA
>CAZZYS010000171.1:8530-9686 GCA_964658285.1 uncultured Verrucomicrobiota bacterium
CCTCTCCGAGGCAGTCCCTAGATTTTCCGGGCCGAGCGTCAAGTGAAAGCGGCATCATCCAAACTAAATTTGGGACTGCCTCGGAGAGGCATCCCTACCTTGTTTGGACGACGCCGTTGGCGTCGGGATAATCGACGTACCCCTCCGGGCCGAAGCTGTACCAATGGCTCGGGTCGTCGGACGCCGCGAGCGGCAGACCTTTCTCGAAACGCTCCACGAGGTCCGGGTTCGTGATGAACGGCCGGCCGAAGGCGATCAGATCGGCGTCGCCCGAGGCGATGCGTTCCTCGGCGGTTTCCCGGGTGTAGCCGACGTTGCCGATGATCGCGTTGGGAAACACCGCCCGGAACTCCTTGAGCGTCATCGGTTCGCCCAGCTCGTGGAAGCCGAAGCCGAGGCCGTCCATGACGTGTAAGTAGCCGAGGCCGCGCTTGCCGAGTTCGGTGGCGGCGTAGAGAAACTGCTCGCGGAAATCGGGCGAACCCACGTCGTTGTAGACCCCGTTGGGCGAGAGGCGCACGCCGACGCGTTCCGGTCCCCAGACGCCCATGACGATGTCGGCGACTTCCAGCAGCAGCCGGGCGCGGTTTTCCACCGAGCCGCCGTACGCATCGGTGCGACCGTTGACCTTGCTCTGGAGGAACTGGTCGAGCAGGTAGCCGTTGGCGGAGTGGATTTCCACGCCGTCGAAACCCGCGCCCTTGGCGTGGCGGGCGGCGAGTTCGTAGCTGGTGACGACCCTGGGAATCTCGTCCAGCGTCAGCGCGTGGGGCACCTCGTGGTCTTTTTTGCCCTCGGGGGTGTGCACGCCCTCCTTGCTCTCGATCTTAATGGCGGACGAGGAGACGCCCGGCGTGTGGTCGCGCCGCAGGAGGTGGTGCGACGAACGCCCCGTGTGCCAGAGCTGCATGTAGATGCGTCCGCCCTTTTGATGCACGGCGTCGGTGACGAGCCGCCAGTCTTCCTCCATCTCACCCGTGTAAACGCCCGGAGCCTGCCACCAGCCGATGGCCTGTTCGGAGATGTGCGTGCCCTCACTGATGATGAGTCCCGCGTCCGCGCGCTGGGCGTAATATCGGGCCATGAGCGCATTGGGCAGGCCGAGTTCCCCGGCGCGGTTGCGGGTCAGCGGGGCCATGACGACGCGGTTGGGCAG
>CAZZYS010000172.1:0-9646 GCA_964658285.1 uncultured Verrucomicrobiota bacterium
TCCTCCTGCGCGTGGCGGATCGTGTCCATGCCGAACTCGCCCATGATGCACGGCTTGTCGTCGGCGAGGTTTTGGAGGCGCAGGAGGTAGTTCTCGAAGTCGCGCTGGGCGTGCAGGTAGACGTTGAACGTGCAGAAATCGACGTTCTGCGGCAGGAGGTATTCCGTGGGTGGATAACTCGCATAGGAATACAGCGCCGCCGGATCGACCGCGCGGGCGACGTTAATGAGATGTTCGAGGAATTGGGTGACCCGCCGCACGCCCAGCCAGCGGACCATCGTGGTGGGAATCTCGTTGCCCACGAGATAGCCGAACACCGCCGGATGCCCCCGGTGCACGCCGACCGCCTCGCGCACGGTGCGCACGACCTGCGCGCGGATGATGCGGTCGTTGAGAAATTCGACGTGCTCGGCCCAGGGGATCGAGATCAGCACGAACAGCCCCGCCTCGGCCAGCAGGTCCATGAACCAGCGGGGCGGGACGTAGTAGACCCGCAGGAGGTTGACGCCAAGGTCGCGCATGAGCGCGAGGTCGGCGCGCACGCGCTCGGGTGTGCCGAAGAATTCACCCGCCGCGTCGGGACCGAACGGCCCGTAGGTGACGCCCTTGAGGAAGAATTTCCGGTCCCCGCGAAAGAAAAACTTCGCGTGGACGCGGACGCGTTCGGCGGGGACGGTGGACATTTGGACGGATAAAGCGGACACAACCGATGTCCGGGTATTCATTCCAGCCTGACAGCACACACCCGGCGGGAGCAACGGTTTTTTATGAACGGCGCAGTCCTTTACTGAGGTGGCAGCTTCAGCGGACGATACCACCGTGCCCAAGAAAACTTGGACTCAGGATTCCTGAAACAGTGTTCGCGCGGGATAAAGTCGTCCGAGCATATTTGCCCCTTTCATCCTTCCATTTCCAGCAACAAATCGGGCACATAGATTCGTCGCAGTGGAAGCAAGTTTTTGTAGCGCGATCCAAATCGGTCGTAGTGTTCCAGGATCAACTCGACTAACTCGCCGCCATCGATCAGGCGTAGATTCGCTCTACTTCGCTCCGTCTCGCGCGCTTTGGGCATGAAGCTGCCGAGCGTGACGAACAACCCATATTCGCCTTGCGATAGCTTGCTGTAGAGCGCGGACACGTCCTCGTCTTTCATTGGTCCAGAACCACTCTTGACCTGTACCTTAATAATCGGTGGTTCGACGCCGAGCGGATCACGGTGCGCGATGATGTCCACACTAGCCTCGTTCTTCTGCGTGAGGCGCGTTCGGCAACCCATACACTCCAGCAGATGCTGGATGAATTCCTCGAAGGGAAACCCCTTCGTTTCCTGAGAGAGACGCTTGCGAATGAAATCTTCCGTGGTTTCGGCGATTTCCTTGGTCACCATTGTCACCGTCTCGTCATCCTGCACGGAGGGTGCAGGCGTCTTCCCCTCTGCCACCGCGCGAAACTCGTCGGCGAAGTTCTTGAGGAGAAAAAGGCTCAAAGCCGCACCGATTTCATAGAGTGCACCTTGGGTGAGTTGCTCGCGGGCGACGGATTTTAGCCATTTGACCGGGCGCGTGTGTGGATAGCCGGGTTCGGTTTGCTGGTCGTACAGGTAAGGGCCGGCGACGCGGCCAACGTAAACGCGCCGGTCGAGTTTCGACGGATAAGCCACAAGATCGCCCAGCTTCATCTCATGGACGAACCGATAGATTTGTCCCGCGCTGTTTGGGATCGCACCAGGCTTCTTATCTGGATACGCTTTTTCAACTGCACCTTTGAAGGCGTCCCGCGTCGCGGGTAATGCGGACGCATCTCCGACTTTGGCCCAGCCGATACCAATGCGGTTTTTCTTCAGAAATAAGGTTTCGGCGTCGCCGGACCGCCCCGCATGGATACCCCAGATCGTCGTTTCACTCATATCAGGTCGTTCCTGTGCTTGAAAGCTCGGTAAACCCGCCGCGCGGCCTCACGCACCTTGGGATCAAGTGCGCCATAGGCACGCCAGAAACTCGGACGCGTCGTGGAAATCACAGGCGGGCGGGATCGAGCGGTTCCTCGCCCTCTTGTGCTGCCTCGCGCAGAAACGCGTCGAACTTCGGGTAAGCAACGGGATGATCAATGATCCGATCCCAAGCCGCGTCGCCGCCCTCGATAGAACTGAGACCCGCACGTTCCTTCACGAACAGGACGAAATCGAGCACGGCACTTTGTTTGTCGGGTGGCAGGGAAGCGCTTTCTGCCGCGATGCGGGCCGCCAAATCAATCACTTCCGCCATGAATGCACTGTGGATTGACTCCGACGGATTGTCGATTCCTTAAAAGCGAACAGGTCGGTCAGAGGGCCAGGTAGACACTCCGGTAAGGAGGCAGGCCGAACTTCCCCCGCCTTGCACGCGCCACCCATTCCCGCGCGAACGCACGCCCGACACGGCCCGCGTGGATCAAGCGGGTGCGCCCGTCGGGGCGCAGGCGGAAGGACTCTTTCTTCAACGTCTCCTCCTGCGCTTCATCCCCGGCTCTTCCGTTGGCCCGGAGCACGCGCAACCCATCGCAGTATCGGCACCAATCGCCGTGATAGTAGGAATCCAGCGTGAGCAACAGGAGGTTGTGCGCGCGGAACGGGCTGTCGTACCAGATGACCTGATGTTTCTCGTGCCGGGTCAATGTCGAGCGGTTATACAGCCGCGTCGGCGCGTGCATCACCATGATCGCCGTGTAAACGTTGTCCCAACTGGTCTCGCCGATGACGTACGGCCGAAAACGCCAGCGGTTTTCCATCCACCAACGAGCATCCAGCGCAAAGGTGTCCTGCCCCGGGTACATCATTTCGACATCCAGGCCGGTCTGACCGTCAAAATCCATCCGCGAAAACACCTGCGCCTTGCAACCCTCCTCCGCCGCCGCGAAGACCGCCGCAACCGTTTCGGGCATCAGCAGGATGTCCGAGTTCGAGAACATAAAAAGATCATTGCCCGTTGCGAGTGCCTCTCGCGCCAGCAGATCGAACATCTCCGACACGATGGGCTTGCGCCGGCCTGCGGCTCCCGTGAGTTCCACGGAGTCCTGGCGCAGCTTGCGGACGCGGCGGAAACCGGGGAGTTCCGGCGGGTCGGACAGGTGCGCGAACTGCAAATCCACCAGATCGACATCAGGCAAGGTCCGCCAGGAATCCAGCGCGGCACTCTGTCGGCGGGCGTCCTCGCCTGTGGCCGGATAGGAGTGTGATCCCAGGGTGATTCTCTGCCGGTGCATGCGGGGCGTTATTTCAGCACCCCCAATGCCAGCCGGGTCAACTCACCCATCGACCACGCCTGGAACGGACAACCCCGTGGCGTGTGCGGGGCGTCGCCGTCGGCGATCTCGGGCAGATGATTGATCCCGGGCGACGCCGGCAGGCTCGCGAGCAGCGGGGCGAGGAACCTCGCGCGCGCCGCCGTCCGCGCCGCAGCGTCGTCGCCGTTCACCCGCGTCCACGCCTCCACGAACGGCCCGAGCAACCACGGCCACACCGTCCCCTGATGGTAAACGCGGTCGCGCGCCGCCGGGCCGCCCTCGTAGCGCCCGCTGTAACCCGGTTCGCCCCGCGCGAGCGTGCGCAGGCCCAGCGGCGTGAGGAGTCCGGTCTCCACGCAGGCCACGACGGCCCGCGCCCGGGCGGGCGTCAGGAGCACCAGCGGCAGGCCGCCGACCGCGAAAATCTGGTTGGGCCGCAGGCTGGCGTCGTTGGACCCGGGCTGGCCGTCACAATCGATCACGTCGAAGAGACAGTCGCGCTCCCCGTTCCAGAATTTCGCCTCGAACTGCACCCGGCCCCGTTCGTACAGCCGTCTCCAGCGCGCGGAATTGGCGGACATCAGCGCGAGCGCGTTGAGCCAGAGCGCCTGGATTTCCACGGGCTTGCCCACGCGTGGGGTGACGGGGCGGTCGTCCACGCGCGCGTCCATCCACGTCAGCGCGGTGGTGCCGCCGGGTTCGCCCGCGAAAAGCAGGCCGTCGTCCGGGTCCGCGTGGATGCCGTAGCGGGTCCCGGCGGCGTGGCCGTCGAGGATCGCTTCGCAGACGGCCAGGAGTTGGGTCTGGTCACGCGCGAGGCGTTCCAGGTCGGCGGCGTTGGCGGGCCGGGGCGCCAGCGCGAGGTAGTCGTGTGCCGCGATGACGAACCACAACGCGGCGTCGGCCGTGTTGTACTCGGGGGCCTCGCCGCCGTCGGGGAAGCGGTTGGGCAACATGCCGCCGGACACCGCGCCCGCCCATTGCAAAAGAATCTCGCGCGCTTCCTCGAACCGCCCCGCCGCCAGACAGAGCCCGCGCAGCGCAATGAACGTGTCGCGCCCCCAGTCCGTGAACCACGGGTAACCGGCGATGACCGTGCTCCCGCGCCCGCCGCGCACGAGGTAGGCGTCGCCCGCGCGGCGGGGGTCGTCGCGGAAGGTACTCCGGCGGCGTTCCTCGTCGGCGCGCAGGGCGGGCAGGAGGTTGCCCGCGCTGGCGGCGGCGGGGAGCGGCGGCGTGGACGCGACGCCGCCAGAGTCGTCGTCGGCCGCGAGAAGCAGGGCGGCGGTGCCGTTGCGTGCGAGATCGCACACGAACACGCCCGGCACGGCGAGGTCTTCCTGGTCGTCGAGGCCGCGGGCGCGTTCCTCGGAGTAAAGGAAATGGCGATACCACGCCGGTTCGTGCCGGTAGACGCCGCTGCTCCAGACCCGCACGCCAGGAACGCCCGGATACGGCCGCCAGAGGGCGTTGCCGCCGTCGTTTTGCCGCTCGACGGGCGCAAAAGCAAAGGCGTCGTTCTCGTGGTGCAGCGCGTGGTAGTCGCGGCCGGAGAAAAGCGGGCGCAGCTCCAACCGGCAGCCGGGGGCCGGGGTGGGTAAGCGCCAGCCGAGCGCGGTCAGGCCGGTGGCCTGGTGGACGAAGATTTCTTGCACGACGCTCGTGCCGTCGGGAAACCGGAACGTCCAGCACGGCCACGGATCGACGCGAAAATCCACGAGGAAATCCTGTCCGCGCGGGGCGAGCACGTCGTCGGGACTGCCAGGGTAACGTTGGGTGGAAAGCGGGTAGCGGCCGGCGGGAGTTTCGAGCCAGGCTTCCAGGCCGTTGACGAGGACGGTGCGCGCCACGGGCGGACGCGTGGCGGGTAGCAGCAGCGCGTGGTAACGCCGCGAACGTGCCCCACCCACCGTGCCGGAGGCAAAGCCGCCACGGCCGTCGGTTTCGAGCCACTCAGCGTCAAAGTTCATCGGGCGTGAAGATTAGGATGGCGCGGCGGTACGCGCAACCTTCCCGAAGACACAAACAAGTTACTTCGCCCCGCGCGCGATGCGGAGGAAGGTCGTCACGATCTTCCAGCCCGCCACGAACGTCCCGCGCAACGTCCCCGACACCTTCGACACCCCGCCCGTGCGGCAGCGGTGGGCGACGGGGACCTCAAGCACCCGCAACCGGGCCTTGGCGGCTTTCATCTGCATTTCGAGGTTCCAGCCGTAGGTCATTTCCTCCATGCCGAGGGCAAGCAGGGTGTCGCGGCGGATCGCGCGGAACGGGCACATGTCCGTGTATTTCACCCCGTAGAGCGCGCGCATGAGCAAGCCCGCCAGGTGCCCGGCGAAGACCTGCTGGGCGTTCATGCTGCCGGGTTCGCGTTCGCCGCGGGTGCGCGAGCCGATGACGAAATCCTGCGTGCCGTCGGCGACCGGCGCGATGAGCCGGTCCATGAGCGCGGGCACGTCGCTGCCGTCGCCGTCGAGGAACAGGAGGATTTCGCACGCCGGGTCGGCTGCCGCGACGCCGGCGGCACAGGCGCGTCCGTAGCCGCGGGCGGGCTGGGAAACGACGCGTGCGCCCGCGGCGGTGGCGCGTGCGGCGGTGCGGTCGGTGCTGCCGTTGTCCACGACGAGCACCTCACGCGGGAGGCCCGTGGCGAGGCATTCGCGCACCACGTCGGCGATGGGTTCCTCCTCGTTGAGGCAGGGGATAATGACGGAGACCATGAATCGAAAATCGGATGGCAGCCGGGATCACCCTTGGTTTTCCGCCCGCAGACGCAGTCGCAGCCCCTTGCTGCGGTCATCGAGGTACAGCGCCGGGTCGATCATGTAAAGTTCGCCGTCCTCTCCAGTCACCACGTTCTCATCGTGCAAATCCTCCACCAGGATTCCCAAGGCACGGCTGTAGTAGTTGTCGTCCTGCTGCCGCTCGAAGCCTAACAGCCGCATCGCCTTCTCAGTCACGGCGCGTGCGGCCCCATGCTCCACACGGACGTTGGGCTGCGACAGGACTGGCAGCAGCGCTTCTGCGGACTTCGCAAATCCTTCGAGACAAACCGGCGCTTCCGGGAAGAAGAAATTGTGCAGTGCCAACCGGTGAAGATATTCCAAGTAAGTGGTGTGGTACGTAAGGTTGTTGCGCTTAAACCACCGTTGCGCGGCAGGCTCGAAGTAGATTTCGTGTTCCGCCCCGCCCATCTTATTCTGTTTGACCCACTTATTTTCCAAGAGCGCTCCATCCAGGAGGCATCCTTCCTCCGCCGCCCACTTGGCCAGTGCCTGCTCTTCCAACGGACGGACTATCCGGCCGACTGCAAAGCGACCTTCTTTCCTTTTGCCGCCGTCGGTGAGTTGCGTGTGCTCCCTCGCTTGAGACGGAGATACTGCGAGATGGCATCGGCGACAGAGAACGGTTGCCGCGCGGAGTCTCGCGCCGCACGGTTCTTCATCCGTTGGTTCCGCTTCTGGTGGTAGACCGTCAGGGGCATATTCGCCGCGAATGTAGCGGCTCCAGGCTTCCGTGTCGAGCGGGTCGCTGGTGCCCATTTCCTCGGCCGCCATGCACACGGTCGCCAACGTCACTTCGCCGCTGCCCGGTGCACGATCCCTTTGGCTTTCAATCCTTGCGAAGCCTCGGTAAAATAATCCTTCACGTCGCCCTGCGTGCGAATCCATTCCAAGTAACGCCCGACGCCCGTCAGCAGGTCGGTCTGCGGTGCGTAACCCACGCCCTCGCGGATGCGCTTCGTGCCGCTCGTGAGATGCCGCATCTCGCCGGGGCGAAACTCCCCGTTGACCTCCGGCGCGATCCTGATCCCCAACGCCTCGCTGATCTGTTCGGCCACCTCGCGCACCGGCACCCCTTTTCCGCTGCCGACGTTGACCGGCAGGCCGTCGAGCGCGTTGGATTCGGCGACGAGCCAGTTCGCCCGCGCAATGTCTTCGACGAACGAAAAATCGCGCGTCTGTTCGCCGTCCTCGTAGAGCACGGGCGGCAAGCCGTTGAGCAACCGCGTGCAAAAGATGGCGATGACACCCGTGTATGGGTTGAAGATCGACTGCCGCGGCCCGTACGTGCACGAATACCGCAGCGCCACCGTCGGGATACCCACCTGTTTGCCCCAGAGTAGGACGAGTTTCTCCTGGTCCACCTTGGTCAGCCCGTAGACCGTCTCGCCGCCGACGGGCGCTTCCTCGGGCGTGGGCACGGGGGTCGTGCCCTCGCCGCACAACGGGCAATGGACGGTCCAGTCGGCGACGCGGAGTTGCTCGACCGGGCGCACGGCCGGGAACACCAGCCCGTGCGCGGGGCAGTTCGCCGCGCCCTCGCTGTAGACCGCCTGCGAACTGGCAACAACGATCTTTTTGATGGGCAGGTTGTCCTCGCGGATGACCTCCAGCAACTGCGCGGTGCCGAAGCTGTTGACCTTCACATACTTGGCGATCTCGGGCATGTAACCGCCGTACGCGCCCTGATGGAAAATCACGTCGATGCCTTCCATCGCGGCGCGCACGGTCGCGCGGTCGGTCAGGTCACCGTGGACAAATTCCGCCTTTTCATTGATCCACGCGGGCTTGCCGAGCCGGTGGGTCTGGGGTTCGAGGTTGTCGAGGATGCGGACGGTCCAGCCCTCACGGACGAGGTGGTCGGTGACGTGCGAGCCGATGAGGCCCGCGCCGCCGGTGACGAGGGCGCGTTTTTGGTGGGTCATTTTCCCTTGAGCAACGGCACGTTGATACGGCCCAGCATTTTGCTCCCACCGCCACCACCGCCACCGCTGCGGCGTTCGGTCAGCGCGGCCATGATCCCACCCGCCACGGCCACCAGCGCCGTCGTCGCAAACGCCGCCAGCCCCACGGTGAGGATGCGTTGTTCGTTGGATTCCTCGCGCGCCTCGCGGACCAGCGTCATGATTTCCTGGCGGATTTCGCGGGCTTCCAGCAGGGTGATGTCCGGACGGTCCAGGCGGGTCTTGAGCACGCTGATGGCCAGTTCGATGGTGTTCTGGACCTTGTGCGAGATGCCGGACTGGTCGAGCGAAAACGCCTTCAAGCCTTCCATGAGGATGAGCAGCGACGGGTTGAGCATGCCCATGTAGCCGCGGAAGGTCTCCTCATCG
Source organism: uncultured Verrucomicrobiota bacterium (assembly GCA_964658285.1). Classification (GTDB taxonomy): domain Bacteria; phylum Verrucomicrobiota; class Verrucomicrobiia; order Chthoniobacterales; family SZAS-18; genus CAHJWO01. The sequence continues at coordinate 8,378 of CAZZYS010000172.1, forward strand.
AGCACCTTCTTGGTGAAATAGGCACCGAGAACGACCCGGACGGTTTCCGCCGTGGCTCGGAGCGGGTCCACGACGCCGAGGGCCTGGACTTTGCGGAGGATGATTTCGTTGCTCATAAAAAGCGCACTGCCGTTTCCTGCCGGCCGCCAGCTTACGGGCCGGAACGCGAAAAGGCAAAGGGCAAAGGGCCGGAACTGGCGGCAACACCGATTCTTCTTTCCCTATGCCCGACGACCGCAACATCCAGCACGACAAAAAAGTCATCAACGACAAGAAGCACAAAGGCGAAGACCTGACCGCAGGCGCGGCGCACGTCCCCCAGCCCGGCAAGAAGACCGCGCATGAGAAACCCCACGGCGCGCACAAGGAGACCGAGGCCGAGAAATCCGGCGGCAGCGTGGCCGAGACCGAACACGATCTCACGGCAGGCGACGCGACCACCCCGGCGCGCGTGACGAAGAAAGGCTGATTTGGAGGTGGATGCCGTTCGGAGGATGCCATCCACCCCTGTCGGCTGTCACCGCACCCGCATCCCGGCCTTTTCGTCCCAGTGGAGCGGCTTGCTCATCTTGGGCATCGGTGATTCCTTCGCCGGATCGACCGTCACGCCGTATTTCCATTCCGGCGGGCAGATGGCGATGTAACGCGCGTACCCGCCCGTGCCGCCGCCGAACTTCGGGAACCCGATCTCCACCAGCGCACCCGTTTCCGGCACCTGGTCGAGGTTGCAAATGCCCTCGCCCTGCGTGTAGCCGTTGCGCAACAGCCACGCCTCGCCTTCGAGGTCGGGCGTCGTGTCCGTGTCGAGCGCCTCGTGACCGTGCATGAGGATGTGGCGCTGGAGGTGCAGGAACTTCAAGGCGTCGAGCTTCACGCCGGGGAATTTCTCTTCCGTGGCCAGTTTTGGGTCAGGCCAGCGTTTGGACCAGTCCGAACGGATGAACACCACGCTGCCCTCCGGGATCGGGCCGTTTTCTTTTTCCCACGCCTCAATGTCGGCCACCCCCATCTGGTAGCCGGGGTCCGTCTTCACTTTGTCCACGATGGAAATAACCACCAGCGGACGCACGCAGAACGTCGGCGGCAGCTCGTCGATGGCCGGATAATCGGGGTTCCAATGCGCGGGCGGGTCGAGCTGCGTGCCGAGTTGATCGGTCGAGAGCGTGTAGGCGCTCGCCTCGAAGCTGTCGGCCTTGTACTCGTAGGGCTTGCCCGTCTTGGGGTTGAGCGTGCGCGCGAACTTCGACGGCGCGAACCCCGCCCACACCG
>CAZZYS010000173.1:0-9598 GCA_964658285.1 uncultured Verrucomicrobiota bacterium
GAGCTTGTCGATGAGCGCGGGCGTCATGGTCGGCGAATCCGGCAGGACCAGCACCCGGTAGCTCGCGCCGCCGGGGAACACGACCTGGCCGTCCCGCACGGACGCGAGAGCGATCAACGCCGTGGCGGAACAGCCGTCGAAATTGTAGCCGCGCCGGTCCGGCAAACGGCTGCCCGCCTTGTCGTAGGCGGTGGGAGGAGGCTGGAACACGTTGGGTGCGCCTTCCGGCAGGAGGTAGAGCACGTCGGCCACCGTGCGCCCCTGGCGCAGCACCTGCGAACAACGGGAGATGTAGCGGTGGTACGCCTCGACCATCGGCCACCAGGTCTGGCCGCGGTCCCAGTGCACGCCGTAGGGACCCATCACCATGCCGGGCCGGTCGCTGTCGGGCTTGTGGGCGAAGGTGTGAATGGTGAAGCGGTTGATCCCGCTGGCAAAAGCCCAGTCCCCCTGATCCTTGAGGCTGCCGGGGTAGTCTTTCCACCGCTCTTTGTCGCCGCTGGTGAACGCCTCGGCCCCGACCACCGGACGGCCCATCACATGGCCGATGGAGGCGGCTTCCTCCACGCTGAAGGCGCTGTTGAAGCCCACGTTCCAGAACTCCCCCATCGGCACGTCGGCGACCGCGCCCAGATCGAAGTCGTTGCTGGGGTTCAGGTCGTATGGCTCGATGGATAAAGTGAAACCGTCCTGGCGTCCGCGTTCCTTCAGCCGCCGGGCGTGTTTTTCCACGACCAACTCGCTGCCGGTCTGGCGCAGGTCCCACAGGAACCGTTCGCTGACCTCGCGGCTGCCCACGACGTAGCCACGGTAGGCGGGGTAATACGGTTGCGGGTCATAGCCGCGCCGGGCGCGAAATTCCTGGCGGAAGTCCGGCGTCCAGTTTTGCGCGCCCATCTCCCAACTGTCGATGTGCAGCGCGGTCCAGCCGACGCCCGGCCGGCGCGGGCCGACCTTGGCGAGCAGTTGGCCGACGTAGGTGTCGTAGTGAAAATCGAACGCCGTAGCAGAGAACTTATCCACCTCGAACCCGAGACCCGCCGCAGGGGCCGGGCGCGTGAGGTTGCCATTGTTGCGGCTGACGAAACGCAGCACCGTCCAACGGCCGGGCGGGACCTCCCAGTCCAGGGTGCCATCGGGCCGCAGGAAGCGGGTCAGGTCGAGGACGCGTTCCGGCGCAATCGCGCCGCCGGCGGGCACGTCCGGGTAGGTCGCTTGCGTTTTGAGGAACGGCCGCACGGACGGGCCGCCCGACGTGAACGCAGGCCGGTAGTAGAGCGCCTTCTGGTCGCTGTCGGGGATTTTCTCCGCGCCCGTCGGGGTGGGGAAGGCCAGCACGGCCACGTCCCCGAAGGCGGCCTGACGGATGGCCTCGAAGGGCCGCATCTCGCCCTTCAGCGGACCAAAGAAGGGTGTGTAAGCCGGGGCGGCCGGCAGGCGCGGGGCGAACTTTCCCGGTCCCTCGACCTCGACCGGCTGGGCCACGAGGTGCTGCATGGATTGCGCCGGTTTGATCCACGGCCCGCCGCTGCCCGCCCAACCCGGCCCCGAGCCGAGGATGATTTGCAAGCCGAGTCGTTCGGCCTCGCGCACGGCGTGGACGTACTGGTTCTGCCATTCTTCGCCGAGAAAGGCGACCGGACCCTTGGGTACGCCCACGTTCACGTCGAGATACAGCGCGTGGCCCAGCCCGGCTTTCTTCATCGCTTCCAGGTCGCCGGTGATCCCTTCACGGGTCTGGTTGCCGTCCATGAAATACCAATACACGCCAGGGCGAGCCTCCTCGGGTGGCGTGGCGAATTGGCCGGGTAGATCGTCGGCACCGGCGGCGCACGCGCGGTTCAGGGCGAACAGGACGAGTGCGAGGGGACGGAGATGGCGCATCGGCTTGCGGAGAAACGATGGACGCTCGCACGTTCACCTCGGGAGCGCCAATGGTCGGGAACGGCTGCACGATGTTGACCGCCGCGACGAGGCAAATCTTCTGGCGTCAGCAGCAAAACGCGGGTTTATAATGGGCTGGATGTTGCGGTCCGCTTCGGTGCACCATCCACGTTTCCCCCCCGGACAAACTCGAACATGATCTCCCCGTCTTTTTGCCGCTTCGCGCGTTCCCTGCCCGTGCTGCTCGCGCTCCTCGCCATCGCCTCCCCCGGTCTGCGGGCCGATGATGCCGCGATCAATCTGGCGAAGGTGGCCACGCCCACCAGCCGCTACACCTCCGGCGACACGAAAACCGCCGCGCTCAAGAACGAACACGACCCGGCCAGCTCCGCCGACAACCGCCACGGCTCCTACGGCAACTGGCCGACGACCGACACCCAGTGGGTGCAATACGATTGGAGCCAGCCCATCGCCACCAACAAGGTGGATGTCTATTGGTGGATCGATGGCCAGGGCGTCGGCGCGCCGCGATCCTGTCGTCTGCTGTATTGGAACGGCAGCGAATTTATCCCCGTGCCGAATCCCCGGGGGCTCGGCGTGGCGGGCAACGTTTATAACCCGACGGCGTTCGACGAGGTCCGCACCGATAAATTGCGCCTGGAGATCGTCTCCGACGGGCGGCTCTCCACCGGCATCCTCAACTGGAAGGTGTACGACTCCGGCCAGAGCCCGGCGTTCCCGCCCGTGGTGGAGGCGGGCGTGGACCGGACGGTGATCCTCGGCGGCAAGACCTATCTGGCAGGCCGGGTGCAATGGCTCAAGCCGCCCGCGGATCGTGTCGTGCGCTGGAGCGAGGCGTCCGGTCCCGGCGAGGTCGCGTTCGCCGATGCCAGCGCGCCGACGACCAGCGCGACGTTCCCTGCGCCCGGCGACTACGTGCTGCGACTGGTCGCGCGCGGTGGCGGGGAGGAATCGGTCTCGACGTTGCGGGTCCACGCGCTGGACGCCCCGCCGCCCCGGCGTCTCGACGCGGTGTACACCCGGCGCTACCGCCTCGACAGCCCGCTCTGGGATGCCCGCGTCAAATCGCTCGTTGTGCATTGGGTGCCCCATTGCATCGACCAATGCAATCGCTCGGACCTCAAGGAAGGCCAGGGCGGCATCGACAATTTCGTGGAAGCGGGCAAGGCCCTCCGCGGTGACCCGCACGTGGGGCAGCGTGGTGCCGTGTGGGCCAACGCCTGGGTCCACCAGACGGTGGAATCCATGTGCATCGCGCTCCAGATCGATCCCAAGGACGACCCGGAAATGATCGCCGCCCAGGAAAAAATGCGCGCGACGCTGGAGGACTGGATTCCCAAGATCCTCTCCGCGCAGGAACCCGACGGCTACCTGCAAACGGCCTACACCCTGGCCGACCGGCGGGTCTGGCCGCAACGCTGGTCCCCCGCGCAACGCGGCAACCACGAGGGTTACGTCAGCGGCTACTTCATCGAGAGCGCCATCAACCATTACACCCTGACGGACGGCCAGGACCTGCGCCTTTATAACGCCGCCAAGAAACTGGCCGATTGTTGGGTGGCCAACATCGGTCCCGGCAAGAAAACGTGGTACGACGGCCACGAGGAAATGGAGCAGGCGCTGGTGCGCTTCGGCCGCTTCGTCAACGACATGGAAGGCGGCGGACGCGGCGACGCGTACATCCGGCTTGCCCGGTTCCTGCTCGACTCCCGGCACGGCGGCGGGGAATACGACCAGAGCCATCTGCCGCCGGTGCAGCAGTACGAGGCGGTCGGCCACGCGGTGCGCGCGACGTACTTTTATTCCGGCATGGCCGACGTGGCCGCCGAGACCGGTGACCGCGACTACGAGAGCGCCGTGATCTCGATCTGGGACAACCTGGTCAACAAGAAATACTACGTGACCGGCGGCATCGGCAGCGGCGAGTCGAGCGAGGGTTTCGGGCCGGATTACTCGCTGCGCAACAATGCCTACTGCGAGTCGTGCTCCAGTTGCGGCCTGATCTTCTTCCAGTACAAACTGAACCTCGCCTACCACGACGCCCGTTTCGCCGATCTCTACGAGGAGACGATCTACAACGCGCTGCTCGGCGCGACGGACCAGCAGGGAGAAAACTTCTGCTACACCAACCCGCTGGTGAACACCACGCGCACTCCCTGGCACGCGTGCCCGTGTTGCGCCGGCAACATCCCGCGCACGCTCCTGATGATCCCGACGTGGACCTACACGAAGGACGAGGACGGCCTCTACGTGAACCTGTTCATCGGCAGCCGCATCCAGGTGGGGAAGGTGGCGGGCACCGAAGTGGAGATGGTGCAAAAGACCGACTACCCCTGGAACGGGTCGGTCGCCATCACGGTCAACCCGGCGCAGGCGAAAACCTTCTCGGTTTATGTGCGTGTGCCCGACCGTCACACGAGCCAGCTCTACACGGCGACGCCGGAAGTCAGCGGACTGAAGCGGTTCGCGGTCAACGGGCAAGTTGTCACGCCGCACATCGAAAAGGGCTACGTCGTGGTCACGCGCGAGTGGAAAGCGGGTGACCGCATCGAACTGGAACTGCCCCTGGAACCACAGCGCGTCAAGGCGGACGACCACATCAAGGCCGATCAGGGCCGGGTGGCGCTGCGCTACGGTCCGCTCATCTACAACGTGGAGCGCGCGGACCAGGCGAACCTCGACCAACCCCTCGACCCTGCGCCGCTCAAGGCGGAGTGGCGGCCCGGTCTGCTAGGCGGCGTGGTGGTGTTGACGGGCAAGTGGGCGGACGGCAAGCCGATGCTGGCGATTCCGAACTACGCGCGGATGAACCGCGTCGGCCAGAAGCCGCCGGAAGCTGCGATGACCGGAGGTGCGCCAGCCGCGACACCGAATGCCAGCCCCGCTCCGGTCACCAACATCCCGCGACCCGCACCGGGGTCGGCTGTGGATTCGATGGTCTGGATCAAAGACGGACGTTGAGACCCCTGCCTTCCCGCCGGAGGAAACTCCGCGCGAATCTCCGTTCGCACTTCCACCGCGTCGGGAGTGTGGGCGGTGGTCTAGTGTACGCCGTCCCTGCCCTAGCCTTTGTCCAAGCGCATCGGGATGCTACACCGTTTCTCAAGTTGGCTGATGCGTTCGCAGCCGACGGTGGATGGCGCTCTCCGAGCGGCACTGGTCTCGTTCGCGGCGATAGCCGCCTGAAATGATAGCCGCCTGCGGCGTGAGTGGGACCAATGCCGCTCGGAGAGCGCCATCCAGCACTTGCTTCCACCTCATCTATTTTGAGAAGCGGTGTACCGTGTTTTCGTTTGTCTGTGGGAACGCGTGTGCCCACGAGCAAACGAAAAACGCTTTGGGTCAGAGGTCTGCCGGGTTCGTGCAGCACACGGCGAGCAACGAACCACGTCGGTGGTGCGAGGTTAGGTTTTTCACCTGCGTTTTTGCAATTTCGCGGTAGCAGTGTTTTTCCGGTTGATCGTTCCATCTCCCCTCGCATGAGCGTCAAGAATGGTCGTCCGACCTTCCGAGCATGAAAATGAAATCCGCCTTTCCTCTTTCCACGTTCCGCCGGTTCCTACCCGTCGCTCTGTTGATGCTGGTTCCCTCCGTGGCGAACGCCCACCCGGAAACCGGCGGCATCGGCGGTTTCGTCAGCGGCTTCCTGCACCCGCTCACCGGCCTGGACCACATCGTGGCGATGGTGGCCGTCGGGCTGTGGGGCGCTTATCTCGGCGCGCCGGCCATGTGGCTGCTGCCGGTGATCTTCCCGCTGGTGATGGCCTTCGGCGGCGCGCTGGGCATCCTGGGCGTGCCCTTGCCGGGCACGGAGGTGGGCATCGCACTCTCGGGCGTGCTGCTCGGGCTGGCGGTGGCCTTCGCCGCCAAGCCGCCCCTGTGGATCGCGGCGGTGATCGTCGGCGTGTTCGCCATTTTCCACGGCCACGCGCACGGCACGGAACTGCCCAACGCGGCGAATGCCTTCACCTACGCGGTCGGCTTCGTGGTCGCCACGGGTTTGCTGCATCTGAGCGGCATCGCGCTAGGTTTGCTCACCCGCTGGCCGTGGGGAAAGGCGGTCGTGCGCGTCGGGGGCGGAGTCATCGCTTGCGTCGGCTTCGGGTTTCTGTTTGGCATCATCAAAGCGTGACACGAAAAAGCTGGCGGCTGGCCGCGACGGGCCTGGGATTTTTTCTCATCCCCGCCACGCGCGCGGATGCCCACACTACCTTCCAGGGGTTCGGGGAGTTCGCCAGCGGGTTTCTCCATCCCCTCACCACGCCTCAGCATCTCCTCGTGCTGCTCGCGTGCGGGATCTGGCTGGGCCAGCACCGGCCGCTGCGCCTCCAGGAACTGGTGTCGGCCTTCGCCGCCGGGTCGGCCCTGGGTCTGTTGCTGACGATCACCGGACGCATCGCCGGGGTGCCTTTGCCGCTGCTGATCGTCGTCGGGTTGGGCGTGGGCGCGGCTATCGCGCTCGACCGGCCGTTCCCGTCACCGGCGCGCTGGGTCGTCTGCGCCATCGCCGGGTTGGTCCTCGGGTTGGATTCCGGGGTGGATGCCGGGATGACCGGAGGGGCGGTGGCGAAAACCTTGTCCGCCACCTGGGTCAGTCTACTGCTCTGCGTGGTGAACTTCGCCTACTACGTCTCGCTGCTGCCCGGTCCCCAATGGGTGCGGATCGGCATCCGCGTCGCCGGTTCCTGGATCGTGGCCGTGGCCCTGCTGATGCTCGCCTTCGCCTTGCGGCGCTCGTGATTTTTTTATTCGAGCAAAGAATCGCTCTGGTCAACCGGCAAGCGCAACTCGAACTCCGTCCACCCCGGACGGGCCTCCGCCAGACGAACGTCGCCCCCGTGGCTCCGGGCGAGTTCCCGCGCCAGGCTCAACCCCAGCCCCGCGCCGGGTTGGTCTTCCCTTTGTCCCGCCCGGTGGAAGCGTTTGAAAAGCTCGGGCTGCGCTTCGGCCGGCACGCCCGCGCCATCGTTGCCGATCCGCAGGGAAGCCCAGCGGCCCGCCAGCTCCAGCCGCACCACCACGCGTCCGCCCGGCGCGTTGTACTTCACCGCGTTGTCGAGAAGGTTGGAAAGGATCTGCCGGGTGCGGGTGACATCCACCCGCACGGGGGTGACGGACAGATCGAAGCACTCCACCCGCAGGCCGCGTTGTTCGGCCAGGATGCGGGCATCCTCCAAACACTCGGCCACGATCTCGGCCAGATCGGCGTCCTGCAAATCCAACGGCAAATGTCCCGCGTCGGCACGCGCCAGCAGCAGCAGTGAGTTTGCCAGGGCGATCAGGCTGGAGGTTTGCCACTGGAGGTCGGCGACCGCCTCCCGGTGTGCTGCCGGAAGGTCTGGTTCTCGCAACAATGCCTCCAGGCCGCAGTGCAGGACCGTCAGCGGCGTGCGCAGTTCGTGCGAGGCGTCCGCACTGAAACGGGTGGCCTGTTGGAAGCCGCGCTCCAACCGGGCGAGCATGTCGTTGAACACCCGCACCAGCCGGCCGATCTCGTCGCGCCTGTCCTCACCGGACAACCGGTTGGACAAGTTCTCCAACCGGATCAAGCCGGCCGCGTCGGCGACTTCCTTCACCGGCCGCAAAGCCTGTTGCGCCAGCCACCAGCCACCACCCGCCGCCGCCAGCAGGATGAATGGCAGCATGACAAAATAGCCGTGCGTGATCTCGGCGACGAGACCGTCGATCTCCGCCAGGTCACTGGCGAGATACAGGGTCAGCCGTGGGCCGTCGGACACGACATCCAACCGCACGGGCGTATGACCCACCCGTGCCATGTGCAGCCCCGGCCCGGCCTTGAGAAAGGTATCCACGGGTGGGTTGCCCGCCTGGTAGAGGACACGGCTCCGGCCATCGGTCACGAGGAAAAACCGGTCCGGCGCGCGGACGGCCGGCAGCACCCGTGCCATCTCCGGTGCCGTGACCCAATCCAGCCGGGCACCGGCCGCGTGGAAATCCGCCAGGAAATGCGTGGCCTCGCCCGCGAGCTGTTCGTCGAGTTCCGCCATTTCCTGTGCGCGCACGTAGGCGCGCGTGCAAAACAAACTCAATCCCGACGTGGCGACGACGACCCCCACGGACCAGGCCGTGAGCTTCCAACCCAGCGGCCAGCGTTTCATTCGCCCTCTTGCAGCAGGTAACCGACCCCGCGCACCGTGTGCAGCAGCTTCGTGGCGTGCGCGTCGTCGATCTTGCGTCGCAGCCGCTGGATGTAAACGTCCACCACGTTGGTGCCGGTGTCGAAATGGTAGTCCCAGACCCGCTCGATGATCTGGGTGCGGCTCAGGATGCGCCCGGCCGAGCGCAGGAAAAACTCCAGCAACGCGAACTCCCGCGTTTGTAGTTCGATGGGTTGTCCGGCCCGCTTGACCTGCCGCGTCAGGAGGTTAAGCGAAAGGTCGGCGATCCGCAGGACGCTCTGGCGCTCGCCCGTGCGGCGGGTCAGGGCGCGCACGCGGGCGAGGAGTTCGCCCATGTCAAAGGGCTTGCCCAGGTAATCGTCCGCGCCGGCATCCAATCCCTCGATGCGTTCGTTGGGATCGGTGCGCGCCGTGACGAAGAGCACCGGGGTATAAATGCGCTCTCCACGCAGGCGGCGCACAAGGCTCAATCCATCGCCTCCGGGGAGCATGATGTCGAGTACGATCACATCGTAGGGATGGGTCCTGGCCCGCTGGAACGCCTCATCGCCCCGGTGAACCATGTCCACCTGGAAACCCTCCTCGCGCAACGCACGGCGGATAAAGCTGGCCACCTTTTTTTCGTCTTCGGCAAGCAGGATGTGCATGGATCAGGTTTGACAGTCTGCCCCTGATCGATCTCCAAAGCAAAGTTAGCTCCGGGGTGGACAACAACGGCAGTTAGAATCGCCTCGGTGCCATGTGTTTCCATCCCATCCAAAGCCTCTTGTCAAATTGCCTCCATGCGCAATACACGCCACCCAACTGGCTATTATTTGACATGAGCCCCTTTTGATTTTCGCGTTTGTACGAGCACCGGCCATTCATTTCTGCGACTACCAAGCTTTTTTTCGGTGTCGGAGTAGCAAGGCATTGTTTCTGCTTGGCGGGGGCGTGCTTGTCACAGCGAGGACAACCTTTCGGAATTCCGTCTGGTTGTAGGTAATCAATCGTCAGGGCTGAGGAGCTTGGTGCCTCTCCCGAACACAACCAGAAATAGGCTCGGCTCCAGCCGGTGCCGGGAAAAAGGAGAAGGGATGTACATGCCGTAAATAAATCATGACCCACGAACTCGCCGCACTCCAAATCGGGGTGTCCGCGCCATTGACTCTGCCCATCCAAAACAACCGTTCATCATCACCCAATTCACACCGACCCAATCATGGTCAATAAATTCGTAGAAAAACTGAAAGATCCCCAGCAGCGCAAACTGTTCTTCGCCATTCTTGGCGGGAAGGCGCTCGGCATCGCGCTCTGCTTCCTGCTCATGGCGGCAGCCTCGCTCTACTTTGGCAGCCTGACCAAAGCCCACGCGCAGTCGCCTTCCCCGGCGGCCTCGGCCCCGGCCACCGCGCCGGACAAGGCCGGCACCACCACCGGTCCCGTCGCGCCAGCGGCCTCGCCCGCTGCGGCGCCAGCGGCCGACACGGCGGCGGCCCCGGCGGCAGTCGCACCGGCCGCACCGGCCGTGCCCAACCCGCCGTACGTCAATCCGATCAACACGATGTGGGTGC